>CAIPDT010000060.1 GCA_903863905.1 uncultured Methylococcaceae bacterium
AGTCATATCGTTTATGCCTTTTAAAGTTAAATAGAGGTCAAATAGCTTTTTAACTATTCTTGAATTACCAGTGTTGCTGAATGCTCTTCGTCATCATTCACAGCAATAAGATTTTCAATTTCTTTACCTGTTGTATCTTTTATTGTGCGTGTATAACGCTGATGATAATAGCCAATAGCGAAACGTCCTTGATCTTGAAGATTTAAATTGCGTGACCATGATGTCGGCATCCCATTTTCAATATCTCTTATTTGCCAGTCAAAGAAGGAGGCTAAATGTTTTTTGCCTTCGACATCTTTTCTTATTTTGGCAAGATGATTCATAGCATTACGTATTAACATAGGAAACACTAAAGCAGGCGTAGCGGAAGCGGCTCCCCAATAACGATCACGTATCGTGGCATTAATATCTTTACCTAATGCCTGTTTTTGTATACTTTCAAGCACCGCAAACAGTCGTCCCATACGATAAGCGACATTCTTCTCTTCTACATCCAAACTCATAGATAACTCCTTTGTATTGGTCAATTTATTTAAACGGATTTGACGATTTATAACAGCTTTACACAACGATACTCTTATGGGATTCACCACTCCATCTGAACGCATTCGCAGTAGTACCTGCGCCAATAGGCTTTGCGGATAGTTTTGTCCAGTAAAAATTGCACGGCCCAATCCTCCGGCCAGTTGTGGCGAAATATCATCAGACTTTGACTTACCATCACGAATAGGTGCAGTTGCATAAGCCAACCTCCAAATCTCAGGTAACCCATTACCTAGTTGCGGTTCAATATGTAAATCTTGATAGTGTTGTGCGATACGCTGTGTTAATTCATCGAGGGTTGTTGAATACCAAAATCGTATTGATACGCGAGCTGAATTGGGCGACAAACCCAAAATATAAAACTTTGTATTAGGGTCAAGATCTGGTCGTAATTCTTTTAAAGCTTTACCCTGTGAAACTTGCTGCAATACTCCAGCTAAACTTGCATTTTCTTGTGCGTCTGTAGGTGGGCTAATTGCTTCTGCCATAAAACTCTCTGCAACTTCTTCATTAAGGTTATCAACAGATTCCGCCCAAAAAACTGTCACAGCATCTCCAATTTTTAGGCGTTGCTTATTACTATCTTCCTTACGCAATAAATGATTTAGCGCCGTAACATATTTAAAAGCGGCGCCAGTGCCCACACTTGCATTTTTACCACTTTTCAAACCATAAGACTCAAAGGAATCTTTATTAAAGGATACGACTAATGCTCCTGATGGTTGTGCATTATCCACACCTTTAATTGAGCCATGTAAATTTGCTATTTTTGTTATTTCTCCATCAACAAGACATTGTCCATCTGATAACTTTTCGAGATAATTAGAAAGTATGCATGCCCATTGTTTTTTAAACTCATCACAATCATGGACAAACTTTTTACCATCAATAATTAGCCTAAAAACAAAGTTAACATCTAGGTTTTCTCCTAATTTTTCTAGATAATCTTTCTTATTTTTATTCCAGAAAGATGGAAATTGTTGCAGTGCTTGTAAAGTCTTTGAATTTGTACTGTCAAATGCACTGACTTTAAGCCAAAAATCTTCGTATTTATTTTGTAAATCAACGTCCTGCTTTGCTAATTGTTTGACTAGTTTTTTTTCGTCTTTCTCTTTTGGTGGATTTGATAACCCAAATACATATCCAGAATTATCCCATAAATAATTTGCAGCTATGTTTACTGTTCTTGACTCAGGAAACACAGGAACCATAAGCAATCTAGGTAAATAAGTTATTTTATTATTTATTTCTAGTGGGATACGCAAATCTTCAATATTAAAAATTGAACCATCTTCATTCAGCACAATACAGTAGCTAATTTTCTCTAGATTCCAACCATAAGTAGGAATTTTGTCAGGCTTAGTGGTAACCAATCTATCGTAATACTTATTTAACGATTGAAGAATCATGACAAAACCTGTTGCATTGGAGGTATCGTGATAACCCCGTTAATCATGCTTGCTCTAAAAAATCGTGGCGTCATACCATTCTCAAAATCTATGTCCCATAACATCCAACCTAAATCACGCTCACCTTTGAGTTGTTCATGACAAGCAGGAATTTCATCTAGACTTTCAAGCCATTCAAATGATGCGCTGAACTCTCGATTACCTAAGCAAGGCTGTTGAAAACACTGCCCTTTAATGGCTCTACGTTTGAATATTTCAATGTGTTTTCCTGCATTATCATCAGTCCCCGCCTGCTCAGTAAGTTCAAAATGGGCTTCAATGACATAACATACTTTTTTAAGAATGATTGCGGAACGCTGTTGACGGTTATTGCCATCATCAACATGATAAATAAGTTTACTTAAATTACCTGTCTTCATGGCAGCATTAACATTACTCTGTTTAATTGTATCCGCCACTTCGTTACGCCTTATGTTTTCAAAACGAATCGGCTCAAGTACATGGATACGATCTATTATCCATCGAATAGCTGGCTTCCAATGTATAGCTTCAATAATTCCGCGAGCCGCTGATGGCGTAATGACATCATAAGATACCCTTTCTACTTTCATTTCAGGTCTGGTAAAACAGGCATTGTCGCCCCAGACTTTTAAAATAATGCCTTTGCTCATAATCGATCCAGTTTAGATAATTTGTACCCAATATTCATAGAATGCAATCCTCGCCACTCATTATTAAAGGGTTAGCCTCAGGATTGAAGCCAACGCTATCTGTATATAGATTGTCACTTACCAATACTAAAAATTGTTCTCCAAATCTTTTAGGTTGAACATATTCCAATGCACCTAACTTGATTAATTCACCGGCTAAATGTTTCGGCATAGAAATAGTGTAGATTTGTAAAACTCTTGCTAGTTGTCCAACACTCATATAATCGGGTAGATCATATAATTGCTGGATCGCATCAACTGCTGTTTGATCATAACGCACTATAACTGTTTTCATAGTGCTACTAATAACTTTAAACTTTTGCGCAATCCAGTCAAAAGGCAGACTCTGAATCTTACTAACCTCTATTTCGCCTAAAATATTATGTTTATCCAACTCACTTGTTTGTCCCGTTTCTTTATGCCAATAAACACGTCCGAAATAATCCTGTATAGCAGCCAATCCTAATGGATCATTTTTAAACGTTTCAAGACTAAGCGTTTCTTTCATTTTATCAGCGTAAACTTTAAGCTCAGGTGGTACTGAATAATCTTTAGCTGTAAATATCCAGACAAAACTTTCATGTGCTTTGTGCTTACCCTCACGATTGCATCGACCTGCTGCTTGAGCAATGGAATCTAACCCCGCATCACTGCGCATGACGCAAGGAAAATCCACATCCACGCCCGCTTCAATCAATGATGTGGATACTACGCGACAGGGTTTCCCTTGTTTCAAAGCAAAACGAATTTTTGCCAGTACTAATTTACGATGTATCGCGCACATATAGGTCGATAAATGGAACGAACCTGATAAATCAGAAACACCTTGATACAATTGTTGAGCTTGTTTTCGAGTATTAACAATACACAATATTTGTTGCTCAGCTCGTAATTGCTCAATGACTGCCACATCATCTAAAATACCAATATGTTTTACTGAAACACGTTGAAACTGCTCGTAGAGTTGGTTTGGGTTAATCATATCGGATGTAGCTAACTCACGAACATTTTGCAAACCACCCAAGAACCCATCGTCTTCTTTAAACGCCGGTTGTGTTGCCGTACATAACACCATTGAACAACCGTAATTTCTTGCCAACTCATCAAGAGCAGCCATGCAAGGGCGTAATAAGTGCATAGGCAACGTTTGTGCTTCATCTAAAATAACAACACTATTTGCTATACGATGTAACTTGCGACAATCGCTAGGTTGATTAGAGAATAGTGATTCCATAAACTGTACTGCTGTGGTCACTATGACTGGCGCATCCCAATTTTCCATCGCCATTTTTAACTTTGTTTTACTATCAGGCTGATTCACATTACTTTCAACAGCCGGATCATTAAATGCGC
>CAIPDT010000061.1 GCA_903863905.1 uncultured Methylococcaceae bacterium
ATATCAAAATGCACCATACGATGACTTAAATAATGCAAATTGATACCTTCTGACGCCACATCAGAACAAATTAATAAGCGTACCGGTTTATTTTCTTGACCAAAATCTTCGACGATCTTTTGTTGTTCAATATCCGATAAGGTGCCATACAGCACTGCCACTTGATTGTCTTTAAGCTTTAAGTCGCGCGTCAGATTTTCTTGCAGGAAGCGTAAGGTTTCTATCCGCTCGGTAAAAATAACCAGCCGATCTTTAGCATCGTTAGGTTTCCACGCATTACCCGAGCTATTATCGGTGAGGGTTTTCAGTAACTTTTGATATTTAGAAAACTGGTTAAGATCAATTTTGGCTAAGAGTTGATGCAAGGTGTTGAGTTGATCTCTATCATTCTGATACGCGGGCTCTGTTTTTTGTTCTAAGGTCTTTAGGCGATTTTCAATACTTTTCTGACAGGCGGCGGGACTCGAAAACAAGGCTTTAATCAGGGTGGTTTTAAACAACATACCCGCAGAACGCACTTGATCAAGGGTGGTAAATTGCAGTGCCATTAAGTAATCAAACGCGGTCTGCTCTATGGCTGTCGCCTTTGATTTAATCTCTTCGGTCGTGCGTTCTTTAAATTCCGTTTTAACTTGATCGATGATGTCTTTCTTAAAGCGGCGTATCACTAAGCCTTTATCGGCATAATCTTTAGCACTGTAATGTTCTGGATCAGCAATAGCAGTCGCATCTAACATGTTTAACAAACTGGCAAAGCTTTTTGCCCGACCATCATGTGGCGTAGCGGATAACATAATTAAGGTATCGGAACGGGTCGATAATAAACGGGCTAAACGCGCGCGTTGACTACTACCCGAACGCTCTGCCACGTTATGCGCTTCGTCGATGACGATAATATCCCAATGGGCTTTTTCTAAGTAATTGCGGTATTCGACGCCTTGTTTTAAGGTATCCATCGATACTATGGCTTTATCAAAATACAAAAACGGATTGTGATTAGACGGTATCTGTTGTCTGACCCGTTGAATGCCGACCGAGTCTAAGCGGGTTAACGGAATGGTAAAGCGGTTCCAGAATTCTTTTTGAAACTGGGTGAGCATAGACTTAACCGCGACCACTAAAATACGCTTACCTTTACCGCGACGCATTAATTCTGACACCAGAATACCGGCTTCTAAGGTCTTACCTAAACCCACGGCATCGGCAATTAATATCCGTTGTCGGGGTTGGTTAAAGGCTTGTAAGGTGGGTTGTAATTGATAAGGCACGACATCCATCGCGGCTCGATGGCCTAGATAGAGTTTATGATCGGTTGGTGGCGTTTCTCTTAACAGGGCTTCGATATACAAGCGGCTGTCTATAAAGCTGTCTGACGTATCGGCTACAAATTCGGTGTCTTCTGGTTTTAAGACATTAATGCGGGTACCAAACGCTTTGTTATTATCCAGTTCGGTTAAAAACAAGGCTTCTTTGTCCCGGACTAACTCGCTTAAACCAATACAGGTTAATTGCTGTCCACCACTTTGGGTCGCATCAACCCGACGCACTAACCATTCTTCGTTTCTTAATTCAATGCGCATACCGGGCGCGATAATGGCGTGGTTCATCGGTTCATCCTTGATTAAAAGGGTGGTGTAAATTTTGAGTAGTATAGAACATGTTTATGTAAAAAGGTGTTACGTAATGCCCACTCCTCTATATCAATGGCAAATAATTTTATTCAACCGCACTGTTCAACAAGATAACTTCTATTTCTTCGGTAATTTCTTCTTGTCGATAGCTTTGTGATTTTCTTTGTAGCTTGTCTGTTTCATCATCCATATATTTCAAGGCAGCCTCTAAATGTTGTAACCGTGATTGATTTTCTGCGGCTAAGGAACTGTAGAAGATTTCATGTAAGGCAGATATTAGATAGTGTTCTAATAAATCAGTATAAAACTCATTCGGGGCTACGTTTAATAACGGTTCACCACCTAAGGGGATCAACCTATTCTCATTGAGAGTCACCGGATTAGATCTACTCGAAGTCTCACCCTGCCTTATAGTGCTACCCCTCCCGATAACACTTGGATCAAACCTTGTTGAATCATCACCCTGCCCTATATTAAATGCATCCGATCTCTCTGAAATATTATCATCGCTTATAACCTCAACAGCCAGCCGTCTTGAAAAGGCTGGTAGCAATTGATGTTGCTCGATTTGATGGGTCGCATTGTCATGATACACCAGAGTCAACTTTAACTTTAATAAACCCTGCCGAGCGTGTTGCGATTCTAATAAAGACTGTATCACTTCAACTAAATGCTGAATCACGCCAGGCACTTCTTCTATCACATTAGCACCGGCCAGTTGAATATCAGACTCCAGCGTCGCTTCATCCAGCAGATTACATAAGCGATTACCGATCGTAATCACCTGTTTAAAATCTTGATTAACGATGGACTTTAGTAAGCTCTCATTAAAATCACCACAAAAGCCCCGCTCAGCTCCTAACAAAACCCCGATAGACAAGAAAGTCACCCCCTCTTCTACGGGTAACGGGTAATAATATAAAAAATCCAGCGCCACCTGTTCAAGATGAGCGACGACTTCGCTCTGTCTGTCCGTACCGCCCTTTAACTTATGTAATTCCATAAAGGCTAGGTTCTTCATCGCCTTTAATATACTGCGTATCTCGCGCAACTGTTCTATATGCAATTGCAGGGTATGGCTTAAACTCACAAATCACCAGCCGCCTTAAACCAGTCCGATAAACTCAGCAACCATTGCTCGGTAGGGCTCGCTAAGGTTAAGGCGGTGGTTTTGATACCCGTTTCAATCCGCTGTAACAAGAGTGGAATCTTACTGGGGTTAGCCTCATCAAATAAGCCGCCATTAAATGCGATTAACCAGGCTAATTGAAACAGATTACTCTGGGGAGCTAAGCGTTCTTGCTTTAATATTTCGCGCAAAACCTTCCCTCTTTTTATGCGCAATTCCATCGAGGCTTCTAAGCGTTGGCCAAACCGTGTAAAGGCCTCTAACTCTAAAAACTGTAGATAATCTAACTTCATTTGCCCGGCTTGATCCCGAATACGACTGTCTTGGGCTTTTCCTCCAATACGAGACACCGACCGAGTAATATCAATAGCGGGCCGAAAGCCGGACACAAATAAATCATTATCTAAATAGATTTGCCCATCGGTGATAGAAATTAAATTGGTTGGAATATAGGCCGCAATTTCACCTTGTTTGGTTTCAATAATAGGTAAGGCCGACATACTGCCGCCACCGTGTTCTGCGTTTAAACAGGTTGACCGTTCTAACAAACGCGAATGCACAAAGAAAATATCACCCGGATAAGCCTCGCGCCCTGGCGGTCGTCTTAATAACAACGATAATTCCCGATACGTTCGCGCATGTGTGGAGAGATCGTCATACACGATTAAGGTATCTTTACCTTGGGCCATCCAATATTCTGCTAAGGCGCAACCTGCAAAAGGTGCAATGTATTGCAAGCCGGGTAAAGCACTGGCCTCCGCGACGATACACACGGTATAGTCCATGGCACCTTGTTTTTTTAAAGTCTCTAAAGTGGCCACGACCGCTGAACGTTTTTGACCAATTAAGACATAAATACACAGCACATTTTTATCTTTTTGATTAAGTACCGTATCAAGCGCAATTGAGGTTCTGCCTAAACCTTCATCACCAACGATTAACTGCCGTTGACCTTTACCGATGGGGATTAAGGTATCAATAATTTTGATGCCGGTATATAACGGCTTGTGCACAAAGTCACGTTCGATAATAGCGGGGGAGTTTTTTTCAAGATTTTCTCGACCACTCGGATTGGGTAAGGACAAACCATCTAAGACGGCACCCAATGGATCAATCACCCGACCCAAAAAGGCATCCCCCACTGGGATACTTAAAGCATGTTCTGATAAATAAACGGGAGTACCGGCGGTTAAGTGTTCGGTTTCATATAACAGAATCACGCCAATACGATCACGGTTAAGATCAAAGACCATCCCTCGACTGCCATCGGCAAACACTAAAATATCTTCTATCGCCGCAGACGGTAAACCTTTAATCCAACTTATGCCATCGCCTACTGAAACCACCGTGCCTTGCTCAATCACTCGCACCGCTAATTCATAAGCGTTTAAGCCCTGTGCTTGTTGATCTAAAAGACTGAGAGGGGGATTTATTTCATTTTGAGACATACGCTAACTCAGCAAACCCGCTTAACTCATGTTTCAAATTTGCATTTAAAACCCAATCACCGATATCTAAACGGATGCCAGCAATCAAATCGGTATCTTGATCATACTGTACCTGCACCGGCTGATTCATTAACGAGGTTAATTTTTCTTCTAAGTGCTGACGCATTTCAGTACTGATAACATAAGCACTGGTCACCTTGATCTCAGGAAGGGCCGGTTGTGCCTCAGAGATCATTAGACGTTGTTTAAGAAGTTCTGGAAGCGTCGTTATTTTATCAAGGAGTAAAATAAACAAGCGTTGCTCTAAGTCAGAGCTGACGGTTTGTCTTAATAGTAAAGCCGAAAACTTAGCCCCATTCTCTAAAGCTTGCTTTTCGGCACGTTGTTGAAACTCTTTTTGCTGTAAGCTTAAGGACGCTTGAGATCGATGCCGCTCTTGCTCTAAGTCGGTCTTTAACTGGGCGAATTGAAGCTTTCTTTCGACTTCAATTTGCTGTTGTAAAACACTCATCGCTTGCTGTTTTTCGTGTTCCCACTGCTGCTGCCTATTTTCATAAAGCGCCAACTGTTGCTCGGCGGCTTGTTCATGATTTTTTGCCTTGGCCAGCGACTCGGTAATTAACTGTTTACGTGCATTAATAATGGCCAATAACGGTTTGTAAAACAACCGTTGTAACACCCAAATCAATACCAAAAAGTTTAGTATTTCAAGCGCAAACGTCGAGACATTAAATTCCATAATTACTTCACAATGTATTCAAGTAAGGGATTACGGAACAGCACGATTAAAATAATCACCAAACAATAAATAGCCAGTGATTCAATCATCGCAAGACCAATAAACAAGGTGCGCATAATAGAGCGCTCTGATTCTGGTTGTCTTGCTAACGCTTCTAACGCACTACTAATCGCTTTACCCATGGCTAAAGCGGGTAACATAACCCCCAAAGCGATACCAATAATGGCCGCAATGCTGGAACCAAGAACTATCGAGGCAATATCAGACATAAATTATTCCTTTGTATTCAGTTGTTGGGATTGCATCGCACCGGCTAAATAAATCAGCGCTAACATGCCAAAGATGTAAGCTTGTACCAATGCTTCAATAATATGTAACATTAAGATAGGAATGGGAGCTAAAAACCCGGCGACTAACAAAATTAACATGGCCGCCATTTCTAAACTCATCATATTACCAAACAATCGAACCGCTAAGGCTAAGGTTCGGGTGAACTCACTGATAATATGAAACGGTAACAAAATAGGACTCGGCGTTAAATAATGCTGCAAATAGTGTTTGATGCCTAAGGTTTTTATACCAAACCAATGCACCGAAACAAACACTAATACGGCCAATGCTGACGTGACCGAAAGATCACTAGTCGGCGCATGTAACTCGGGGATTAAACCGACTAAATTGGCAACAATCAGAAACAGCCACAGGGTCGCAATAAAAGGCAATAATTGCCGCCCCTGTTCCGGTGCCACTTCATTAATGGCCTCGTCAATGACAGTGACAATGGCTTCAACCGTGGTTTGCAAACCTTTAGGAGATATTTCTAACTGCCGTGTGGACAGCCAAGCAAATAGAATAATCACCCCCATAATGCCCCACGTGGTGAATATCGAGGGACTGATCACTAAGGGCCCTAAAACAAAACTCAGATGATTTTCCATGCGTCCCCCTCGACCTATTCTTTAATTAAGAAATAGAGATTAAAAAACCCAATAATCACACCCGTGATCAATAAACTTAACGTCCAGCGGATTGAATATCCGGCTATTAAACTATCAATCCAGCGCCCTAAATACACCCCACCGATAATCGGTAACACCATCACTATTCCCAACGTGCCGATATAGACGGTTTGTGAAAGTAAATGTGGCTTCTCTTGTTCTGCCTTTTTACAGCGTTTAATCTGGCACGTGACCTTATCTTTAAGTTCTTCGAGTGTTTGAGTCATAATCCGCTACTCATCTTAGATTTAAGCGCTAATATACGTTTAAACATGGCGTGCTCCATTTGTTTTAAACTTGCTCGGTTGGCTTGTAATTGGTCTTGTTCTACACGCCAATGTGTATCTAATAATTGGGTGATACGTTCAAAGTCATGATCAATTAAAAAATGTGTGGTACTAATGGTTAATTCATTCTTATTAAAATAGGCAATACCATCTGATAAAGCAAGATATTGCCACTGCTCAGGCTCTGTACAAAAACGAGATAAACCAAACTGCAAACTGGTCATAAAACGGGCGTGATTCGCTTGTAACCCAAAACGACCCGAAGCATCTTCACTTACAAATGACAACACCCCTTCAATACGCTGCTCATGATTAATATCCATTAATTTAAGCGTAAAAGTTGCCATTAGGAAGCCTGCATAGAACCGCGCATATAACAATCTTGCTCAGATAAATGATCATAATGCCCGGCTAAAAAAGCTTCACAATCGGTTAAGGTCTGCTCCAAGGGTACTGAAACACCGGGTTGCTGTGTGCTCTGTGCTAGGACTAAAAACGGTTGGGTTAAATAGCGTTGTAATTTACGCGCACGCATGACAATTTTCCGATCTACCTCAGCTAACTCTTGAATCCCTAACATTGCAATAATATCTTCTAGCTCATGATAACGGGCTAAATGTTCTCGCACCGCTTCTGCCACTGCATAATGCCGAACCCCCAGTGTAGTTTTATCCATCAACTTACTACTCGACCGCAACGGATCAACAGCGGGGTAAATACCTTTGCTGGCCTGATCTCTTGATAAAATAACGGTGGTGTCTAAATGACTTAAAATAGCGCTGACGGCTGGATCAGTCATATCATCAGCGGGAACGTACACAGCTTGCACTGAGGTAATCCCACCTTGTCGGGTCGAAAAAATACGATCTTGTAATTCGGCCACTTCACTAATCAAGGTCGGTTGATAACCTACCGTAGCGGGCATACGTCCTAATAAACTGGAGATCTCACTACCCGCTTGCACAAAACGAAATACGTTATCCACGACAAATAAGACTTCTTTATGC
Organism: uncultured Methylococcaceae bacterium; assembly: GCA_903863905.1. Lineage (GTDB taxonomy): Bacteria > Pseudomonadota > Gammaproteobacteria > Methylococcales > Methylomonadaceae > Methylobacter_C. Next base: position 7,240 of record CAIPDT010000061.1, read on the forward strand.
AAGGTATCGCGTAAATATTCGGCATACGTTAATGCCGATAAGGCGACTCTAAAACGCACGCCCGGTGACTCATCCATTTGCCCAAAGACCATTAAAGTATCGTCCATCACGCCGGCTTGTTGCATTTCCCGCCATAATTCATGTGCTTCTCGGATACGCTCCCCCACACCAGCAAATACAGAAACCCCTTGATGAAGGGTAGACACGGCATGAATAAACTCCATCACTAATACTGTTTTACCAACACCCGCCCCACCAAACAAGCCGGTCTTACCGCCTTTAACAAAAGGACATAAGAGGTCAATCACTTTAATCCCCGTCTCTAAAATACCGGTAATACCCACGGCTTCAGATAAGGGTTGGGGTTTTGCATGAATGTTTCGATAATCAGTTTTGGGTAATGGTGGCAAACCATCTAAGGGTTGCCCAAAGATATTTAATAAACGCCCGAGGCACTGCTCAGACACGGGAATATGCAGTGCTGAGCCTGTATCAAACACGGGCATTCCGCGACTTAAACCCGCTGTACCATGTAAGGTAATCGCTCTAATATGACGCTCATCAAGATGCTGATGCACTTCAAATAGATACAGCGTATTAGCAAAGCGCGTGAGCAAAGCTTGGCGCAAGGGAGGCAAAGTGACACAATCAATCACAACGACAGGCCCATGCACCTCGATAATAGTCCCCATCGCTTCAAGTGCTTTTGGTAAGGTGTTCACACGCATTAACTCCGGTCACTTTTGAAAAAAAAAATCAATATCGGTTTAAGATAAATCATTTCGACACCATGAATAACATCACAACACCAGAAGCTTATATTACACGCCAATTGTTAAAAGCGGAGTGCAATAACTTTAGCTATTGTCCCCTAAAACTATCTCAATACACTGGGAGGTGAAGTGTAATTATCGAGTATCTGGACATAATTAGCCCGCTCATACGCACTGGGATCAATAGCATTTTGCTGACTGACACTGCCTTTTAATTGCTGAATAGAGTCATACTCATGTTCGTTTAACCATTGCTCTATTTCAGTCAGAAGTTGACTTAAATGCCCGGCTCCGTTTTGCAATAAAACACTGCATAAATGCACAACATCTGCACCGGCTAATAAGGCTTTTAAAATCTCAGCGGGTTGATGAAAACCACCGGTGACCGCTAAAGACAATTGAGTTCGACCATATAACAAAGCTGTCCAACGGATACGTAATAAGGCTTCTGCTGAAGTTGATAGCTCTAGTTTAGGCACGACTTCCAAAGTATCCAAATCAATATCTGGCTGATAAAACCGATTAAACAAAACCACACCTGCCGCGCCTGCCGTTTCTAAACGTTTAGCAAAATGAATGGGAGAACTAAACTGCGATGATAACTTCATGGTAATCGGCACACTGACCACCGACTTTAATGCTTGTAATATCTGTAGGTATCTATTCTCAACGTCGGCACTGCTTTCTTCGGCATTGGCAGCGAGGTAATAACAATTAAGCTCTAAAGCATCCGCACCCGCTGCTTGTAACTGCTGTCCATAATCAACCCAACCGCCCAGAGAAGAGCCATTTAAACTGGCAATCACAGGAATGGATAGGTTTGTTTTAAGTGTATGAAGCTGTTCTAAATATTGCTCTTGATACGTTTGAATACCATACGATACCGGATGAAATGAATCAGCTTCACCATGCCCTAGGCCTTGTTGATAATAAAAACGCTGTAACTGCAATTCTTCAGAGACAATCTTTTCTTCAAATAAAGAGTACATCACCAACGCTGATGCACCGGCGTCTTCTAAGTGCTTAGCCGTAGTCAAATCTTTGCTTAAAGGTGAAGCGGAGGGAACCAAGGGATTTTTAAGTGTTAAGCCTAAATACTGCGTTGTTAAATCAACCATGGTCAGTCTCCTTAGATCCGTCTATTTTAAGTTGCACTTTAAGCGCTGAAACCGAAGTGGCCTCAGTCCAATCCAGTTCAGACAGTTGTTTATAATAATGATAGCGATTAGTGACATCTTGCTGAGCTTGCGCTAAAAACTGCTCGGCTACGTCAGGATGCGTTTGCCATAACATACTAAAACGCGTCTCTGTTTTAACAAAATCTCGATAAGGAATCGAGGGCTCGGCTGAATCCAGCTTCATCGGATTCTTTCCGGCTTTTGCTTTACTGGGATCAAATCTAAATAACGGCCAATGACCACTTTTTACCGCTAAGTTTTGTTGTCTATGATTATTCGATAAATCTACCCCATGAGCAATACACGGTGCATAAGCAATAATAATGGACGGACCGTCATGCGCTTCGGCTTCTAAAAAGGCGGATAAGGTTTGTGTATCTTTTCCCGCATAAGCGACATGGGCCACATAAACATTACTATAATCCATCGCTAATAGCGCTAAATCTTTTTTAGCGGTGGCTTTACCGCCTGCGGAGAATTTAGCCACCGCACCTAAAGGCGTCGATTTAGAGGTTTGTCCGCCGGTATTTGAATAGACTTCAGTATCTAATACTAAAATATTCACATTACGACCACTGGCTAGTACATGATCAACCCCCCCAAAGCCGATATCATAGGCCCAACCATCGCCACCGATTATCCATACACTTTTTTTAGTTAAGGCATCCGCTAACTCTAATAATGTTTGTGCTGTAGGTGTTTTAAATTGCGACTCTTGGCTGAGTTTATCTTTAAGCAGTTCGACTCGTTGACGCTGTTCATAAATACCCGCTTCGTCAGATTGATCCGCATTTAATAAGGCATCCACTAACTCAACACCCAACTGTGCTTGATGTAACACCAATAACTCTTTGGCGGTTTCATTCTTTTTATCTAAAGCAATGCGCATCCCTAAACCAAACTCGGCATTATCTTCAAATAAAGAATTACTCCACGCCGGGCCACGCCCCTGTGCATTTTTAGTCCACGGTGTAGTAGGTAAATTGCCCCCATAAATAGACGAACAACCAGTGGCATTAGCGATCATCATGCGATCACCAAACAATTGAGAGGCCAGTTTAATATAAGGGGTTTCACCACAACCAACACAAGCACCCGAGAATTCAAACAAGGGTTGCAAGACCATCGCACCTTTAATAGTGTTGGTTTTTAATAAACGCCGATCGTATTCTGGCAACTCTAAAAAGTAATCCCAATTCTGTGCTTCTGTGGCACGTAAAGGCGGTTGGGCTTGCATATTAAGCGCTTTACGACTGGCATTAGATTTATCTCGAATCGGGCAAATATCCACGCATAAAGTACAACCGGTACAATCTTCTGGCGATACTTGATAACTCATCAACAGACCGGTAGGGAAATCTTTACCTAATACCGGCGTATGTTTAAAAGTGTCTGGGGGATTCACTAACTGATCGGTCTCGAAGATTTTGCTACGAATAACGGCATGAGGACACACCATCACGCATTTACCGCACTGAGTACATAAATCCGTTTCCCAGACCGGTATTTCTAAGGCTAAATTGCGCTTTTCATACTGTGCGGTACCGGTTGGAAAGGTACCATCAATTGGCATCACACTGACGGGTAACTCATTACCGTATCCGGCGATAATTTCACCGGTGACTCGTTTAACAAAATCAGGAGCAGTCGCACGGATAGTTGATTTAATATCAAACACACTGCTGACCGTCAGAGGTAAATTCACTTGATGTAAACTCGCTAAGGTTTCATCAATGGCCGTAAAGTTAAGTTCTACAATGCGCTGACCTTTTTTACCATAGGTTTTTTGTACCGCGTGTTTAATCGCTGTAATGGCATCTGCTTGGGGTAACACGCCAGAAATTGCAAAGAAACAGGTCTGCATAATGGTATTAATGCGCTTACCCATACCGGTTTTATCAGCCACCGCATAGGCATCAATCACATAAAAACGAATTTTTTTACTAATCAATTGTTGCTGCATCTTGGCGGGTAAAGTACCCCAAACAGTTTCAATTGGTTTTGGGGTATTTAATAAAAACACCGCGTTATCCGCTGCATTCGCTAACATATCATAACGTTCTAAAAAGATTGTCTGATGACAGCCTATAAAGTTGGCATCATTTTCTGCAATCAAATACGTGGAACGAATAGGTTTTGGTCCAAAGCGTAAATGCGAAATGGTTACCGCTCCCGATTTTTTAGAGTCATAAACAAAATACCCTTGAGCCTGTAAAGCAGTCGCTTCGCCAATAATTTTAATACTGTTTTTATTGGCACTGACCGTACCATCACTGCCCAAACCATAGAACATCGCTTGAATCGTATCCGCATGGACATCGGTTCTATAGTTTGTATCCCAGGTTAAACTGGTATGAGTGACATCATCAATAATACCAATCGTAAATTGATTTTTGGGCTGTGCTTGCTTTAATTCGTCATAAATCGCTTTAATCATCCCCGGGGTAAATTCTTTAGAGGACAAGCCATATCGCCCCCCGACTACTTTAGGTAATTGGGTAAACTTGGCCTGACTGCTTGTATAATCTTGCACTAAAGCAGTGAGCACATCTTTATATAAAGGCTCGCCATCGGCACCCGGTTCTTTGGTGCGATCTAAGACTGCTATTTTTTTACAGGTAACGGGTAAGGCGTTAATTAAATGTATGGCTGAGAAAGGTCGATAAAGTCTGACTTTAAGTAAGCCGACGGACTCCCCTTGACGATTTAAATACTCTAAAGTTTCAGTGACCGCTTCTGCACCGGAACCCATCATGATAATAACGCGCTCTGCGTCAGGATCGCCGATATATTCAAACAGTTGATAACTACGCCCTGTTAAGTCAGCAAAGCGAACCATGGCAGCTTGCACAATGGCAGGCATCGCTTGATAGTAAGCATTAACGGACTCCCGAGCCTGAAAGTACACATCTGGATTTTGTGCGGTACCTCGTAATACCGGCTGATCTGGGGTTAAAGCACGACTTCGATGGGCACTGACCCACTCGTCTTTAATCATCGCCCTTAGGATATTATCATCTAACACATTGATTTTGGCGACTTCATGTGAGGTTCTAAAACCGTCAAAGAAATGCATCAAAGGAATCCGACTTTCTAATGCAACGGCATGAGCAATTAACGCAAAATCATGCACTTCTTGAGGCGAATTAGAACACAGCATACCAAAACCGGTCATTCTGGCAGACATCACATCACTGTGATCTCCAAAAATAGATAAACCCTGACAGGCTAAGGAACGAGCGGCAATATGGAAAACAGTCGGGGTGAGTTCTCCGGCGATCTTATACATATTCGGCAACATCAACAACAAGCCTTGTGATGCGGTAAAAGTGGTCGCCATAGAACCGGCTTGCAAGGCACCATGAATAGCACCGGCCGCACCGGCTTCACTTTGCATCTCGGTTACTTGAGGGACGGTCCCCCATAAATTAACTTGGCCTTTAGAAGACCATTCGTCTGCCCACTCTCCCATGTTAGAAGAAGGTGTGATAGGATAAATGGCAATCACTTCATTTAATTTATGAGCGATAGTAGCCGCTGCTTGATTACCATCAATGGTAGCTGTGTGCTGATTTTGCATAAAACAATCCTGAGATGAACTAACGAATTGTAACGAGAGTATTCCTCACAAAGACTGAGGAAGAATGATTTTACACCTAATCGCAAATACTGACAGTAGGATTTTATTGATCTGAGGTTATCCCAACATCTCCAAAGCAAGATCGGCCATATTTTTAGATCCCCCTTCCTGCCCTAATTCCTGCTTAACATGAAGCAAGTTAGCACGCATTTGATCGGCATAGTCTTTATCTGTCAGAATTAAGCTTAACTCTTTAACCAAATTATCTGCATTAGCTTCATGTTGAATCAGTTCCTTTATAATCGCTTTACCAAAAACAATATTAGGCAAACCAATAAACGGTGTTTTGATTAATAAGCGGCCTAAATAATAAGTTAACGCGGCTAACTTATAAGTAATGACCATAGGAACACCTAAAAGGGCGATTTCTAAGGTCGCCGTACCGGAAGTCGTCATTACCACATCACAACATTGAATCACATCGTAAGGTTCATTTTTAACGACTTTGATAGACAAGTCAGAGTGGCTTTGATCAAGATACATCTCAAGTAAAGCATCACTGATTGAATCCGCTTGAGGTAAAACAAATTGAATATCGGGGAATTTAACTCTTAATTGCGTTGCCGCTTGTAGCATGACGGGCAATAAGCGATTAATTTCATTAGCCCGACTGCCTGGTAACAATCCAATCACAGGCCTAGTGGGATCTAAACCATAACGTGCTTTATCTTCCTGTTGACTGCGTTTTGGATGCACTTTGTCGACGGATGGATGCCCTACATAACGAACAGGCACCTGCTCTGCCTCATAATAGGCGGTCTCGAAAGGAAAGATCACCGCCATCATATCAATCGCTTTGCCGTATGTTTTAACACGACCCGGCCGCCAAGCCCATACTTGCGGACTGACATAAAACAATACTTTAATACCCCGTTGTTTGGCGAAACGGGCTAACTTAAAATTAAATTCTTTATAATCGACACACACCAATAAATCGGGGCGTTCTGTAGCCACTAACTGCTGCATCAGTTTTAAGGCCCGACGAATTTCCCGATAATGTTTTAATACTTCAACAACACCAATGACGCCAATAGATCCAGAATCATAACGAATATCGATACCGGCTTGTGACATTTTAACGCCACCCATACCCAAACCTTGAATATCGGGACGTTGTTGCTTCAGTTCCAAAAACATATTAGCAGCATGCTGATCGCCAGAAGATTCTCCGGCACTAAACATAATTGAAACTGCTTTGTGTTGCAACATCCTCTTAAGCCGTCAAAACGCCTCGAATGACACTGACAATTTCCCTAATCGTGTCATCTTCTAAGAAAGGACAAATAGGTAAGGAGAAACAATGCTCAGAAACAGACTCTGTAACCGGTAAACTGACGCCAGCGCATTCTTCTTTAAAAACATTTTGTTTATGCAAAGGTACCGGATAATAAACAGCAGCCCCAATTTGATGGGCTTGTAACGCAGCTAAAATCTCATCTCGACGATCAGATAATAAAGTATATTGATGATAAACATGTTCACCGACATTATCTTCATACGGCGTAATGAGGGGTAAATCAGCCATTAATTCTGAATACAAATGCGCTACGTGACGACGGGCTTGATTGTATTGATCAATGCGTTTTAATTTAGCACGCAAAATAACCGCCTGCATTTCATCCAGACGACTGTTATACCCAATCACATCATGATAATAACGGACATCTGAACCATGGTTTCGTAATTGTTTTATTTTAGCGGCCGTTTCGTCAGAATTAGTGACCACTAAACCACCATCACCAAACGCACCTAAGTTTTTACTTGGAAAAAAACTATAACCCGCTGCATGACCAAAAGCACCGGTTTGCTTACTGTCAATGCTTGCGCCGAATGACTGACAACAATCTTCAATCAACTTTAGATTGTTACGCTCACAAATCTCTACGATTTCCTCAAGTTCAGCCGGTTGACCAAACAAATGCACAGGCATAATGGCTTTGGTCTTAGGTGTAATAGCCGCTTCAATCGCTTCTGGTGAAATATTGAACGTTCTTGGATCAATATCAACAAAAACGGGTATAGCACCGACATATTTAATGGCTTCGGCGGTGGCAATAAAAGTAAATGCCGTGGTGATGACTTCATCACCGGCACCAATTCCTTCGGCAATCAAGGCCAAATGCAACGCATCAGTTCCTGAAGCGACACCAATCGCATGTTTAACCCCAAGATAGGCCGCTGTTTCTTTTTCAAAGGCTTGTACATTAGGGCCTAAGATAAAAGAACAATTTTCAATTGTTTCAGCGAGACCACGCTCAACTTCTTCTTTAATTTCAGCGTATTGAGCTTTAAGGTTTACCATGGGTATCATATTGTTATTACCTTGTATTTTTAAAAGTTATATTATTTATCGCCTAACAACTGAGTTATTTGAATCGCTGTTGCTAAAGCACGTCGACCCGCCTCACCTGAAACTAAAGGATTCTGACCCGTTTGTATGCAATTAATAAAATGTTTAATTTCTTCAAGTAACGCATCACCGCTTTCAAAAACAGACTCTTCGTTCTCAATTTCGGGAATGCCGGGGAACATTTCTTTTGTTCCAGTACGATACTTACTTAAAACACGATTTTGAAAATCTACAGAGATATAGGAACTCGGTCTAAACAACCGCATCTTGCGTTCCATTTTCATACTAATTCGACTGGCCGTCACATTGGCGACACAACCATTTTTGAATAACAATCGAGCATTAGCAATATCGGTGCCCTGTGTTAAAACGGTCGTGCCGCTGGCGTCAATTCGCTCAACTTCAGAATCCACTAACGCTAAAATAATATCAATATCATGAATCATTAAATCAAGTACCACACTGACGTCATTCGCACGTGGATTAAACGGCGATAAACGATGTGATTCTATAAATAACGGTTTTTCATCTTTATCCAAGCCTAAGACAGCTGGATTGAAACGCTCTAAATGACCGACTTGTAAAATTAGGTTGTTGGCTTTAGCTAAGACTATTAATTCATCCGCTTCTTCGACTGTTACAGTGATTGGCTTTTCAACTAATACATGCGCACCTGCATTTAAAAAATCTTTTGAAACTTTATGATGTAAGGTGGTAGGAACAACGATACTGACCGCATCAACATGACCCAGTAATTCAGTATAATCAGTTAAAGCTTTAGCACCGTGCTTATCAGCTACTGCTTTAGCGGCCTCTTCATTAATATCTACTACGGCTACTAATTCACAATCTGTTAATGAGGCATACTTTTCAGCATGAAACTTACCTAGATAACCGGTGCCTATAACTGCACATCTAATTTTCTTCATTTATATTATTTTCTTTACGTGGGTTTCGCCCAAAGAAGATCACTACCTATTAAGTCAAATAGCATCTTCTATGAATAAGTTATTAGTCTTCTAATAATGAGGGATATTGTAATCTATCAACTAGATTTCATAAACTTTGTTGGCAAATTAAAATATTACTATGGAAAAATGACACTATTGACGGTTATTGTTGGCTTTTAATATCGACATATAATTCCTCGACTTTAGTCCTAGCCCACGCTGTTTTTCTTAAAAACTTGAGACTCGACTTTATACTAGGCTCATGATTAAAACAACGAATATCAATTAATTGACCTAATTCATCCCAGCCATAACACTCAACTAAGTAAAACAAAATTGCCTCTAACGTGATGCCATGTAACGGATTATCCGATTGTGAGTGACTCATTACGATCCCTTATAAATAGTTAGGTGTTAAAGACGACATTAATCAAGTGCTTCAAATTTACGTCGAATGGCATCTTCCCTAGCGTCTTTAATTTCTCTCATGACACTACCTACATCAGCCTGCTTATGACTTTCTTTGTATTGACCTGTCAGTTCAACATCCACGGTTAGATTCCCTTTTTCATATAACTTCCAAATTTCTTTACCGTATTGTGTGGTTAATAATTCAGGGGCGAAGCGACCGAAATAAGCTGCCATGTTATTCACGTCCCGTTCAAGCATACTTGACGCATTATTGTTAGCAGCCGCATCTACGGCTTGCGGTAAATCAATAATGACCGGCCCCGTTGAATCAACTAAGACATTAAATTCAGACAAATCACCATGCACAATGCCGGCACAGAGCATACGTACAATTTCCTTAATCAATTGACTATGAAAACTCAGCGCTTCTTCCTGTGTTAACACCAAATCATTTAATCTAGGCGCTGCTGCACCGTCTTCATCCGTAATCAACTCCATTAATAATACACCTTCAACAAAGTTGTAAGGTTTAGGTACACGCACACCCGCCGCCGCTAAACGATATAAAGCATCGACTTCAGCATTTTGCCAAACGTCTTCTTGTTGTTTGCGTCCAAAGCGAGTATTTTTTTCCATGGCTCGCGCTTGTCGACTATTTCGAACTTTACGCCCTTCTTGATACAAGGCTTGCTTATGAAATCCACGTTTATTCGCTTCTTTATAGACTTTTGCACAGCGAATATCGCCTTCTGAAAGTACGACATAAACAGATGCCTCTTTACCACTTTTTAAAGGACGAATCACTTCATCAACAAGACCATCACGAATCAGAGGTTCTAAACTTTTTGGGGGTTTCATAAACATCCTTTATTGACTATATTGCACACAACCTTTGCCCTTAAATAGGTTAAATTAAGCAAAACGATACTATTACTAACATGAACTAAAACTTTAATGATTTAATGTATCATTGAATATATGTGGGTCAACAAGCCTCCTTTAATTTTTGTATGACTCCTAAAGCGGCTACTTTGCCGGATGCAAAACAAGCAGATAATAAATATCCCCCTGTCGGTGCTTCCCAATCTAACATTTCACCCGCACAAAAAACCCCGGGTAACTGACTTATCATTAAAGAAGTATTTAATGATTCAAAACTCACACCACCCGCACTGCTAATGGCTTCTTCGATTGGACGTGTTGCGATTAATTTAACAGGCAAATGTTTAATCATAGAACACAAATACTCAATGTTTTCAAAATCGGCACTGAGTAAACACTCTCTGAGTAAACCTGCCTTAACCCCATCAAGACCAAGTTGTTTACGTAGATGATTTGCCATTGACGCTTTACCACGAGGTTTAGATAATTTTTTGATCAATATATCCCTATCCAGATGAGGTAATAAATCAACGCCTAATGTGACTGAGCCCTTTGATAAAATTTCTTCCCTTAAGAATGCCGACAGTGCATAAATGACGCCGCCTTCTATTCCGCTCTCAGTAATAACACATTCACCGGTCTGGGCGCGCACAACACCATCAATATCTTTGACGGATACTCTGACTGATTTCAAAGGCTGCCCTGAAAACTTAACTTTAAAATAATCGCTCCATGTTACCTCAAATCCACAATTTGAGGGTTTTAATGGTGAAACATGCACGTTATGTTCTTCAAGTAGTGGTACCCAAGCGCCTGTAGAACCTAATTTTGGCCAACTTCCTCCACCCAAAGCCAATATTACCGCATCACAAGTTACATTAACGTTACCGTTTGGTGAAGAAAACCCTAGATTGACTTTGTTTTTAACAGTAACGTCCTGCCATTGATGACGCATATGAAAATTAACGCCTGCTGTTCGTAAGCGATGTAACCATGCCCTTAACAAAGGCGCGGCCTTCATATCCTTAGGAAACACTCGCCCTGAAGTACCAATAAAAGTATCAATTCCTAAACTATGCACCCAATTTCGAAGATCTTCAGGGCTAAATAGCTTTAACAAAGCTTCAACATTTTCCTTACGATCCCCATAATGTAAGACAAATTGCTCAAAAGACTCTGCGTGTGAGATGTTCATACCCCCTTTGCCGGCCATTAAAAATTTACGTCCCACAGAAGGCATCGCATCATAAAGATCAACTTGAATACCTGCATTAATTAAGACTTCTGCTGCCATTAATCCTGATGGTCCTCCACCAATCACAACTACTTTGGGAGTCGTTATGTTCTCAAATGTACTTTCTAATGGATAAGAAATCCTAATTCTCCTTTATACTGTCATAATTTTATATAAGCATTATACAATAGCCATAACTTATAATTCAGCGACTTATAATGAATAATTTAACTAATACTAATATATTTACGCATATTCCTGAAATATTAATTGAGGAATGTTTTGAACCTATTATTAAAAAAGACAACTTGATTGTTGAGCGAATTATTTCTAAAGGGCATGTGACACCTTTAGGTGAGTGGTATGACCAAAAGCAAGATGAATGGGTTTTACTCTTACAAGGACAAGCGTTACTATTGTTTGATGCACCTAAGAAAGAAGTGATGCTTCACCCAGGGGATTATGTATTAATACCCTCGCATTCACGCCACAGAGTAGAATGGACATTACCTGATGCTGAAACATTGTGGCTAGCGATACATTTTTAAGGCAAAAAAAAACCCAAGTGTAAAGACTTGGGTTTTTTAAATAAGAGCTTGGCAATTCCCTACTTTCGCATGGCAAACTGCCACACTATCATCGGCGCTAAATGGTTTCACTTCCGAGTTCGGGATGGGATCGGGTGGTTCACATTCGCTATGGTCACCAAGCAA
>CAIPDT010000062.1 GCA_903863905.1 uncultured Methylococcaceae bacterium
GTATTCGATTACTGTCATACGACGAATTTCAGCACGTTGTACTACGTTGTCACGGGGTACGAAGTGAATCATAGTAGTACCGATTTTTGCTGCTAAAGCTGAGATCAATTCGTCTTCACGTGCAGTTTCACGTGAGTTACAAATTAAACCCGCTAAACGTACACTGCCTGAGTTAGCGTATTTCACGATACCTTTTGCAATGTTGTTTGCCGCATACATCGCCATCATTTCTCCTGAGCAAACGATGTAAATTTCTTGCGCCTTGTTTTCACGGATTGGCATGGCAAACCCACCACATACAACATCCCCAAGTACATCATAAAAAACGAAGTCAAGTTCATCGTCATAAGCACCTTCTTCTTCTAGGAAGTTAATCGCTGTAATAACACCACGACCTGCACAGCCTACACCGGGCTCTGGACCGCCTGATTCAACACATTTGATGCCACGATAACCTGCTTTCAATACATCTTCGAGTTCTAAGTCTTCAACACTACCTGCTTCGGCAGCTAAACTCATAATGGTAGTTTGAGCTTTGGCGTGTAAGATTAAACGCGTAGAATCCGCTTTAGGATCGCAACCTACAATCATTACATTGTTGCCTAATTCTGCTAAAGCAGATACTAGGTTTTGAGTTGTAGTAGATTTACCAATTCCACCTTTACCGTATATTGCACATTGACGTAATGCCATGATCTTCTCCTCGTTATAGGACGTTGTTGTTAATGACAATTGGTATTTAGCAAGCGCTGTGCCAACCCTTGTTTTATGTTTATTTAATTGATTTTGCTGGTTTAATTATGTGCGGGTTGGGCTTTTGTTGCGTGGAGTTTCAAACATTTTGTTGGTTTTCTTGTAGGCTTACTAACAGTAAGTTTTTTATGTAAGACTTTTTTCATACTTAATGTATAGCTACCTTAGCAGGGTCTATTAATTTTGTATGGCGTGATTATTTAGGTTGTTGATCTTGTTTTGTTGGTGACTATTGGAGGGATTTCCATTGCTAGACACTTCAAATTGTCATAATAATTACAAACTTATAAGGGGAATAGTGAGACATTTTAGGGAGATATTCGTCTTTAAGTCTCTGTTAGTATTGCTGTTACGTTATTTGTATTCGATATAGGGTAAGTTGGTTCAATTTTTGCTTATTACTAATAAACAAACATTAATCACGGAGTTTTAGCATGTCTTCTACTGTCTTATCAGAAATATTAACGGGCTTGTATGAAAAAAGAGTCGTGCCTTATTTAGGTTCAGGAGTGTTGTTTGATGCGACTAATCAAGCCACCGGCGCCCCAATGCCTGCGGATAGTAATAGCCTTATTTTAGCGATGAACAATGGTAATCCAATGGCTCCCAAGCTCATGTATGAGTTTCCAAGAGCGGCGATGAACCAAGAGCTTAAAAAAGGTCGTAAATTTGTAGAAACATTCCTAACAAAGATTTATGGGGAAACTCAATGGACGCGTGCGGCAGTGCATGATTGGATTGCGGAGTGGAAACCTTCTTATATCATTGATATCAATAGAGACACTCAATTACAAGACAGTTATAAAAACGAAGAACATACTTTAATTATTGGTTTGGCTCGAATGAGTGAAACACAGTTTCGCTATAAGCTTTTCCAATATGATGGCAGTGATTATTTTGAAATTCTTCAAGAGCAAGTGGATCTTAGCTTACCCATTTTATTTAAACCAATGGGATCACCCAAGCCCGAACCTAACTTTGTGGCTTCTGATGCGGACTACGTAGATTATATTACCGAGTTAATGGGCGGCTTTGCTATTCCTGAGTTTTTAAAAGAGTATCGTAAAGGTAAGCAATATTTATTTATCGGTGTGCCGTTAAATCGAGATTCTGAACGTATGGTGATGAGTGACATTATTTATGGTGCTGCAGAACATAAGGGTTGGGTGTTAAATAAAAATCCGACTGATAAAGAAATTCGTTACTGTAAGAAGATAGGTTTAGAAATTCTGGATCTTGATATCCTAGATTTGTTGGAGGCTGTTAAATGAGACGTGCCTGTCTTAGCCAGTTAAAAAAGAACTTAGTGCTTGGGTTTGAGCGTTACCGTAACACCTGGGTTAATAAACCGGCGCTTAAATAATTTACCCTGTCCCGCTTAGAGTACTCACATACTGTGGGTACTCTTTTTTTATGCTTTATTTTCCGCACTTCTATTGTCGCGTATAACACAGATTATTTTGGTTCTATTGTTAGGTTTACGACATTAAACACGTGTAAGGCGGTAGTCATAAAAAGGCCATCGCTAATTTATTGTTTCATAGGTGTGTGTCTATTTATAAAAAACCGCATAAATTCAGTGAGTAACAAGGCTGTACTATTTAATTTAAGGCAAGGATGACCAAGCCATCAGTCAATCATCAGTATTGGCAAGTGTTTTGCTTAAACTTTATAAAAAAAGAGTAAATAGAATGTTTTACTCAAGAGACTGCTTCAATTGATGTACCTGGACATTTAATGATGAGTAGATTGAGCCGTTAACCGCTTGATGCAATAAATAGTTCAGTAATTTTTTACTTTAATAGATTAGGAGAGCGACACAATGTTACTAGAAACGTATGCAGAAAAAGGCTTATTAACGGTTACTTTGGTAAATGGTCAAACCAGTGATGCTGGTGTATATGCTTATAGAGGCGACTTGGTTTTAAAAGAAGGCACTTTGCGCGAGGGATCGACCACCGATCGTAGACCTCCAGAAGCGTTATTCATTCATTCTGCTTTAATTGTTGAGGGTGACAAGATTAAATTCATTAATGGCTTGTTACCGACTTTAGATTTATTACCTGTTTTCGTTGAAAAATACAAAGATGATATCGCGGCTGATGCCGTTGCTTTAGTGTATGTAGAGAATATTTCTAAAGCCTTAAAAGTGGAATTAGAAGGGATCACTTATGGCTTATTACCTTTCAAACAAGGCCTAGTTTGGAATGAGATACTTGAAGAGTTGTATATAGAAAAAAGTGAACTCAAAGGCCAATCAGCGGAAGACAAAGTGGCCATTGCTTATGCCGCCGCTAAAACTTACAAAATTAAAGCTGATTTAGTGACTTATACAGAAGCAGAAACTTTTACGTTTGTGGTGGTAAAAGACGCAGCTGTCGGCGCTATTTAATCTTACCGGATTTTATCATCGTAGTACCTCTTTAGTCAGGGACAGTGATACTGATGGAAACTGGTTTTCATCAGTATTGTTGTATTCAATTGTGACTTTGTTGATTATTTAAGAGAGCTTATGAAACTTCAAATAGAGCGCCAATATGTTGAAGCCTTAGTGGCTGAGTTTTCTTCTCTCTTAATCTTAAAAGATCAATTACGTTTTGGCAATAAAGCTGAGATAGCTTTCAAAAAACTCAGTTCCTCAGAGCTCAGTTTTTTGAAAGATTTGTATATTAATGCGGGGCCAGAGATGCAAGGGCAGGCGGCGCAATTGGCGACGCTTCAAAAAGCAATGAATGAAGATACACATCGCTTTTCTGAAGATGATTTAGAGCAGTTGTTACCTGCTTGTGCGCATTATTTTATTCATGAGGCCATCCGAGGTTGGTTATTTCAGGCGAATGTAACTGGAAAACCGATGGCCTATCTCTTAACTCGTTTAGATTTTACCCCCTCAGGTGAAGAAGAAACCGGGCGTATTACGCTTGAGATCAAGGCCAATACCAAAGGTAAGATCGTGGTTTCGACCATTACTATTCGGTCAAGAGACATCGCTGATAAAACCTTAACAGAGATCTTTGCGGCCAAGGGTTATCTTAGAGAAACACCTGAGTTAATTGCGGCTTATGATGCTTCTGCAGCCCGTTATTTTGAGTGGTGCGGACAATCGGGTGCCCAGTTCTCTGGTCATGGTACGGGCTATTTTGCAGAAGATCCGACCGCAAGTCATCGTAATACAGATTGGGCGCGTAAAGACGTGGTGGTGTTATCGTCACAAGGCGGTTTAGCCCGCTTAGTGTGTGATGAAAGCATTTTGAGTGACCGTAGCTTAACGGTGGATGTCACTGGTGATATTCTGGCTAAGTATTTACGTAAAGCCGCAAAAAGCAGCCGCTATAATATGCAGGTTGAGCATGAAATGGAAGCCTCTTATTCTGACATTCCTAAAGGCTTGTTTACTGAACTACCAGTACATGGTTATTTATTGATGTTCCATTTAGAACTGCACCACCATTTGTGGGTGCATGTGAATAATATTGAGCCGTATCGTTATCAGCCAGAACTCAAAGATAAGTTAATTCTACGTGAAGAGCAAATTGATTTGATTGATATCCTGACCGCCGAAATGGATGTGTTAATGGATGATATTGTCGAAGGTAAATCCGGTGGCACGACTGTTTTATGTGCCGGCCCCGCTGGCGTCGGTAAAACCCTGACCGCCGAAGTGTATTCAGAAATTATTAAACGTCCTCTGTATCGAGTGCATTCAGGGCAATTGGGTTTAAGTGTCAATGAGATGGAAAAGGCTCTAAAAGATGTGTTAACCCGGGCGCAACGTTGGGGTGCGGTAATGTTGATTGATGAGGCGGATGTGTATATTCAACGTCGTGACAATAACATCACGATGAATGCCGTGGTGGGGGTTTTTCTTAGAGTCTTAGAATATTTTAATGGCCTGTTATTTTTAACCACCAATCGCGTTGATGATATTGACGAAGCGATTGTGTCGCGTTGTATTGCCTTAATTAAATATTATCCACCGGATCGTGAAGCGCGTCGGCAGATTTGGCAAGTGATGATTCAGCAATTTGACTTAGTGGTTGATCCTGCCTTTATTGGGCAATTAACGGATATATTTCCTGAGGCCACAGGTCGAGATATTAAGGGCTTAGCTAAGTTAGTCGCTAAGTATTGTCAGCATAAAAGTGTGTCGCCCACTTTAGAAGTGTTTAAACGCTGTTCAGTGTTTAGAGGTATGGAGTTAAGTTAGTGTGAGATTGATAGTTTTGTTAGGAGACTATTGATAACTGCGTCTTGATTGATGGTATTTTTTTATTCCCTTGGGTTGGGGGCTTATAGCGTCTTATGTGCTCTACTAAGACGCTTTTTTTTGCGTTAAATAAATTAGGCGGTAAGTTTATAGCGTCATTGGCTTTAAAGCTTTTTTAGTAAGTGACTTACTTAATGTGATGATTAATTCGCTTTTCAGGTAGAATTTGCAAAACTAAAGTGCGACCTAAACACATGAAGCCGATGTATATAAATTTAAACTTCAAAAAATGTAGACCCGTGAAATGTCGCTGTCTCTTTATAAGGTATTTCTATGAAGCAGCGTATTGATAAACCCGCTTTAATACAGCATTTAAAAGCACAGTTTTGTTTAGATTGGCATGGGATTCATGGTATTAGGCATTGGTCGAGAGTACGGTATAACGGCTTATTAATGGCAAGAGAAAATAACGCGTCGGTGCATGTGGTCGAACTGTTTGCTTTTTTCCATGATTCACGGCGCTTTAATGATCATCGAGATCCTGAACATGGTCTGCGCGGTGCAGAATTAGCGTGGCAACTTAAAGGGCGCTTTTTTGAAGCGACAGAACATGAAATGGCCTTATTAACCGAAGCTTGTCATGAACATAGTAATGGTTTGGTAGAAGCCGAAATTACCGTACAAACTTGTTTTGATGCAGATCGGTTAGATTTGGCTAGAGTGGGAATCACGCCAAATCCTATGTACTTGTGTACCGAACAAGCTAAGAGTGAACATATACTTAACCCCGCCATTCAGCGTTCAAAAAGATAACAGGCTAGGTTTAAACAATTTTACAATATATTAGTGCATCTTCATCAAATTCATAGACAGCACACAAGCGATGATAACCATCAGCAATAATGACTTTACTGTTGCCTTCATCCCTCACTAATAATAAAGGCGATAAAGCAATGCCTTTATCAATTTTCTTACCATCTTTTTGGACATGCGCATTACTGACGCCTAACAAGGATAATTGCGAAGCACGAAAAATATCTTTAGCTTTAAATTGTACAATAGGTGCGGCTTTTAGGGCAGTAATGAGGGACTCGACTTTATCAGATTGATAAATAATACTTAAATAAGACTCGGCAGAGGGGTAATCATGAGGCTCCACATCCGGTAACCAATGGACTTCTATTTCGTTAGATTTTGACATAAGGACTTATTCCTTAGAATGATTGAGAGGGTAGAAACAAAAAAACCTGACTCCATAGATAACATGGAAGCCAGGTTTAAGCAATCCGCATCTGCGGATTAGTTTTACCCATCTTAAATAAGATTAAGCGTTTTTACGTTTACGAGCAGCGCCCAACAAGCCCATTAGGCCTGTTCCAAACAACCAAACAGCGGCAGGAACTGGCACAGCTGCCACAGAGGCAGGTGCAATTGCAACACCACCAAAACGTGAGCCAGCGGCTGCTGTTTGTAACACAGTAAAGCTAGTGTTAGCAGCAGTTGAACCAGATGTGATGTTGATAGCAACAATTTGGTTGGGATCAGCACCTAAGTCATGCGTTATTTCATTACTGACTGTTGAAGTAGTGCCATAAATAGTGAAAGAACCATCAAGATTCTTTTGACCAGAAATGTTACGTAAACCGTCTTCTTGAACAGACCAACCTAAAGCTGTTTGCGCGGCTGAATCTAATTGACCAATTAGACCTGTTTGAAACACTTGTGTTTCAGTCCAAGTGCCGCCCACGTTTTTCCACTCTTGTAAACCGGCTTGAGTAGTCACTTTGTTTAGAATGTTGACAGCATCAGTACGAACTCCATCGCCTTCATCCGCTACAAATAAAGTGCTTGCATCACCAAACCAAATACCAAAAGGGTGGAAACTGGCTGCATTCGTTTCGTAAGTTTTAGCTGTTAGAGTACCTAGTGCAATATCTGCTGCATTGGTCGTGTTATAAGCGGTAACAAGCGCATTATAAGCCGCAACACCCGCAGAACCCGTACCTGGGCTAGCAAAGGTAGGAGTCGCTGCTGCAGATCCCTCAATTACTTTTTCAGAGATGGCATTAAAGCCAGGTAATACAGTGATTGCTGCATTAGAGGCTACTTGACCGCCATTGGCTAATGCACCTGTAGCACCTACTTGATAAACCGTGTCTACACCATTACTACCACTGCCTTTAGTGACATATAAAGTGTCGTTGGCAATAGTCATGCCGCGGAAGTTGTCATCTTTGCCAGTTTTATCAGCAGCGTAAGGAAGGTTAGTGACTGGGTTAGTTAACTGAGAAAGTGAGAAGCCGTTTTGATAGCCAGTCGCACTAGTATTTGAACCTGATGGAGCGCCCACAACTGTAGTGTTGCCTGAACTACCTACAGCAATAGTTTGTACGCCTGTGTTATTACTTAAGGCAACTAATCCAGCAGCAGCAGCCGATCCATTACCCGCATTACCCACCATATAATATTGGCCATTGGCTTGTACAGCCGCTCTACCATTGTTACCACTGTAAGCATTAACATCAGTTACTGAAACAGCGCCTGAATTTAAATCAACCGTACCAATTGCACGAGCGACAGTGGTCGTAACAGGATTAGTGGCGTCATACGCTTGAGTCGTATTTGAGTTAGATACATCAATTGCATCAATAGGTGAAGCATAACCCATAAAGCTGATAGATTGACCATCAGTAGATACGTTTAAGGCTAACTCTGATTTAGACGCAAAGCTGGTTGTCATTCGAGTTGTATCAATAGCTAGATTGCTAACAAATGCACCACTCGTTGTCATCTGTTGTAAAGTAATCGCTGATGAAACGCCAAATGATGGATCAGGTACTTCATTTTTAAATACGTTTAATGAGCTGCCATCATTGGTAGCGATATTATAAGTATTAGCAGCACCGCCAGTGCCGAATGTTTTAACAGACAATTGGTCGCCAACATGTACATTAGCATTATTGTCATAAGTGGTTTCTGAAACAATTAAGTTACCAGGAGTAAAATAAGGCGTCGCGAGTGCTGCTTGAGAAAAACCGACTGACATAATTGCCAATACTAAGGCTTTTTTAACGGGGAACTTTGATTCGTGCTTCATTTAATCCTCTGAAATCAGTTAAATAGGGCATTACGATTTTATTGTCGCAATCACCCATAATTATTATAAGTATCAAAAAGGTGATCGTTGGCAACTCGACTATCTCTACTTAAAGAGACTCGTGGTTTTCCGCCCCTATTTCACAATAGGTTGGGCTTTATCAACTTAAGATTATGCCAGCCTTTTGTGTCAATTGAGTGATGCTTTAATGACAGCTAGAGGATTTGTATGACACTCGCAACTTAATTGTAGTTAGATGTGTTTAATGAGTTTTAGCCTAAATATTTAAGGGATTTTTTCCTCAAATTAACTAAAGTTACTCGCGGATTTATTAAGATCAATTAACCAATCTCGCCAAATAGACATCAAGACGGCCATTAAGGCGGGTCCTAAAAATAAGCCCAACATGCCACAGGTTTCCATACCGCCAAAGATACCTAAGAGGGTCCATAAAAAAGGCAATTTAACAGCGCCGCCAATTAGCACTGGGCGTATGTAATTATCAGCAATCAGCGTTAATACCATTCCATAAGTAAATAATCCTGTCGCTTCAACGGGATGACCTTGGGCGACGAGTACCAAGGCGCAGGCACTAAAGATCAGTTTGGCGGCAAATGGGATCATGGCAAAAATACCGGTAATGGCACCCAAAATAGCCGGATTATCTAAGCCTGCAATCGCATACCCGGGCCCCATCAACAAGCCTTTACCTAAACCGACCAGAATCATACCGTTAACGGTTGAGCGTACTGCCGAATTGGCATGTAAGGTATAACGATAGCCTTTATCACCAAATATTTTACGACTGCTATTTAAAATCTGTTGCCCCAACTGTTGGCCATGTTGATAGATAAACAATAGGGTGAGTAAAATAATTAACACACCGAAGAAACGATGGATCAATTGATTGGCAAAATCTTTGGTGTAATTAAAAATGCTGCCACTATCAATCCAATGTAAAGAGGCTTTGGCGGCTTCTGAACTGCCTAAGAAACGTAACCAGTTTTCTTTTGCCCATGAACTGATTAAAGGCAAATGCTCTATCCATTCAGGACAGGGAATACCGGTTGTTTGAGCAGTATTAAAAATTTGACCGATTAACTGCGCTTCTTGAATTAAACGACTGAAACCATAGCCCGCGGGTACAAAAATAATGGCAGCTATTAATAAGGTCAGCGCTAAGGCGACCCAGCTCACTTTATGGGGTAATTTTGTGCTTGCTAATAATTGCTGATAAATAGGCCAAGTAGAAATGGCGAGTACCACGGCCCACGCTAAAAGATCCAGAAAGCTGTGTAAAACCCAAGCACCTAATATAAGTAATAGTAAGCCGCCTATAAAACGAGAGCGCCCTTGCATTATAATTTCCATCGCTCGAAGCCATTGATTGATTAAAAAGGCTCATTCTATTAGAAGTTAGCTTCAGGAATATGACACGCTTAATAAATTATTTTTATTTGACCGTCTTCACCATGAAACTAAGCAAATAAGAAGACCTTAATCTTATTGTCATTTTTTGTTCATGAAGTTGACATGAAACTGACATGTTTATTCTTTAAGGTAGCGGTTTATTTATGTCATGTGACTGAAAACAAACTATCAGAGCTTTTAAGGCAGGTAATAACATTGAACATTCGGCTGTACTATAAACTTATTCGTATCCTTATCCTGTTTATCAATGGCCTGATTATCACGGCTGTTATTTTTCCTACCTTGAGTGTTTTATTGTCGGCTTCTGCTGCCAAGCATAAACGTGATCAGCTCAAAACCCGCTGGTTACGTCGGTTTAGTTTGATTCTTAATGTGCAGATTACGGTCGAAGGTGAGTTACCCGAGCCCGGTGTCATTTTGGTCAGTAACCATATCTCTTGGTTGGATATAGTTGTGATTGGTCAATGTTTACCGGCTTATTTTGTTGCCAAGAGTGATATTTTAAGTTGGCCGATCATTGGTTATTTAGCCAGACAGGTCGGCACCATTTTTATTCGTCGCGGTGACAAACAGCATATTCGCGCGACCACCGAGAAAATCATTTGGTTGTTAAAACAAAACAATAATATTATCGCCTTTCCTGAAGGCACAACGACCAAGGGTGATGAGGTATTAAACTTCCATTCTTCTTTGTTTCAGCCAGCCTTATTAACTAAGTCCGCTATTTTACCGGTAGCCCTGCAATATCACGGTAAGGCTAAAGAAAGTGCTCCCTTTGTGGGTGATGACGACTTTGTCTCGCATTTATTAAGAATGTTGAGCTTGGATAAAATTGAAGTAAGGCTGTGTTTTTTACCGGCTATTAACAGTCTAGGCAAGAATCGTCAGACCCTTTGCCATGAAAGCCGAGAAAGCATCTGCAATAAAATTTCCGGCTACTCTGCCTTAGATAGCGTGAGGCCTGCAACGCTTGAAAGCAGTCATTAAGGGTAACTGTTATATAATGAAAATATAAGCTTAGCACTTGGCCGGGTCTGTCTTGTACCCCTTTATTTTCATTGATTGTGATTACCGTATGGAAACGAAACATTCCCTATGAATAGCATTAAATTTCCTGAATTGGAACAACTGGAACGTATTATCGAGCAGTTTGGTGATCGAGCCCATACCGAAATAATAGAACGCATACCTTATAAAGGTAAAGAATTCCCTATTCATTGTATTAGCGTGGGTTCCACACGGCCTGATGTGCCCGTCTTAGCCTTTTTTGGCGGTGTGCATGGGCTGGAGAAAATCGGTTCCGAAGTCATTTTGTCTTATATGCAAACCATTAGTCAGTTGCTGGATTGGGATGAAGAGTTACTGGCTCGATTAGAACATTCACGATTGGTTTTTGTGCCGCTAGTTAATCCGGTTGGCGTTTATATGGGCACCCGTTGTAATGGTAACGGTGTTGATCTAATGCGCAACTCACCCATGGAAGGGGTAGGCGACACCAAAATTTATAGTGGCCACCGAATCTCTTCACATTTGCCTTGGTATCGGGGTGATGAGTACACGATGGAGATAGAGGCGAAAGCGTTATGCAGTGTGGTTGAGAAGCAGTTGTTTAATTCTCCGCTCTCGATTGCCCTTGATTTGCATTCGGGCTTTGGTATCCGTGATCGCTTATGGTTTCCTTATGCGTATCGCAAAATACCTTTTAGGTTTATTGCCGAAACGATGGCTTTAAAAGAGTTATTTGATCGGTGTTATCCGCATCATATCTACAAAATTGAACCGACCTGTCAAGAATATGTGATTAATGGGGATCTTTGGGATTATCTGATGGATGCTTTTGTGCAACCCCTTGGCACAGAGCGCTTGTTTTTACCGCTGACCTTAGAAATGGGCTCTTGGCTTTGGTTGCGTAAAAGCCCGTTGCATTTGTTTTCTCGGCATGGTTTATTTCATCCGTTATTGCCACACCGTCAACAACGAATTTATCGTCGGCACTTTTCGTTGTTTGACTTTTTACACCGTAGCTTGTTATCGCCACAGCCTTGGACGCAACTGACGCCGCCACAAAAGTTAAGTTTCGAACAAAAAGCCAACACACTGTGGTATGAATAGACTTGAGTCTGAATAGTAAGGATTGCCATGTATAGTCCACTTGGAAAAAACTGGATATTGTTGAGAGGCTTAGCGCGAGAGTCTGCACATTGGGGCGCGTTTGTATCCCAGTTACAAGCGGCCTTTCCAGACGCAACAATTACTTTGCTCGATTTACCCGGCACTGGACGCTTTTATCTTGAGGCAAGTCCAAGTAATATCCCCGATATTGTTGAACAGGTGCGAAATCAGGCGCTGGCTCAGGGTTTATTAAAGCAACCTGTTACGCTCTTAGCTTTATCGTTAGGAGGCATGGTCGCATGGGAATGGTTACGCCGCTACCCAGAAGACATTGCTGCGGCGAGTTTAATGAATACCAGTTTTTCTAACTTAAGTCCGTTTTATCAACGCTTGCGCTGGCAAATTTATCAGGACTTTATAGCCTTGCTGATGACACGAAAGGTGTATCAACGCGAAGTGCAGATTTTGCAGTTAACCAGTAACCTTCAATTTCAAGATGACGCCATACCATCGTTATGGCACTCAATACAACAAGAGCGCCCGATGAGTTTCAGCAACAGTTTTCGGCAGATTATCGCGGCGGCCCGTTATAAACCTTGTGCCCTTAAGCCAACGCCGCCGGTTTTATTACTGAATGGTGGGGGTGATCGATTGGTATCGCCGGCCTGTTCTGACGCAATCCAGCAACAGTATCAATTAGAACTGCGCCGTCATCCTTGGGCAGGGCATGATCTGACCTTAGATGACGGCGCTTGGGTGATCGCACAATTGCAAGATTGGCAGGTTAACCTTGATCGCGACCGTGTTTGTGGTTAAGCAAACCCATGGTAATTGATATAAATAGACCAAACAGAATCACGATCGTATTAATCGACAGGCCGGCATCAATCATTAAGGCATAGGCGCCTAGCATCAAGAGAATACTCAAATTTTCGTTAAAGTTTTGCACCGCGATAGAGTGTCCAGAGCCCATAAGTAGATGGCCACGGTGCTGTAATAACGCATTCATAGGGATCAAAAAACTACCCGCTAGACTACCCACCAGTATTAACATCAGTAAAGCAACGCGCCAATCGGTTACTAAAACCATACCTAAGACCGTAAAGCCCATGGCTATCCCCAGTGGTAATACTTTTACCGCATGTTCCAGTGGCACTGCTTTAGCTGCCACTACCGAACCAATAGCAAGACCTACTGCAACCAGTGCCGTTAATTGTGTGGCTTGTTCTAAATCGAATTTTAAGGCGACAGCCGACCAAGCAATAATAATAAAACGTAAGCAGGTGCCGGCGCCCCAAAACAATGAGGTGACCGCAAGAGAGACTTGGCCTAAAGGATCTTTCCAAAGTTTAAGGAAGCTTTGCCAGAAATCTAATAATAAGAAACCGGGGTTTCGGTTGGTTAACTGATGCTCAATAGGCAGTTTAGGAATAAAATAATTAAGGATGGCCGCCACTAAATAAAGCCCCAGCGTGACCAAAATTCCAAACTCGGGCGCGGTATCAATGCCGCCATTAAATTTAAGTTGAGCCAATGATTGAATAATGTGCTCATCCACTCGATGTCCGACTAATAAGCCTCCAACAATAGCCCCCAAAATGATAGAGGCAACGGTGAGACCTTCCATCCAGCCATTGGCCCACACTAAGCGGTTAGAAGGCAGACATTCGGTCAGAATGCCATATTTAGCGGGTGAATATAATGCCGCACCAATACCCACACAACCGTAAGCGAACAGGGGATGCAGACCTAATAACATCGCAGCGCACCCGACTATTTTGATACTGTTACTCAGAAACATAACTTTCCCTTTCGGTATTGCATCTGAAAACGCACCGACAAAAGGGGCCAGTATGATAAAGGCGAAAACAAAAAACTGTTGCAAGACCGGCGTTTGCCAAGAGGGCGCCGCCAAGTTTTTGAGTAATGCTATCGCGGCGAATAACAACACATTATCCGCGAGTGATGAAAAAAACTGTGCCGAAAGAATAATATAAAAACCACGATTCATGGATGTGTGCCTTGGGGGATGCTGAGTAAACCAAAAACAGTATAATATCAGTTCCAATCTAAATGATGAAAGGAACTGATCGGTGGACTATAGAACGGTTACTGTCTTACAAAGTCTCAGTGACTAAAGAACTTTCGGGTTGTTTGATGTCTTCAATAGCCGGCACAAGGTTATTAAAGAACTGTTCGGTACAATGTGCCCACGTGTAATTGAGGGCAAAGTTTCGACAATCCTGCGGATCTAATTTTAAGGCTTCAGTCATCGCCACTTTTAAATCTTCATTAAGGTTGCCGACTTTATCGCTGGTAATAACGTCTAAGGGCCCAGTGACTGGATAGGCCGCAACGGGGACGCCACTGGCTAAGGCATCCAACAACACAATACCAAAAGTATCAGTTCGACTAGGAAACACAAAGACATCGGCAGAGGCTAGGTGTCTCGCTAAAGGTTCACCAGATTGAAAGCCAACAAAAACCGCCTCAGGGAATTGCTCTTTAAGTTCTTTGAGTTGAGGGCCATCGCCTACAATTACTTTGCTGCCTGGAAAGTCTACTGCTAAAAATGCGGCAATATTCTTCTCAATCGCGACTCTGCCGACAAACATGGCGATAGGTCGTGGCAATTCTAAAAAGTCTTCATCTCTAGGATAATAAAAATCTGTCTTTACCCCGCGCGTCCAGCGCACCAGCTGATTTTTAAAGCCTCTGGCTATTAAATCAGCCTCAACAGAGGGAGTCGCTACCATTACTTTTTTAGCGGGCCCATGAAACCAGCGTAAAAAGGCATAACCCATAGAGACTGGGATTTTGAAGCGCAAGTTAATGTATTCAGCAAACAGGGTATGAAACGAGGTGGTGAAGGCTAACTTATGTTTGAGACAGTATTTTCGTGCAGCTAATCCTAAAGGCCCTTCGGTGGCAATATGCACCCGTTCAGGGTTGAACTCATCCAATTGCTGACTGACTTTTCCATAGCAGTTAATGGCTAAGCGAATCGAAGGATAAGACGGGCAAGGAATGGTTTTAAATTGATCCGGAGAAATGACTTTAACGTCATGTCCTAATTCTCCAAGAGTCAGACAAGTATTATGAAGGGTTGTCACTACACCATTGATTTGTGGATGCCAAGCATCGGTGATAAAAGCAATTCTTAATGTCATAAAACCTCTGGATAGTCGCTGTTTGAGTGATAGTTGTCCATAGCTGAAACCTTAAGCCTGTTATTGATCAATCATTTTTATGATGCTTTGATTATGGGCTATGCGTTTTTAGCATTGTTCAATGTCGTTGCCGAATCAGTATCCTAAAGAGGGAATGTGACGTTTTAATGAATTGTGGGTTGTGTTGATAAGATTGATTTTTTACCTGTTAACTATTCAGAAATTACTGGCTTGTATTGAAGTCTTTTTTCTAAGGGATTAGCGGCTTGAACTCAAGACATCTCTATAGAAGGGTAAAAAATGAGTGGTTACTTTCAAACCATTTCTTAGATTGGCAAATGATTTGCTTAATAATTAAAAGTGCTGGTTTTCACACGCTATTAAGGCATTTAAGGCGATGTAGTGTGACAAACGATGATTTATTGTCGGGTTTATAACAATTTTGAGGGATGGCTCAGGGAGTCATTAACACTAAGATGAAATACAAAACCATTTCTGCCGAGGATTCAGGAGTTTTAATTAATAACGTTAAGCCAATGATATTGGATTGTCGGGATTTAAAAGATTATAAGGCCGGTCATATAGAAGATGCCTTGCATGTGCATGAAGGCTTAAAAGAATCTTTAGTGAAGCGCGGCGATAAAGAAAAGACTTTATTGATTTATTGTTACTACGGTCATGCCAGCGAACATCTAGCCGAGTTCTTTGCTGATTTTGGCTATAAAGAAGTCTACAGTTTGGCGGGTGGCTATTCAAGCTGGAAAGAAAAACATCAGGTCGCCTAAGGGATAAAAACCTGAATGAGTGGTAAGTTCTGACTCAAACACTATTATAAATTCGTTCAATCAGGAGATTAACATGCAAGCATTACCTCGTGAACTCGCCTTACGTATCGCCCTGGCTACACGTATTTTACCCGGTATTGATATTCCAAGATTGTTGGAAATCTTACATGAGCGCTTAGGCTCACCTTTAGATGATGAGAAATTAAAAGCTATTACTGTGACGAATCTTAAAACGGGTTTAGGCAGTTTAGATGGCGAAGAAGATGGTGAAGATATTGGTATTGGTTTAGCCAACATTAAATTAGCCGTGCGCTATTTATGGGGCGAAGAAGCTGAAGATGAAGATTTACCCGAGATATTACCGTACAAAGAAGGCGATATGCCAGATTCTATTCGAGTGGCGATTGGGTCTAATAGTGGCGCCTTAATTAATGGCCACTTTGGTTCGTGTATTCGCTTTTTGGTGTATCAATTATCCCGTGAGGACTATCGATTGGTGGATATTCGTTCTACGATTGAAGCGGATAGTGCAGAGGATAGAAATCTGTTTCGCGCCAATTTGATTAAAGATTGTCATGTGATGTTTGTGCAATCAATTGGCGGGCCAGCCGCGGCTAAGGTGATTCGGGCGGATATTTATCCTATTAAAGTACCCGATGTGACAGAGGCTATTACGCAGTTGCTTGAGTTTCAAGCGGTATTTGATGCGCCACCACCTTGGATGGCAAAGGCTTTGGGGCGGTCAGCCGAAGAACGGGTTAGATTTAGTCATGATGAGATGGTTTAGCGGGGTGTTATAGAAGGGGCTTAACGAATATATTGACAAGGGTGTCGTTTGTAACTAAAGTCTAATCGCGCTATCAATCTTAGACAAGCAAAAGCCTTGTTAGAGCGCTTTAACGTCGCTTTCTTGTTTGAGCAATACCAAAAACTGCTTTCTTTGCCACACACGCCACCCCCAAAACCCACAATAAAACCAAGTAAAGCAGCGAAAAAACAATCATGATGCACGCAGAACAACTAATTTTAGGAGAAATAACATGACCGTGAAAGCACAGCTGATTGCAGAGATTGAAGAGATTGATAATCCAATTGCATTGGTGCAGATTTTTGAAATCATGCAGTTAATTAAGCAGAATATAACAAAAAATAATACTTTATTATCTAAGTTCTCAGGTTGCCTTAGTGATGACGATGCCCAAGACATGAGAAGTATTGTTAATAATGAGTTTAATGCTATCGAGGGTGAATGGTGAAAGAAAAAATCGCCCTTGATACCAATATTGTGATAGATATTTTTAACAACAAGAAAAATATTATTACGATATTAAACAATTATCAAACTATCTATTTGCCTATTACGGTATGCGGTGAGTTATTATTTGGCGCAAAAAACTCGGCTAAATATCAAGAAAATGAACAAAAATGTCATGCTTTTATCAGTAGCTGTAATCTATTAAATATCAATGAACTCATTGCCGAAGAATATGCAAAAACACGCAATGAACTAAAGAAAAAAGGCAGACCTATTCCAGAAAATGATAT
This sequence comes from uncultured Methylococcaceae bacterium, assembly GCA_903863905.1. Taxonomy (GTDB): domain Bacteria; phylum Pseudomonadota; class Gammaproteobacteria; order Methylococcales; family Methylomonadaceae; genus Methylobacter_C. The sequence continues at coordinate 17,101 of CAIPDT010000062.1, forward strand.
TTGGATTGCTGCAACCTGTAAAGTTAATAATGTCCCATTATTAACTTTCGATTCTGATTTTAATCATGTTAATGACTTAACAATCATTAACCCCAATGGATAAAAATCAAGCAAAGCAGCGAAAAAACAATCATGATATATGCAGAAAAATTAAAGCACTTTGAAAACATCGAAAATTTAGGCGGTAAAGCATGGGAGCACGCGGTAGTTATCGATCTGCTTGCTACCGTCAAATTAAAAGATTGCTCAATGCACTGCTATCATTATCAGCAGATGTTAGAAATGTTGCTAAAGCATTTGCTGGAAACTAAAAGTATCTACGGCGCTTATCCACATACGCATAAACTTAATAAGTTATTGGACGCTTTAATTGGTCAAAGTGAATTTAGGACGGACAAATTAAAATACTTCATGCCGCTGCAAGTTATCACTGTCTGCGCAGAAGAGTATCGTTACAATTTTTTGATTGACTGCGAAGGTTATCGTGAAAGTGTGCGTATAGCTGATATGTTGCTTGATGAGCTAATTCAAAGCTAAACCGCCGCCAAATAACTAACCAGCCCCTTTAGGCCATTAATTCCTATAGTATTTACATCAAACTGAGCATAATAATCACCGCTTTCATTCAACTCGATAAAAAGGTTAAGCCGTTCGTGGTGAGGCCAGTCGAACCATGAGCGGCTTAACCGTACATCCTTCGACAGGCTCAGGACGAACGGTTAAGCCTAGCATCTGTCCTGTCTTAAGTTGGTAGACCCCAAGCTAAAGCAACCAAGGAACCCAAAACAGCCTCAATGCGGGGGCGGGGTTTGCAACCCCGTCACGCCGACGACGCGATTAATTGCGTCCCCAAACGTTTAATATTTACCGTTACACAAAAATTTTGCGTTAGGCATCTATAGCTGCTTAGTTCAGGCAGGGTAAAAATGTGAGTAACGGGGTTGCAAACCCATAAAGGTCGAGGGATTCCCATCATTTATGTTGCCACCCTCTTAATTCTTGACTTAAGGGATCATTGTGGGATAATTTCGCCAATAAGGAATGGTTTTCCTCTACTGGTTCGTATAAACAAAGCAACACTATGAATGATATAACGAAATTTAATGGAACTTTTGACCTTGAATCTAAGGATAGTGTTGATGAATACCTTAAAGAAACTGGCTCTTCGTTTATTGAACGAAAAAGCCTCTGTGCGCTAAAACCTGTCATCATTTTTTCAGTTTCCGCAGAAAACAAATTCCCGATAACCATCAATCAGGCAGGATCCCCAAATTTAAAGATACTGAGCAACTCAAGTTGGATCATTCAGCTTGAGCAACCTTTTGAGGCGGACTTTTTTGGACGGGAGATGAAGACTACCTATATCGCTTATATCGAAGGCGAAAAAATTGTGAGCAAAAATGTGGCGGATGCTACCAATACCATCAGTATTGAAATGGTAGATGGAGAAAAATTTACCATCGAATTTTCGATTGGAAGTGTAAGGGCTAAGAGAATATTCAAAAGAACGGCGTAATACTACCCATTTATTTGGCGTAGAGCCGCGATAAATCGCGGCTCTACCTATTCAAAATAGAACACTGTGTTAAACAAACTGTCAATTGTCATCCCTGCATACAATGAGGGCGACACCATCCAGTTTATCCTCCAGAAGGTAGTTTGTGTAAGCCTGATCCACGGCATTCAGAAAGAAATCATTCTGGTAAACGACCACTCCTGCGAGCATACCGAAGCGTCCATTTTTGCATTTATCGAGCAAAACCCTCAGCTGGACATCAAATACAGAACGCGGGGCGAGGTTTACAACCCGCCCCAAACATTTGATATTTACCGTTATACAAAAAGTTTGCGTTAGGCAAAAAAATGAATAATGACAGGAAAAACCAATCATGATGACCGACCGCGAAGAGAGTCTTCTTATCTGCGAAATCGATGCACTATCCCTGCAACTGGCTGCCCTTTTGGATAATCTGGAGCAAATGCAGCAAAAGGAAAAGCCTTATTTGTTGGCTTTATATCAAACCCGTCTTGGCGAACTTGAATATCATTTGTTAAATTTGCAGGTAGAATGCCGAGCCTTGCGGCGACGGATTGAGCAGGCGGTAGCGCTGTTAAATCGCGGTGCAATGCTGACACAACAGATTTTGAGCGACATTGAGGCGCAGGTAAAGCGGGATTTATTGGTTTGGCAAACACAAATCAGCGATCAAGCACAGGCGTTGGCAGCCGGAAAGGCCTTTTTTTCGGAACTGGTTGTGATTGACAGCACTACCCAGCAACGCGCCAAAAAGGCTTATCGCCGCTTGGTGCGTTTGCTCCACCCTGATGTCAGTCCTCAACATCGGGAGTTGTTCGATCATTACTGGCAGACTGTTCAAGATGCTTATGGCGATATTGATGCAGACCTGCTGGAAGCTTTGCAGTTTATGGTTGAAACAGCGGTTTCCCAAGATCCACATCAAGCCGACAAGCACGCGGAAACTATTTCTCGTCTTAATGCGTTAATCGCCAGTCACAGCGAACGGTTGATTGTTTTAAAAACTGAAGTGCCTTTTTGTTGGTCGGAACAATTACACGATCCCGAATGGCTGTCCGCCCGTAAAGCCACGTTAGACGTGGCGATTGCCGCAGAAACCGAACACTGGGCGCAGTTGGTTAGTCACCATGCCAAAATCGTCGCCCAAGTAAGTAAGGATTGATATGGCTGATCAGTTGCCAATGACGGCCATCATGCAGCAACTTATGCTGCAAACCTTGCAAAAAACCGCTATTGCCTTACCGTTTGCCCAAGACATATTTTTGCTGGAAACCCATATTGCCGGATTGCACTATTACGACATTAAAAACCTGTCCACACCGCTGCAACTTGCCGATGCCTTATTGCTGCGCCGCGAACCCGACAATGTCCATGATGAACTGGCGATCATTGTCTTAACCGTGACGGCACACAAATTGGGCTACCTTCCCAAATTCCGTAATCCGGTCTTAGCGCGATTGATGGATGCCGGAAAATCACTGGTCGCCGAGGTGGCGCAACTAAAGACTCACGATAATACCGCTTCATCTTACGCACCTAAATCCACAGACCCAACAGCAATAGTTGATGTCAGGTTAAGAATTTCGTTGCGCGAGTAACTGCCATATTGCGAAGCTTTTGATCACAGAGGTAACAACCAATAGATGGGTTAAAATAGCTTTAGCTATTTTTACAGGCAATAGCTGAAGCTATTGCACTCCGGTATTTATTTATCTGTAAATCTATAACGACTCTCACTGAAACGTACGGCACCAACCTCTACTGGATTTATAAAGGGTACATGTTGACCTGCCGGTGGTTCAAGTAGCCTGATACAGGGGGCAATGGAGGCGATATCTACTTCACCAAACTGCATTTGAGGCTGAATAAGGTTGCGTATAGTTTTTAGAACGACGAAGATTTTTTGATTTTATAAGGTCATGGGGGTTTTTCCCGCCAAAATGAATGAAAAACCATCTAAGAAAACAATAAATCAATAACTTAGTCATGTCTACTGAGTCCGTCCGAACACATCTTCAATTCATTTGAATCATTATAACATATTGAAGTATATACTGATATTGGGTTTTCTTTCAGGCACTAAGTAAGGGTGAGATCGGGATTTTAAAAGGTTTTAAATCTGCTAAAGGCACAGAGTTTGAAGCAAATTTAAAGCTGGTGAATGGCAAGATAGAAATGGATTTTACGGTTCACTGATGTTTTCATTGGGTGCTTAGACCAAAGTAACCGATAATAGTATTAACGTACACAACGAGTGAGATAAATAAATGAGCAATGTTTTCAGCTTTACCTGAACTGTGGGCAGAGATGCCGAAGTGAGATATGCACCCTCTGGCGTCGCGATACTTAACGTGACGGTCGCTAACAATATCGGCTTTGGTGACAAGCAACAAACCTTATGGATTCGGGTGGTTGTATTTGGCAAACGCGCCGAAGGAAAATTACAAAACTACCTTAAGAAAAGTCAGTAAGTCACTGTTTCTGGATAATTAAGTCAGAGTGAGTATAAAGCCAATGACGGTACGACTAAAACCAGTCTGGAGCTTAATGCCACGATTATTGATTTAATCGGCAAACGCAATGAAGCCAGTCAGCCCCAACAAAACTATCAACAACCCAGTGGTAGAGAACAAGCACCTGCAAGACAAGCACCTCCGGTTCATGATAGCTTTGATGTGCCTTATGATGATGACATTCCTTTTTAGATGTTATAATCTGACTTAATAACACCACCTAACTTTTAATATAGGCTATTTTTATGTACCTGGGTATGACAGAAGATGAATTTCGAAGTGTATACGATGAAACCCCTAAAATAGTTGGGAAAAGGGTAGGTGGTTGTAAAGAAAATTTATCCGAAAGTGACTTGCTTGATTTTATCAAGAAACAAGATGCCACTGCCTTCGCGATCATGGATGAGTTTAGATCAACCTACAAAGCCTGGTGGGATTTAAGCAAGACCTTCTCACCCGATAATGAACAAAAAGAATTCATCGTGACCAAGAGTCATCTTGAGCAATTGATACTTAAAAGAGATGAAATAAGAAAAGCACTGGCTAGTTATTTGAATTATAAATATGGAAAAGTAAGTGGCTAATGTTAAGGCTTACCATGCTGGTGATGAACATGAAATAGAGAAGTTTATCGCCGGACAGCCTTACATGCCCAGTTCTTATCATAGTAATAATTGGCTAGGTAACGGTTTGTACTTTTGGGAAAATAATCCCAATAAGGCTGAAAAGTGGCAGATTGAAAAAGGCAAAGGAGCTATCTTAGAGTGTGATATTGATACGCAAAACTTATTGAATTTACTGGAGGTCTCCGATAGCTCCGATTCATTTTATGAAGATGCGAAAACGCTTTCAGATGAGCATCAATCAAAGTATTCAAACAACAGATCATCACAAAACTTTCAATTGGATTGTCGAATATTCAATGAATATCAAAGAAAAGTTGTGGGGCAGTTTTCAGGCGTCAGAATGGCCTTTTATATGGGTGAATCCGTTTCAATTGATGGAAACATTTATACAGGGCAGCATATACAAATATGCCTATGGGATCATACCGCCATACAAAACCCATCAAAGTATATACCGTGTCGCTGGTAATGGGTATGGTAATTAAGCTTAAGCTGATAATACTCTAAAGGTTGTTTGCGGTGCTCTATAGGCAATATGCAATGCAGTAAAGCAACTATGCTATGGAGCTTCTATGTCTTACAGCCAAACAACTGATACACAAATTCATGCGGTTAACCTGCGTGTTCGTCATGATATCCGAGATCTAATTGACAGAGCTGCAAAAATTCAGGGTAAAACCCGCTCTGATTTTATGATTGATGCCGCTCGACGTGCAGCGGAAGAATCCTTACTTGATCAAGCACTCGTGCGTGTCGATCAGACAACCTATGACCATTTTATTAAAGTTCTTGATCAACCGCCTAAAGGTGATGGATTTGAAAGACTGATGGCGGCTGCAAAACCCTGGGATAAATAGTGCTTTCTTGTCCCATTCTATTAACTTAGGAATGAGCATAAATTAATTTAGGCAAGTTCAGTTCGAGAATTATACTTTGTGAGAAAGAAATCTTGTTCAAAATTGACAAATGATCGAAGCATACA
>CAIPDT010000063.1 GCA_903863905.1 uncultured Methylococcaceae bacterium
AGTCTCTAAATTTATGGGTTATCTTTAAAATCTGCACAAAAGCAATAACGTATTATGTTTTAAGTCTTTTGCGATTTAATAAATAACTGTTTTCTTCTCTTCCCACATTTCCCAAAGCGCCCTACCAAAATGATGGGCAAAGGTTTTTGCATCAAATAAAGGGGACCTTAATACTTGCTCTCTTAATTGACTTCGTAAGGCGCTTAGATAGTGAAGATCAGACGCAAAGCTTAAGGCTTTTTGTTGATAAACCGTTATATCATTCGCGATCCACTCATTAAGTCCTGCACTGGCTAATAAACTGGCTCCTTGTCGAGCTAATAAGGTATCACCGGCTAATGTTAATGTAGGGACTCCCATCCATAAGGCTTCACAGGTGGTCGTGCCGCCGGTGTAAGGAAAGGTATCCAAGATAAAATCTATAGAGTGATGCGCTATTAAATAGGCATCTCGATTCGTTGCTGAGTGTAAACTGATTTGTTCGGTTTTAAACCCGAATGTAAGCAAGCGCTGATAAAAATAAGACATCATGGTTTTATCCCGTAACTGTTTACATTGAAAACGTATTTTAGCATCGGGCAGTTGCGTTAATATCGTTTTCCATACCGTCAACGCCTCATCACTTATTTTGCTTAGGTTTTGAAAACAACCAAACGTTAAATAGCCTTTAGAAAGTGCGGGCAAAGGTTCAACTGGAATAGTAAAGAGGGGGGCTGAGAAACAAAATCGAGTATTGGGTAAATATTTAACTGTTTCAGTAAACTGGCCTTGATGGCTTTCAGGGACACCCACTTTATCGGCAAAGATATAGTCAATTTGTTGGACGCCTGTGGTGGCCCAATACCCTAACCACGTAGCTTGAATGGGGGCGGGGTTCCAAGCAAAAAGTGGCAAACGATTATGGCCAGTATGGCCAGATAGATCGATTAATATATGCAGGCTGTGTTGATGAATCAAGTTAGCCGCCACTTCGTCACTTAGACCAAATATGGAATGCCAGTGACTAAAAAAACCTTTAAGACGTTCGGTGACGGCATCACTCTGGGTGACATTAGTATAAGCAAACAATTCAAATTGTTGTGTATCCAGTTGAGCTAAGGTATTTTCTAAAAAGAAACCAACCGGATGATCTTTAAAATCTCCTGAAACAAACCCAATCTTTAAGCGGCTTGGCGTAGCGTCAACAGACCATTCTTGATAAGGTAGCCAGGCTTTTTCTGATACTCTCTCTCCATAGCGTTTAGCTTCACTTAAGCGGGTATTGAGACAGGCATTAAGCGTGTGATCGTAAATAAAGAGTAGATTACTTTGTGCATCGATTCGATTTTGGTTTAGAGCAATGGCATTGCGTAAACAGGTTTCTGCATTTTTTAACTGGCCTAACTCTTTTAGGATATTCCCTAAATTATTATAGGCTTGGTCATGCCTTTGATCTAGTTGAATGGCCTGTTTATAATGCTTGATGGCCTCTTCTAACTGCCCCAGTTCTTGTAAACTGACCCCTAGATTATAGTAGATTTCTGGATTGGTTTGAACCATTTGTAAAGCGATGCGAAAGTGCTCTACAGCTTGGGTAAAGTGCCCTAAATCATGCAAGGTTAGGGCAAGATTGTTGTAAGCTAACGCAAATTTAGGGTTATATTTTAAAGCGGTCAGATAGTGTTTAACGGCCTCTTCATAACGATATAAGCGTCTATAGGTGTTGCCTAGGTTATATAAGGCATCCACATCCTGAGGCGATAATTTGATGGAGGTTAATTGAGCTTCTAAAGCAGCTTCTAATTGATTTAAATTAGCTAATACCGCACCTAATACTTTCCAACCAAAGGGATGCTTGGGATAAAACTTAATTAACTTTTGAGCCTGTTTTTTGACGTTGTCATTATCGCCGCGATTAAACAAACCCACAATTTGGTTTATTTCTACTTCACTGGGTTGCTTATTTTTCATGGGTAACTTTACGATTAACAGGCGGATAGGTCGAGGCTGAACACCTCGACCTAAAGTCACACGACTGAACTGTGTTATGCAGTTCTTTAGGTTTACTTAGGCAATGGGACTTAAGATACCTTCAGGAAATTGCATGGTCATACAATGTAAACTGCCGTATTGATGCACTAACGGATGGCATGGAATTGGAATGATTTCATGTTGAGGAAAGCATTCACCGACCCGTTCTAAAGCTACTTTATCTTGAGGGTCGCCATAAGCGGGTACTAACACAGCATGATTAATGATTAAGAAGTTAGAATAATTGGCCGGTAATTGTTGGCCTTCTTCATCAAAAATAGGCTGAGGTAAGGGTAACGCCACTAAATGATACGGGTCACCATCGGGTGTTCTAAAATCTTGAAGTTGTCTCTCCATGTATTTTAAACTGGTGTAATGCATGTCGTCTTCGTCATTACAACTGGTATAAGCAATGGTGGTGGCGGAACAAAAACGTGCTAGCGTGTCGATATGGGCATCGGTGTCATCGCCAGAAAGATTTTCTTGATCTAACCATAAGACCCGCTTTGCACCTAGGTTTTCTAATAATTGTTGTTCGATTTCTGCTTGGCTTAAGCCTTTATTTCTATTCGGATTCAGCAGGCATTGTTTAGTCGTTAAAATGGTATTGATACCATCGCTCTCAACACTGCCGCCTTCTAATATAAAGTCGATATCTTTATGGGCTTTACCTTTAAAAGGTTTTGCATTTAATAATTTGTGATTGAGGGCATTATCATTTTGATGTTGATATTTTTCGCCCCAGCCATTAAAAAGAAAGTTAAGATGGCTAATGGCACCGTCTTTTTCGACGCTTAGAAAAACAGTATCTCGCACCCAGATGTCATTAACTGTGGCATGAATAAAGTCAATGGCGTCGTGTTTACTGACTAAGTTTTGTATGTGTTGTTGATGGATATCATCCCTGCAGACAATAATGAGTCTTTGATATTGAGTAATCGTATCAGCAATAATGCTGTAAGTTTGCTCAACTGATTCTAATCGATTGCTGAAATCGCCTGTTTTATGTGGCCAAGCGATTAAGACGGCAGATTGTTTTTCCCATTCGGCTGGAAATCGATTCATTGTTATTTTCCTGTAGTTGTACCTTCCAACGAAGTGTTAGAAGTTGTTTGATATAACATTTCTTTAGCATGAGCCAGTGTATTGGCTGTTATGGTAACGCCGCCTAACATACGGGCAATTTCTTCGATACGTTCTTGTTCAGTTAATAAGCGCACACTAGAGGAAGTTATGTCTGATTTATTATTTTTTTCTACGTAGAGGTGATGGTGTGCTTGGGCGGCCACTTGTGGCAAATGCGTAACACACATGACTTGTCGATTAAGGCTTAAACTACGTAATTTTTGCCCGACAATTTCAGCCACACCGCCGCCGATACCCGAGTCCACTTCATCAAAGATTAAGGTGGGTGTTGTTCTATCATTAGAGGTAGTGACTTGAATGGCTAAACTTATGCGCGATAATTCGCCTCCTGATGCGACTTTAGCCAAGGATTTAGGTGGCAGGCCTGGGTTGGCACTGATTAAAAATTCAATTTTATCTTTTCCGTTCAGTTTAGGTACATCACTACTAATATCCGTGAGTGCGACCACAAATTCTCCTTGTGGCATACCTAATTCTTTAATCATCTCTGAAATTTGGACTTGTAACTTTTGTCCGGCCAGGCGCCGCTGTTCGGTTAATTGGGCGGCTAATTGATGATAGCGACTGAGTAGACGAGCGGTTTCCGTGGTTAATTCTTCTATGCGTTCACCACTATGGGTTAACGCATCTAACTCAAGTTCTAATTTTTCAACTAATTCAGGCAGTTCAACCGGACTGACATGATGTTTTCGACTTAGGTTTTGAATGACACCCATTTGAGTTTCAATAGCATCAAGGCGGTGTGGATCGGCTTCCTGTGATTTTAAGAACCGCCGCAATTGGATAGCGGCTTCTTCAGTTTGAATTTGTGCTTCGGTTAATAATTGGCAAATTTCAGTGAGTTCAGGTGCAAAACGGGTAATGTAAGTTAAGTCATTAATACAATGCGTTAATAATTGATTAACAGAGGCGTCGTCATTTTCATACAAAATATCAACTTGCGTTTGGCCGGTAATGAGTATCTGACCTAGATTGGCTTGTTTGCTGTGTTCTTCTAATAAATCGGCGTAATTAAAATTGGCTAAATCGAGTTGTTGTAATTCCTCAATTTGATAACGCAATAATTCCTCACGCGCAGTTTGATCGGTGCTGGCTTTAATGAGTTGGGTTAATTCTTTATGGGCACTGTGCCATTGTTTACAACAGGTATTAATCTTATCTAATAGGGGTTGGTCTTTGGCAAAGGCATCTAATAAACGGCGTTGTTCATCACTGTTCAATAACGTTAAATGCGCGTGTTGACCATGAATTTCGACTAACTGTGCACTGAGTTCTTGTAAAAATTGTAGCGTAACAGGACGATTATTAATATAGGCTTTAGAGCGACCATCTTGATTAATAAGGCGTCGAATGAGGCATTGTTGATCATCATCGAGTTCGTGATCAATTAACCATTGTTGTACTTTAGGGGCATAACTTAAATCAAATTCAAGATTGACTTCGGCGCGTTTACTTCCTGGTCGTACATAACCAGAATCCGCTCGATCTCCTAAACACAGTCCTAGGGCTGTTAATAAAATAGATTTTCCAGCGCCCGTTTCTCCGGTTAATACCGACATGCCTTTATCAAGGTCAAGGTTAAGGGCTTTTACAACAGCAAGATCAATGATAGTTAGATTTAATAACATAGTGTTTAACTGTGGTAACCACTGCTCCAGTTTAATTTATTCCGCAGGATTTGGAAAAAATCATGTCCTTCGGGATGAAGAATCCTAATAGGGATAGGATCTTTTTTTATCAATACTTTATCACTAATTAATACATCGGGGATTTCAATGTGATCACAGGTGACGAGGGCATTGATTTGTTTGGTTTGTAAAAAGCTAATTTCTATTTCAGCCGAATCATGTATCACAATTGGACGGTTCGATAGAGTGTGGGGATTGAGTGGAACTAAAACAAGTGCGTTTAATGATGGATATAAAATGGGCCCACCCGCTGATAAAGAATAAGCGGTTGAACCGGTGGGGGTCGAAATGATTAAGCCATCAGACCGTTGTGAGTTTAAAAATACATTATCAATTTTAGTGACAATCTCAATCATACTGGGTGTAACCCAGCGTAAAATCGCTACTTCGTTAACGGCGGTTTCTTCATGAATCACTTGATTATCACGGATGATTTTAGCGCGTAATAAATAACGTTTTTCTTCGGAATAATGGCCTTGAAGGATGGGATAAAGTTTATCTGTTAACTCGTTGGGTGATATATCCACTAAAAAGCCTAAGCGACCTAGGTTAATACCAATGAGGGGGATATTGTATTCAACAATGGCTCTGGCAGCGGATAAAAAAGTACCATCTCCACCGACCGCAATTACTAAGTCACAATATTGACCTAAGCGATCTAAGGAACAAGAGCTAACTGTTTGATTGGTAATAAATTGCACACTGTCTTCTACCACATAAACCACATAGCGCTGCTCTATCAAATAGGTATAGAGTGTCATCAATGTTTCAGCAATGACGGGGTCGCTTGGTTTTCCAACGATACCTATGGTTTTAAAAAGTGTCTGCATGTGAGTGTCTATGACAATTTGTAAAAAGTTTGATTATACTCGATGTTCAAGTTTTTAAACTTTTGATGTCCTACTTTTTAAGAGTCTCACCCATCAGTTCGACATTTTATCAAGGGCTGTGCCTTCGGAAGTTTCAAAAAACACATTAACATGTTTGTTATTTTTTAATGTCAGATTCATTACGGGCTGTATTAACACGGTTCCTCATATCTTTGCCGGGTTTAAAGTGAATAGTGACTCTAGCAGCTAAATCAACTGACACACCCGTTTTAGGGTTGCGTGCTCTATAGGGGGCATGATGACGAATATCAAAACAACCAAAGCCTCTTACTTCAATATGCTCACCTTGAATTAAGGCAATTTCTATCTGTCTTAACATGCAATTTATGGATGCCTCTATTTTATCTATGGTGAGAGTAGGCATTTTTTCACTTAATATGAGTATCAATTCAGATTTAAGCATGCTTGATGATTCCTTAAAAAACTGTTAATTCTACCATTTTTATTTAGGTAGAGTTGTAAAACCAACAGTCTGACAGTCAACACTAATATCTTTAACATAAAACACCCAGCAGGATTTGGTGTTGAAACCCCAAACCGTAGGTCCGAAAACACTGCTGGGCTAAATGAGTCTATCAGCTTTATTTTTCTATTGAGTCATCCTGCCTGCTAAAACCTTACAAAGTCGCTAAATCAATCACGAAGCGATATTTCACATCACTTTTTAGTACTCTGTCGTAGGCCTCATTAATAGCCTGCATAGGGATAATTTCTACATCGGAGGTAATGTTATGTTCAGCACAGAAATCAAGCATCTCTTGAGTTTCTTTGATGCCACCAATTAAGGAGCCGGCAATGGCTCTACGTTTAAAAATAAGACTACCCACCGTTGGTGATGGATGAGGTTGATCAGGTACACCCACTAAACATAAAGTACCATCACGTTTTAACAGGGCAGTAAAGGCATCTAAATTATGCGGAACCGCGACCGTGTTTAATATAAAGTTAAAGCTACCGGCATGTTTTGCCATTTCATCGGCATTTTTTGATACAACTACTTCATCAGCGCCTAGGCGTTTTGCATCTTCGGCTTTACCGGGTGAGGTGGTAAACAACACTACGTGTGCGCCTAAGGCATGAGCGAACTTGATGCCCATGTGGCCTAAACCACCTAAACCTACGATACCGACTTTATCGCCTTGACCAATTTTCCAATGTCTTAACGGTGAGTAAGTGGTAATGCCGGCACATAATAAGGGTGCGGAAGCGGCTAAATCGAGTTTGTCAGAGATTTGTAAGACAAAGTTTTGGTTAACGATAATTTGTTTAGCATAACCACCGTAGTTATTGCCGCCTGAGATTTTATCGGCGCTGTTATACGTAAATTCGGCGGCGTTGCAATATTGTTCTACGCCTTCTTGGCATTCAGGACACACGCCACAAGAGCCCACCATACAGCCGACACCGACGTTATCACCGACTTTAAAGCGGGTGACTTGAGCGCCGACTTTGGTGACTTTGCCGACGATTTCATGGCCGGGAACCATTGGAAAAGTAGAACTACCCCATTCATTATGCACTTGGTGGATGTCTGAATGACAGACACCGCAGTATAAAATTTCAATTTGTACGTCGTTGTCTAAGGGTTCGCGTCTTTCAAAACTATAAGGCACTAAAGGTGTGTCGTGACTATGAGCTGCATAACCGAGTGTTGTTGGCATAAAAGTCTTCCTATGAGGTGGGTCTAGCAGTAGTAGAGGATGTTTCTATTAAATAAGTTTAAGTTTCTTGCTTAACAAGGGCTAAAAATTCGTCTTCATTGAGTATTTTGATCCCTAAGGTTTCAGCCTGAGTGAGTTTAGAACCGGCCTCACTCCCTGCGACGACGCAATGGGTCTTTTTGGACACAGACCCGGCAACTTTGGCACCCAGGCGCTCTAATATAGCTTTGGCTTCAGAGCGGGTTAATTGTGCTAAGGTGCCGGTTAAGACCCATGTTTCTCCGGCTAAGGGTTGTTCGGTTGCTGGCGTTTCGGGTTCATCGGGCCAGGTAACGCCCGCTGCTATCAGCGCTTCAATAATGGCTTGGTTTTTTTCATCACTGAAGAAGTGTGCGACATTTTGTGCCATCACTGGGCCAATATCGGGTACTTGTTGCAGGTCTTCAACCGATGCAGCTTGTATGGCGGGTAAGTTTTTGAAGTATTTGGCGATGGTTTTAGCGCCTTCTTCTCCCACTTCATGGATGCCTAAGGCACCAACAAAAGTGCCAAGGGTGGTGCTTTTTGAGGCTTCAATAGAGTCCAATACATTCTGGGCGCTTTTATCGCCTTGGCCTTCTAAGGTGGCGATATCGTCTGCTGTTAAACTATAAATGTCGGCAATATTTTTAAGCGCACCGGTACTGTACAACACATCAACTAATTTGGTGCCTAGATTGTTGATATTCATAAACTTGCGCGACGCGTAATGCTTGATGCGTTCTGATGCTTGAGCCGCACACGTTAAACCGCCGGTACATCTGTAAGCGGCTTGTCCTTCAGTGCGTTCTACCGGAGCTTGGCACACGGGGCAGTGTTCGGGCATCACAATCGGATCTCTTTGACTGCCTGCAGTGACTACTTTGACTACTTTGGGGATGACATCACCGGCTCTTTGAATTTCAACGTCATCACCGATATAAAGATCTAGGCGTTTAATTTCATCCATGTTGTGTAAGGTGGCGTTACTGACGGTCGCTCCCCCCACAAACACCGGGGTTAAACGGGCTACGGGAGTTAAAACGCCGGTGCGTCCGACTTGAAAATCAACGGCGAGTAATTGGGTCACGTCATTTTGCGCAGGAAACTTTCTCGCAACCGCCCATTTGGGCGAACGGGCAATAAATCCGAGTCGGTTTTGTAAGTCTAAGTCATCGACCTTGTAGACGATGCCGTCAATTTCCATGGGTAACTCTAGGCGCAGGTTTTCCATGTGTTGATAGTTGTCGGTAAAGGCGGCAAAGTCACCTTTAAACGCGAAGGATTCTGGGTTTTTTCTAAAGCCGAGTTGTTGTAGGTGCGCTAAGATTTCAGAGTGTTTGGTAAACTGTTGGTCACCTTCATAAGCGCCGATGCCATAAGGGATAAATTGTAAGTCGCGTTCTGTGGCTACTTTGGGATTCATTTGCCGAATGGTTCCGGCAGCGGCATTTCTGGGATTAACAAAAACCCGGCTGTCATTTTCAAGCGCGAGGCGATTGGTTTTAATAAAGGCGGCTTTAGGCATAAACGCTTCACCCCGCACCTCTAATTCTTTGGGTGGGGTAGGGGTGTTTAATTTAAGGGGAATCGATTTAATGGTTTTGATGGTATGTGTGACATCCTCACCGATTTGACCATCACCTCGGGTGGCGGCATACGTTAAGAGGCCGTTGTCATAATGCAGCGTAATCGCTAAACCGTCTAATTTGGGTTCACTAAAAATGTCTAAGTCAGCGGGGTTAAGCTCCAAGTCTTTGGCGGCTTTTTCAAAAAAGGCGAAGGTTTCTTCAAGGTTAAAGGCGTTGGATAGCGATAACATTCGCACGCTATGTTTTATTTTGACATAATCATCAATGGGTTTAGCACCGACTCGTTGTGAAGGTGAGTCAGGGCTGATTAAGTCTGGATATTGAGTTTCAATATCCAGTAACTTTTTAAAAGCTTGGTCATAGTCAGCATCAGAAATAACTGGGTTATCAAGCACATAGTAGGCGTGATCCCAATCATTAATCTGTGCTATTAACGCGGTATAGTGTTCGTTCAAGGGGAGTTATAAACTAAGTCTAAAGGCTTGAATGGTTGCGTCGGTTAGTTTTTGTTTAGTATGGTCCAAAATAGTACCATCTAATTCAATGGCTAATAATTGCAAGGTTTCTATGTAATCATCAAAGATTGTTTGAGCATCATCTAACACAGCGGGTTGCATAAAAAATACTAGGCCGGGTGTATAAAATGCGTCCATATCTGTATCAGGAAAAACCCCTCTATCCACCATGCTAGCGACACCATAATCCACAAGACGTTTGGCATCTAAGCGTTCATAAATTTTTAAGCTACCGTATTCAAGGCCAACAATACTAAATGCATTAACCAAATCAATACCATTAAAGCCGGTATCTGAATTTGACATTAAGCTAAATTGGATCAACGTGGGGGTCTGCATGCGAGGTGCCGGTTCTTGCTCTTCCTCCTCTTCTTCATTGGTATTATTTTGAACTAAATAAATAGAAGGCGTTACGGGTTCAATCGGTGCTTCTGTTATTTTAGGTGACTGTCTAGGCGAAGGCGTTTTATCCTTGGCTTTTACTGTCTTTTTAGCTTTTTGAGCGGGGGGGTCTCGACGATTATTAGAATCATTTTCTTCTTGTAATGCTTTGTTTTTTATATAACTCCATGTTAGCAAACCTATTATTATTAATAGACCGGTTCCGATAATTACAATTCTTAATAGTTCTTTATCCATTATATTTCCGCCAGACTCACTGCTTCTTCAATATCAACTGCGACCATTCGGGATACACCCGGTTCTTTCATCGTAACCCCTGTTAATTGTTTTGCAATTTCCATAGTGACTTTATTATGGGAAATATACAAAAATTGTACAGAGGCAGACATCTCTTCTACCATTTTGGAAAACCTTCCAACATTTGCATCATCTAAAGGAGCATCAACCTCGTCTAATAAACAAAAAGGGGCCGGGTTAAGTTCAAAAATTGAAAACACTAAGGCCACTGCGGTTAAGGCTTTTTCACCCCCTGATAACAAATGAATAGAGCTATTTCGTTTGCCAGGAGGTCTTGCAATAATATTAACGCCTGATTCTAATAAATCTTGCTCGGTTAATTCTAAGTAAGCTTGCCCCCCGCCAAATAACTTGGGGAATTTCTCTTGTAATCCAGTGTTTATTTTATCGAATGTTTCTTTAAAACGCAGTCTACTTTCTTTATCAATTTTAGAAATGGCTTGATCAAGCAGTTCTAAAGCCTCGCATAAATCTTGATGTTGTTCATTTAAAAACTTCATGCGCTCTGCTTGTGATTTATATTCTTCAATGGCCGTGAGGTTAATTGTACCTAATCGTTCAATTTGATGGGTTAAATCATCCACTTTATTTTTCCATGGCGCTTCTTCTGCGTCTAACGGTAGCGTTTTTAACACGTGTTCTGCTTGAGCGTCAATTTCTTTTAGTTGTTCATTCAGCGTTTGTTGGCGCACTTTACATTCTTGTAGTTCAAAACGAAGGGTATCTAAACCTTCTTTTTGCTGCTCTAAAGCGCGTTGCGCTTGGGTCTGTTGTTCTGAGAGTTGAGTGATTTCGGTTTCAAACTGTTCTTGTAACTGTCGTTGCACTTTTAAGTGTGTTTCTAAGCGATCTTTTTCAAACAGTTGCTCTGCCAGTTGGGCTTTTTCATCATCTAAAGGCGCTAAGGTTTGTTGGCGTTTTTGCTCTAAAGAAGTTAACCACGCTAAGGCTTGTTGATGTTGACCTTGTAAACGCTCAATTTGTTTGCTTAAAGCCTCTGTAGAGTGACGTAAGGCATCAATTTTGGCTTTACCTGCGTAGGTGTTTTGTCGAGCGTCATTCACGGCTCTATCAATCGCTGCTTGTTGGCTGTGCAATTGTTGGGAGTCTGCTTCCAAGGTGTGTTTAATGCTGTCTTGTTCATTCAACACCTGTTCGGCTTCTTCTTGTAATAACGTGGACTCAGCGATAATTTCAGTGGTTTCGTTAATCTCATGCAGAATTTCTTCAAGATCATTTGCAATGTGTTCTAAACGCCGCTGTTGATTGTCCCAGCGTGTGGAATAGGCACTAAATTCGGCACTTTTTAAAGACAATTCTGAGCCTAGTTTATTATCCTGTTGTTGAATGGATTCTCGCAATAATTCTGCTTCTTTTAATGCACTTTCGGTGTCGCTTAATTGCTCTTCAAACTCATTAATTTCATGGTTTAACGTTTCTTGGCGCTCTTTGAGGGTGCGTAATTCTTTTTCGCGTTGCAAAACACCCACTTTGCTGTCTTTGGTATGCGTCACTCTAAGCCAGTTTGATCCTAACCAAGTCCCGTCTGGGGTGATGACTGATTCGTGCGTGTTAAGTTGTGTGCTTAAAAGATAAGCCTGTGCGGGAGTGTCAGCACAATAAATACCGCTTAATAACGTCTCAATGTCCCAAGGGGCTTTGATTTTAGCTAATAAAGGGCTTAGGTTTGACGATTCAGCTTGAAAGGGCTCATTTGAAGTTTCGTTTGTGGTTAATAAAGTCAGTGATTCTTGATTTAATTGGTTTAAATGCGGAATCATGGACTCAGTTGTGTTAACACAAATCGCTTCTAAATAACGACCTAACGCGGTTTCAACGGCCGTTTCCCAGCCGATATCGACGTGTAAGAACTCGGCTAAACGTGAGTTTTTATCAATCTGCATGCTTTCTAACCACGCATTGAGATTTTTATTGTCTTTGCCCATGGCGTGTTGTTGCAATAACTCTAAAGACGTTATTTTACCTTTGGTGCTATGACTTTCTGAACGACGACTGTGTAAATACTCATGCAGTTGTTTAACGTGTTGGCGTTGATCACGTATTTGGTGCTGCAGTTGTTCTAATTGTGCTTGATAGTCGTCACGTTGAAAACTAATAATTTCAATGTCGGTATCCAGCGTTTCCATATCTTCGTTTAATTGACTGGACGCGAGGTCATCACGTTCTGCTTCTAATTTAGTTTGCCGACTTTGTAAGTGTCGATATTGGTTTTCAAGTTGGAGTACTTTGACTTTATGAACCTCGACTTGTTCTTTGTTTTCTGAACTTAGGGTTCGATAGTTTTCCCATTGTGCTTGCCAAGCGTTTTTTTGCTCAACGATGGTTTGCTGACGGTGTAAACTTTCTTCTTGTTGTTCTTCTGCAATACTGAGATGTTCTTCTGCACTGAACATCTGTTCTTTAAGTTCTTCCAGATTCATTAAATCTGTTTCAAGTTGCTGATGAAGTTGTTCAACTTGCTGTTGGGTTCTTTGCAGATCTTGTATGGTTTCTTCGTGACTATTTTCGTGATGCTTAATGGCTTGTTGTAACCCTGTCACTTCGGCAACAATGGCATAGTAATCGCCTTGAGCTTGATTAAACTGCTGTTGTTGCTGTTTTTGTTCGATGCGTTTGGTATCTAGATTGGTATGGGTATCACGTACTTCCATAAACAATCGGTTATGTTCATTAGCTGTTTGTTGCAGTTTGGCTTCTAAGTGTTGGCGCGTTTTGTCGTATGCTTGCCAACGCATCGCTAAGAGTTCCAGTCTATA
>CAIPDT010000064.1 GCA_903863905.1 uncultured Methylococcaceae bacterium
CCGTGTTTTTTGACATGTTTGGTGATCCGGTGACCAATCCGAAAGGGTGGGAAGCGATTAAGCTTGGACATATTTGCGACGTAGGGTCTAGCAAAAGAGTTTTTGTGAATGAATTTACTGACACTGGCATACCTTTTTATAGGGGAACAGAAGTAGGCAAACTGGGTGAGAGTGAAGATATTCAACCCCACTTGTTCATATCAAATGAGCATTACGAGAATTTAAAGAACCATTCTGGAGTACCTGAAATCGGGGATTTACTAATGCCTTCTATTTGTCACGATGGACGAATATGGAAGGTTGATCATAAAGCTCCATTTTATTTTAAAGATGGGCGCGTACTCTGGATAAAAGTAAATCAAAGTTCGATTAATAGCGATTACTTAATATGTTACTTAAAATATTTGTTCCTGACGAATTATTCATCGATCGCTTCAGGTACTACATTTGCTGAGTTGAAAATCGTGAACTTAAAAGATGTTTCTGTTTTGACTCCACCTTTAGATTTACAAATTAAGTTTTCAGAAATCACAACTAAAGTCATAAAGAACAATGATGTAATTAAGTTTTCCATAGGGAAGTCTGATGAAATGTTTTCTGCACTAAGCCAAAAAGCCTTCGCCGGTGAGCTGTAATAATACCAAACCAAACAACAAAACCATGAGGACAAGCAAATGATTACCCTAAATCAACAAACAGAGCAACAATTACAAGAGATTGCCTCACAAACCCATCAATCTATTCAACAGCTCATTGACTTATTTATTCAGGATTATCAAGCGGAACAGCAAAGTATTAAACGCGCTGACCAGTCTTATGCGGAATATCTAAATAGCGGCGAAAGCTTTTCATTGCAGCAAATCAAACAAGCCAATGACTTGGAACATTGATTTTACTAGCACCGCCGCCAAACAATTCGCAAAACTGGATAAACCCATCAAACGGCGCATTATTGATTTTTTAGAAAACAGGTTGGCATTGCTTGATAATCCCAAGCAACTAGGCAAAGCCTTACAAGGCGAACTCTCTGAATATTGGGCATACCGAGTCGGTGATTATAGAATTCTAACGACACACGAAAATAATAAGCTAATTATTCTTGTCGTTGAAATTGGACATCGAAAAGAAGTGTATAAATAATGATTTCCTCAGCCAAAAAGCCTTCGCCGGTGAACTTTAACGCCAAGCCACTAAAGGAAAAACCATGTTAAAAAGTTACGAAGCTATTTATGAAAATGGTCGGTTAAACTGGTTAGGCACAAAGCCGCCCCTTACCAAGGCCAAAGTGATTGTAATGGTTGAAGAAAATGATCTGGAAAGTAACACCTATCAATCGATCAAACAACTTAAAGGTATAGCACCTAAACCAGACCGAGTGATTAGCCTAGAAGAAATGGAGACGGCAATTCAATTAGAAGGGGCCAAACTTTGATTGGCCTGGATACCAATGTCTTTATTCGCTATATCGTGCAAGATGATGAACAGCAAGCTCAGTTAGCAACTGATGTGATTGAAAATCAGTGTTCTGTAGAAAATCCTGCCTTTATTAATGAAATTACCTTATGTGAAATCGTGTGGGTGTTAAAACGGGCATATCGTTATGATAAATCGATTATTTTGGTGGTATAGAGGGTATTAGAGATAATAATTTACTTGAATCAGCTTTAGGTGCCGCGCAGCAAACATGGAATTATACCCAAGACGTTTATATGAGTTTGTCGCAGATGAAGTATCTTCATTTAGACTAGCACAGAACACTAATAACCCTTTAGTCATTGATCAGCATGACAAAGGTGTGAGTTTATCATTGGATGTTGGCGGATATAAAGTTATACAAAATATTCATATCTCACTGGCTCAATTAAATGCCGGTAAAGAGCTTGATCATAGGCAAGCAAAAGAACGGGTATTGGGCAACCTGTCAAAGTACTCGGTTTAGTTGAGGTGTTGGCAGAACTTCATCAATCAGAATTACTTGAGAGGTAGAATACGAGAGGCTTTCATAGAATTAGGCTATAGAGGAGCAATATCAAAATAACGGTTCTTGCCATTTATTGTCATTTGTATCATAGTGTTTATCTATACTTTAATAAACGGAGAAGACGTGATGCAAAGCATGAATATTTCCCTTCCAGATCCACTAAAGCAGTTTGTAGACTCACAAGTTGCACAAGGGCGTTATAGTAGCACGAGTGAATATATGCGTGAATTGATTCGTGCAGATGAAAAACTTAAAGCCGAAGAGCAGTTAGAGGCAAAATTATTAGAAGGTTTAAATAGCCCTGAAAGTGAGCTTGGTAAAGAAGACTGGAAAGAAATTCGTAACGCAGCGCTTAATATTCTTGAGTCTAGAAAGGCTAGGCGTTAATGCCACAAATTTATAAGCGCAAGATAGCTGAAAACGATCTTGTAGCTTGTTATATCTATCTAGCAGAAAACTCTACCCTTACTGTAGCCGACCAGTTCTTAGTCAATGCTGAGGTAAGTTTTAACGAACTCGCTATAAATCCGTTGATGGGTTCTCCATTAACGTTACAAAATCCAAAATTTTCGGGTATGCGAAAATGGAGAGTTAAAAGGTTTATTAATATCCTAATTTTTTATATGCCTCGCAATGATGGCATATCTATAGTACGTGTTATTCACGCGTCACAAAATTGGTGGGGTTTACTTGGATTAGCTTAAATTGGCCAGTACTCTTAGCGAACAAAATAAATTTAAAAAATACGGACTTTTATAATGCAAGATACCCAAATATCGATCATCACTTCAGTTATTCCAAAGTTGAATTTAGCGTTTCAACAAAACTCCCTTCCGGTTATTGCGGAAATTGAATTAAGAAACAGTGGTACAAAACACTATCATACCCTTGAGTTAGTTTTGACGAGTGCGCCTAGTTTTCTGATTGAAAGAGTTTGGGTTATTGATAGACTTAATGCTGAAAGCCAAGCCATATTAAACGATATAAAAGTTGAATTAAACGCAGAATTTTTACGCACAATCAACGAGTCTCTTTTAGGTGAAATTAAATTCACTTTGAGGTCACAAGATGAAGTGTTAGATACGGTCACTAAAGAAGTCCAATTATTAACGAAGCATGAATGGCCAGGCACTCAAATATTGCCTGAAATTTTAGCTGCCTTTGTGCAGCCTAATGATGCGGCCGTGCAAACTATTTTAAGGGATGTATCAAAAGTACTTCAGGCGAGTGGGCAGTTAGCTTCACTGGAAGGTTATCAATCGAATAGTCCTAGAAGAGTTTCAACGATTATTAGCGCCTTATGGAGCGCGGTTTGTAAATTAGATCTGACTTATGCCAATCCCCCTGCCAGTTTTGAAGAAGAAGGGCAAAAGGTAAGATTGCCTTCTAAAATAATAGAAACTCGCTTGGCAACCTGTTTGGATACTGCTTTATTATTTGCTTCTTGTTTGGAGCAGTTGGGTCTTAATGCGCTAGTTATTTTTACTAAAGGACATGCCTTTGTGGGTTGCTGGTTAGCGAATGAAGATCTTTCGGCAACGTTGATTTATGATGCTCAAGTTCTACGTAAGCGTTGTCAATTAAATGAATTGATCGTATTTGAAACAACTTTATGCACCAGTAAACCGCCC
>CAIPDT010000065.1 GCA_903863905.1 uncultured Methylococcaceae bacterium
ATTGGAAACGGAAAGCTATCGATAGAAAATGGAATATCTTCTACAATATTAAGGGTCAGAACGAGTTCAAGCGTGGTATTTTCACAATAATTTTTAATATCATTTAATAAGTGATTAACCAGTTCTATTTGTCCATGACTGACCACGGAAATAGAGATACTGGGTGGATTATTTATTTTTTCCATTGTAAAACGTTCCAATAAATCATAAGTCTACGCACATATTTAAGTAGTGAATAAATTAAAAAACCGCCCAATTGAAAAATATTAATATGTTTTGCGTGATAAAGGCGTTGATAGTTTCCTAGCTCACCTTTTTCCATTAACCATAAGTGAGAACTGAGTCCAGTTACCCCAAAAGGTTTTTTGTAAATGGCTGCTATTTCATTATCGAGTTTTACAATACGTCCCTCTTCGAAAATAATGGTCAGCCATAACATATGATCTTCCATATATCTTTGGGTATCTATAAAGCGGGCTTTTATATCACGTTTTAACATAACCGAAGGGGTAATAAATCGGTTTGATAACAGTAATTGTCCTTGACTGATGGGTTTGGCTGTCACATTGTCAGTTTTCCAATCTAGTGGGGCTTGATCGTCACTTAATAATTTATAGCCATGACCGCTAAGTATTACATCGGGATGGGTTCGCATATAAGTATATTGCAATTCTATTTTTTGCGGATGCCAACTATCGTCAGAATCAAGGAAAGCGATGTAGGGTTGGCTGGCCGCGTTCCAACCTTTGTTTCGTGCAGCAGATGCGCCGCTGTTTTTGATTAGCCGTATTACTTGGATTAAATCTGGATATTGCTGCTCAATCTTTTGAAGTGCTCTTAATGTATCGTCTGCACTGGCATCATCCACTAAAATAATTTCACTGGGTTGCTGAGATTGATTAATAACAGACTGTACCGCTCTTTCTATGGTTGTAGCACAACGATAGCAAGGGATAATGACCGAAATAGGAGCCTTAAAACTGTTCATTAACATCTATTTGTATCTGTTAAGTGCTTATGATTTAATACGAAAATAAATCTTTTTAAAATAACTAAACGCATTGCCATTTGGATTAACTTTTAAGATAGATAATGACCAAAGTTTTAAAATTGTACTTAGCTCAAATTTAGTTCCAAAGTTTTTATTTAATTTATGCCATCGTAGTGCAATATCTGGACAATCAGGTGCCGCTCTAAAATAAAGTCGTGTCATGTGATCTAAAACGGTTGCTCTTGATTCCCCTTTAGAATGTTCAAGAAGTGCCTGAAAGGCAGAATCTACTTCATCCATATTAGATTTATTGGCCGGATTTTCTCTTAATTTAAGAACTTCATGAGTCCATGATTGATTTAAATTAAGGGATTCAAAAATAAATGCCCATCGTCTATATCTGATTTTTTGCGTAAGTTCTTGTTGTTTACTGGAGGTTAATGTTGATATTTGTGCGTCATGTTGACGATATAACAATAATACTTCGGGTATGTTTGTCATTTTCCAGCCCGCTCTATCGGCCCTTTCCCATAAGTCATAATCTTCCGCTTTATCCCAATTAGGGTCATAACGTAATTCTTTAATTAAGTTAGTCTTCATAAATACGGTTGGATGCGCTAAAGGTGAGCCAAATAATAAATTCATTTTAATAGCGGCGTCACTGCATGGATGCTTAAGAATTCGTTTATCTGAAGTGCCAAAGAATTGCACCCAACTTCCACAGATGTCTGCTCCTGTTTGCTCAAGCCATTGAAGTTGTTTTTCAAAGCGTTGTGGTAAGGCAATATCATCCTGATCCATGCGGGCAATCCACTCACCAGACGCCAAATCTATCATTTCATTGACTGTATTAGAAAAGCCTTTATTTTTACGTGAAATAAGTCGTATCCGAGAATCTTTTTGTTCATATTCTCGCAACATGAATAGAGAATTATCGGTCGAACCATCATCAATAATGATAAATTCAAAATTGGTAAAAGTTTGCGCCAGAATTGAATCTAGAGCTTCAGCTAAATATTTTTCACCATTATAAACAGGCAGAGCTACTGAAACCAACGGCCTATTACTAATGTTATCTGAAGCTTTCAAAATATTATTATTCATTTTCGATTTTACTTAACCATGCACGAGTAAGTCGCATTCCATCATAGAACTCAACTTTCGGAGCCCAACCGCTGTGTGCTTGTAATTTTGTTGAATCCAATATATTAACTTTTAAATCATCTCCACGCTCTGGAAGAAAGCTAACCTTTACATTGCAATTAATTTCGTGCATTAACACTTCTATTACATTAAAAACTTCTAAGTTACTTAAGCCGATACCCGAACCAATATTATATGTTTCTGATAATTGGCCATATTCTAAAGCATTTACAATACCTGATGCTAAATCACTGACATAAATGTAATCGCGTATAGTGCCTTGCTGACCAAAAATCTGAATTGGTTGGCCTTTTATTGCAGACATCATCGCTGTAGCAATAAAGCCTTGTCCTGAAAAAGGTCGCTGCCCCTCTCCATATATGTTCGATGGGCGCACACAAATATACTTCAAGCCATAAGTGCCAGCATAAAGATAGGCATAGTTTTCCAGCGTTAATTTAATCATCCCATAAGAAGAAATGGGCTTGGTTAAATGATGTTCATTTATTGGTAATTCAAGCGCTTCACCATAAACCATTCCACCTGTTGATATCAAAACAAGCTTGGCGCCTGTTTTTGCGGCCTCAGAAAATAACTGTATTGCTGGAGTTAAGTTTTGCATTAACTCCTGTAGCGAATCGTTCTCAGTAGAAGATGGCACTACTGTATAGGCTATATAAATAACTTCTTGATGAGTCTTCAATAACGATCTGATCAAAGACAATTGTGAGAAATCTCCAGCGATATATTCAACCTGGTCAAACAGCTCATATTCAGGAACTGTGCTTTTGCTCAATATTGTTACCGATCGACCAGTACTTACTAGCTGCGAAGAAAGATAAAATGAAAGCAGCGGCATTGAATGGGGTAAAAAAATATTTTCCACATCAATAATCAAAGTGTTGACTAAATCATTTTTCAAAGCCTTACCCAATCATTTGGAATTAAATCGTTGGTATTAACATCTTTAACGAACCATTGCTTAGGTGCAATAATAATCTTATCGGTCCTAGAATTAAGCCATGCACCCCACCAACTAAATGAACTATTAGCGATAATATGATGCTGACATAGACTCATTAAACGCATATCGTTATAACTTTCAGCACCTTGATTATGGTCAATATAAATACAAGGCAAATCTATTTTTAAATGTTCTTTTACCCAGCCCATATCATCTGAAAAAATAAAAAAACTAGGTTGCTCAACTTGCGCTGAAATATAGTTAATAGCGTTTTGATAATAAGCAATGGAGCATAAACCATGAGTAGCGGTCACTGTAGGATTATTAGCATAATCACCGCGCCTGACATGTAAACTGACTGCATTATGCCGTGATATTTCTAAAGCTAACTGAGCATTTTGGCTACTCATCTCAGGGCGAAATACAAAATCTTCACGTATCTGCTTAGCAATATCTATGAAATACTTTTCACTCTGCCAATAGCCCAAAAGATAACAGTCATGAGGCGCTTGATTTATAGCATGCCAATACTGAAAATGTGGCTCAAACACAAATTGCTTACTACGAAAAGCTTTCATACTGTTACGTGATAAAAGCCTAAGTACACTTGGTAAATTCTGCCATCCCAATAGACTACGTACGTCTAATTGGCTAGCAAACTTTATATCGCTATAAAAAATCCGATCCAACTCAAAGCCTTGGTGCAAGCCGTAGTTAGAAAACCCTGAAACATCCAGCAACAAAGGTACATCGTGTTTCAATGATAAAGCACGCCCTGCGGCGTACTGAAACATTTGATTACCCAAACCGCCTATAATATTTGTAATGACCATTATTAATTTTTCCGTAAATGAACGTTAAGTAGTCGTAAGGTTGCAGGATTTTTCCACAATAAAGCGATCACAACAAAGCTAGCCAAAGTTGCCGTTAAGATTAAACACTCAATAGACAAAAGGAGTCCATCAGGCTTAGGCATCCAATGGACGCTACCTATCATAGCTAACATCACCACAGACCCGAGCAAACATCGCCATACATCCAATCTAAAATTTACTTGACGATACATAGCTATCAACATTACCAATAACATCGCTATAGCTCCAGACATAAGCGCAACACCTACCCAAATTATTTCTTGCTGCCTGAAGCCTATCAAAGCAATTAGTAATAGCGTGG
>CAIPDT010000066.1 GCA_903863905.1 uncultured Methylococcaceae bacterium
AAGCAGTTACTTACGTCACGGTTCTGTTTGGAAAAAGGTAAAAAGCAGTTACTTCCGTCACGGTTTTGGTTGCGGCGGCTTTTAGACTTGAAAACAGTCGGGGGCATTTAGAGATGCAAGGTGTGTTAGAGCATTTAATCGTTTGGCTTAAAGAGATAACCCTTACTTTTAGTAATATATTGACTATGGATGTTAATTGATTTACAGTTAAGCCGCTAATTTCAAAAAGATTATAACTAAGTTTTTTAAATCATCTTAACCGTCAGAATCACTAGCTATGTAACTCACTAAAACTGATCTCTATAGGAGAATTAAACATGTTTAAATTGTATCAAGCGATACCATTACTGTTCTTAATCAGCTGCGCAGTCGCCACAGAACCCAACAACTCGACTCTCTCAACGCACACTCAACAACGCGATTTAGCAAACACTTCAAAGCATCAAACCGGTAGCGGTTTTATCAACGCCGAAGCACAGCAATTATTAGAGTTTTGCATAGAATTAAATAATCAAGATGATCGCTTAACCAGCGATAACAAAGACTTTAGAGCAAACGGTGGAGACTGGACGATTGTGTATGACAGTCGCCATCCTGGCAATACTGAATGGAATAAAAAATGGCCCTATTCTGGCCCCGTTGACGATAAGATCAACCCCAACAACCCCCAAAACAACGGCTTTAAACCCTTTAATAATGCTTGGCTATTATTACAATCTAAAAATAAATCAGAATACGCCATTGCCATTAGAGGCACAGTCAAAGGCCTGAGTAGTTTAGCCGCTGATGCCTTATTAAGTACGATTCCGGCCCAAGCAGGTATCAAAAATCAAGACGGTAAAACATTACCTATCACCTTTGCACAAACCGAAAAAGCCGAACTCCATATTGGTTTTGCGTATGCTGCCTTTACTATGTTATTTGATAAAGAACATGGCATCATCTCCCAATTACAAAAGTTAGACATTAAACCGACTAAACTGTTTATTACCGGACATAGTCAAGGTGCCGCTATTGCCACAATCATTAACTCTTTTTTATATTATGCGATAACAGATCCCTCTGACCGATATCAGTTAAACCTTAAACTCAATCAGGGCAATAATGATGGCGTACAGCTTAAATCATACATCTTTGCACAACCCAAACCGGGCAACTTACAATACGCACAAGACGTGGCTAAAATCAGTCAGGATATGTTTTTTACCGTCAATAATGTGCTTGATCCAGTTCAACAAATCCCGTTAACCATTCAATTACCCTCTGAAGTGCTTAATTCTGTTTCTAAAGAGAATCTAGGTAAAGGAAACTGGGAGGATGAACTTGCCTTTAATGCTTTATACAAGGTTTCAAACGTGTTTAAAGTCGCTAGAGAAAAGATTGCGGGCTTATTAGCCAATCAAGTAGAGAAACATTTTAATCAACAAAAATTAGACTTAAATTTAGAACCGTATTTCCCCACTGCTCAAGTAGCGACAACTCAACCCACTGAAAAAGCTAACTCACAAAATTACACCTTAGCAGGACAATTAGTGCCGGTGTTTGGTTTGTATAACGGCGGTAATTTATATCCAGGTGATGAAAAAGCCGATATTTTGTTACAGCATCATGCGACCAGTTATCGTAAGTTGTTAGCCAAGCAGTTGCCTTAAAATCAACCGATTAAAAATTAACCGTATTACTCTCTGTCATGTCCCGCAAGTTGTAGGAAAAAACAATAACTGACG
>CAIPDT010000067.1 GCA_903863905.1 uncultured Methylococcaceae bacterium
CTATTCCTGAGTTTGTTAAATTAGCTGAAGCGTATGGTCACGTTGGTATTCGTATTAGCAAACCAGAAGAAGTCAGACCCGCTCTCGAACAAGCCTTTGCGCTAAAAGATCGGACGGTCTTCTTAGATGTTATGACCGACAGAACCGAAAATGTTTACCCGATGATTGAAGCAGGTAAAGGTCATCACGATATGAAACTGAGAGTTGCCATCGGCACATCGACAGACAGAGAACTCGCATAATGAGACACATTATTTCTATTCTGATGGAAAATGAATCTGGCGCACTATCACGCGTAGCCGGCTTATTTTCAGCACGTGGCTATAATATTGAATCACTAACCGTCGCCCCCACAGAAGACCCAAGCCTTTCAAGAATGACCTTGGTAACACGTGGTAGTGAAGAAATTATTGAGCAAATTACCAAGCAACTCAATAAACTCATTGATGTGGTCAAGCTGATTGATCTAGCTGAGTCTTTTCACATTGAGCGTGAATTGCTCATGGTTAAAATCAGAACTACACCTGAAATGCGCGATGAAATCAGAAGTATGGCTGACATATTTCGTGGAAAAATTATTGATGTTACGCCTACCACTTATATTATCGAGATGACAGGCCCTTCAGAAAAACTAGATGCCTTTATTGGTGCTATTGATCCTGACACTATTATCGAAGCGGTACGCTCAGGTCCAACCGGTATTTCAAGAGGCGAAAAAGGCCTACACTTATAATCACTGCCAGGCGACTTAGAGCGCCTTGTAACTTATTTAACTTTTAATTAAAGAAACACAGGAAAATTCATGCAAGTTTATTACGACAAAGACGCCGACCTCTCAATCATCAAAGCTAAAAAAGTAGCTATTATTGGATACGGCTCACAAGGACATGCTCATGCCCTTAACTTAAAAGAATCTGGCGTTGATGTTGTCGTTGGTTTACGAGCAGGATCTCCTTCTGTTGCTAAAGCTGAAGCTCATGGCTTGACCGTTCAAGACGTAGCTATTGCTGTTGCTAGTGCTGATGTTGTTATGATTTTGACTCCGGATGAATTTCAATCTAAATTATATAAAGATGAAATTGAGCCAAATATTAAACACGGTGCAGCTTTAGCATTTGCTCATGGCTTCTCTATTTTATACAACCAAGTTGTACCAAGAGCCGATTTAGACGTAATAATGATTGCGCCTAAGGCACCTGGCCATACAGTTCGTTCTGAATTTGTTCGTGGCGGCGGTATTCCTGATTTAATCGCAATACACCAAGATGCATCAGGCTTAGCTAAAGCCATCTGTTTATCTTATGCTTCTGCAATTGGTGGTGGACGTTCTGGTATTATCGAGACTACTTTCCGTGATGAAGCAGAAACTGATTTATTTGGTGAACAAGCTGTATTATGTGGTGGTGCCGTTGAATTAGTTAAAGCAGGCTTTGAAACTTTAGTAGAAGCAGGTTACGCACCAGAAATGGCTTACTTCGAATGTTTACATGAGTTAAAACTGATTGTTGACTTAATGTACGAAGGCGGTATTGCGAACATGAACTACTCAATTTCAAACAATGCAGAGTACGGTGAGTATGTCACTGGCCCACAAATCATTAATGAAGAAAGTCGTTTTGCGATGCGTGAAGCCTTAAGAAGTATTCAAAATGGGGAATACGCTAAGAAATTCATTCTTGAAGGGCTAACTAATTATCCAGAAATGACTGCAAAAAGACGCTTAAATGCAGAACATCCAATTGAAGTAGTTGGTGAAAAATTACGTAGCATGATGCCATGGATTAAGGCGAATCAAATTGTAGATAAAACTAAAAACTAAGAAATCTGTACGCAATTAGACAAAACTAAAAAGCCTATCAATTGATAGGCTTTTTTTTACCCCATAATTAGTGACATAAATAGCCTTTAAGGGATATTCTGCCTATTAAATAATATGGCGTCTATTTTACCCAAGCAATTTGCATAATAATTCTGTTTCAACCTCTAGTCTGAATGTTATTAATACCTGCGCATTAAGCGGTATAACACTGTGGCTAGCGATACATTTTTAAGGCAAAAAAAAACCCAAGTGCAAAGACTTGGGTTTTTTAAATAAGAGCTTGGCAATTCCCTACTTTCGCATGGCAAACTGCCACACTATCATCGGCGCTAAATGGTTTCACTTCCGAG
>CAIPDT010000068.1 GCA_903863905.1 uncultured Methylococcaceae bacterium
AAGTTTAGATAAAATCAAGGACTCGTGTGCCGCGATAGGTATTCAGTTTACTTGGGAGTTTGATGAAACAGGTACTATACATGCACGCCATATTGTTACTGACTTAGGTTGGAAGATATTGCTAGATCGTGGCTTGGATATTTTCCAGAATTACGAAATGAATGATGCCTTAGCTTTTGCTAATCGCTTGCAACAACATAGAGCCTGTAAAGCTTTTGAAGTGACGTATATAAAGTGCTCAATTGCTGAATAATGTTAAAAGTTAAATTAGAAATTATGCCAGAAGGCATCTGCTATTATTTAATATTGATAAGTTATTTATAAGGATAGCTGAGTATGGTTGAAATAAAACAAACATTGACATTTTCAGGCCCAATGAAATATTACAGCGATCGCGTCTTCGAATTTAACATACCTGCGGGTCATACATGAGAAAATTTTAGACAAAAAAAAAGGACTGGGTATAAACCTAAGTCCTTATTTCTATTTAGTCTTTGTGGTGGGTCGTGCGCGATTCGAACGCGCGACCATCGCATTAAAAGTGCGGTGCTCTACCGGCTGAGCTAACGACCCAACAAAGAAGAACTATTATACAAAGTTTTTAGGATAATGCAAACTTTTTTTATTATTTTTGATAAATTGTTGGATCAGAAACATTCGCATCCGCAAATCCAGCTTGTCTAAGACGACACGCATCGCAAACACCACAAGCATGTCCCTTAACATCCGCAGAATAACAAGACACAGTACGCTGATAATTAACACCCAAAGCTATACCCTGCTTAATAATTTCCGCCTTACTTAAGGCTATTAAAGGCGTATGTATAGTAAATGCTTCGCCTTCAACACTAGATTTAGTAGCTAAATTAGCCAACTGTTGAAACGCTTTAATAAATTCGGGCCTACAATCAGGATAACCCGAATAATCAACTGCATTAACACCAATAAAAATATCTTGTACCTTTAATACTTCAGCCCATCCTAAAGCAAATGACAGAAATATAGTATTTCTAGCCGGCACATAAGTGACAGGAATTCCAGCTTGGGGTGTATTAGGCACATCAATATGAGAGTCCGTTAACGCTGACCCACCGATTGATCCCAATCCTAATTTAATCACTTTATAATCTTTAACCTGATAATCTGCCGCTATCTGAGCCGCAGCAACCAGTTCAGCATTATGTCGCTGACCATAATCAAAACTAAGCGCATAACACTCATAGCCTTGTTGCTTCGCTAACGCCAGTACAGTAATTGAATCTAATCCACCCGATAAGAGGATAATTGCTTTTTTTTGCATGAGAATTTATTTACCCTGGGCGTTATCCCAAAGCATTTTATGTAATTGAATTTGGAATCGAACGGGCAATCTATCTTGTAAAATTTTGTCTGCCAGTTCAGTTGGACTTTGCATACCCATCACAGGTGAAAATAAAACCTGACAGCGATCAAGCAGCGCATAATCAGCAACTATCTTTTTTGACCAGTCATAGTCTTCATCATTACCAATAACAAATTTAACCTGATCTTTAGCATCGAGAAACTGGATATTGTCATAGAGATTTTTACTCAATTCACCCGAACTGGGTGTTTTAAGATCCATCACCTTGACAGTTCTTACATCAACTCCTGACAAATCAAGTGCACCACTGGTTTCAAGTGACACGATAAAGTCTTTATCTAATAACTGCGTAATAAGCTCTAAACAGTTTGGTTGCGCCAAAGGCTCCCCACCTGTTACGGTAACATATCGCGTACCATATTGTTCTGTTTGAGCAATAATATCCGCTATATTAACTTTGTTACCCCCACTAAAAGCATAAGCAGTATCACAATAAACACATCTTAATGGACACCCCGTTAATCGAATAAATACAGTGGGAATACCCACTGTATTTGATTCACCTTGGAGCGAGTAAAAAATTTCTGTTATTCGTAAGGCACTCACCATTAATTTTTTACTTCATCAAGTTTAGCCAATTTTTTTTGTGCTGATTGTGCCGCTGTTGACTTAGGATAACTGGTTAATACGCGAGTAAAATACTCTCTTGCTTTAACCAGATTTTTTTGACCTTGCTCTATCATACCTAATCGTAAAAGCGCGTCAGGCACTTTGGCACCGTCAGGGTAATTATCAACCACACCAGAAAAAGCTTTAGAAGCCGAGTTATTATCTTGATCAACCAAATACGCCTCACCTAACCAATACTGCGCATTATTAGCTAAAACACCTCTAGGATACTGAGTTAAATAAGTATTAAAAAGCGTAATCGATTGCTTGGTATGCCCTGCTCTTAATTCATTATAAGCATCATAATATTCCTTTTTCTCTCCCCCAGAAACCTGAGAAGCAGGATCTGACTTTGGAGTTGAAGTAATATTTCCTGATAGAGCAGGATTAGCAACGGCAGGTTTAGCTTCAGCAACCGAATCATTAGCGACCACTGCAGAAGGAGTCGCCGCTGGATCTGAAGGCGTTGCAGGAACAGAGGCATCAGCGGCAGGGTTTGCCGTACCGCTTGCAGTACCTTTGTTCTCAATGGCTTGCAAACGCTCATCAAAATCAGAGTACATAGTACTTTGATGCTTTTTTAACTCATCAATACGATAAGCTTGCTCATCGACCTTACCGGTGAGTTGCTGCACTTCTGCTTGCAATTGTTCTATACGCCCCATTAACTCATACATCGTATTCGTTGATGGTGTATTAACAGTGGCCACGGGCGCTGCGGACGCAGGATAAGAAGAATGATCTACAACCACCGGTTCTGCATAAACGCCACTACAAGCAGACAGTAGTACGATAAGACTTACTTTTTTCATGTCTTTAATTATTTAGGTTGATAAACGATCTCAACACGACGATTCTTTTCCCAAGCAGATTCATCACTTCCAAATGCAACTGGTTTTTCTTCGCCATAACTAACGATGTCTAACTGACCAGAAGAAACACCTTGAGCCTTCACCTTACCGGCTACTGACTTAGCTCTTTGCTCACCTAGAGCAATATTGTATTCACGTGATCCACGCTCATCACCATTGCCTTCTAAGACAATTCTTTGACTAGGATTAGCCACTAAATACTGTGCATGCGCCGCAATAACAGGAACAAAGTCAGGCATAACTTCACTGCTATCTAACATAAAATAAATAGTTCGTTTTGATAATGGGTTGTTAGGATCATTAAATTCAGGGCCTAATGTACTTGCGTAATCACTATTACCCATCATACCTGAACCATTTAAACCCGTTCCGCCATTTAAGCCATTGGTAGAGGCATCATTAATACCACTTGCCGAGTTTTGACTACCATCCGTTAAACTCGCATCTTTTTCATCATCACTACAGGCTGTTAAAAATACCGCGCTGATTGCTAACGCAACTAATGTTTTATTTAATTTCATCTTTAATTTCCAAATATTGTATTGAATCTATATAAAATCGTTAAGACCTGCACCCTAAACTAGGGCGCCCAGGAAGGCTCACGAACTTCACCACTATTAAAAACCAACTTTTGTTGCATTTTACCATCTAATGACACGGCCGATAAGAATCCTGTGCGACCTTTCTTTGAGGCATACAAAATCATGGCACCGTTCGGAGCAAAACTAGGCGACTCATCTGAAGGCCCGCTGGTTAATACATTAATAGAACGATTACCCATATCCATCACCGCAATACGATAATCATTACCCGTACCATGCACCATCACTAAGCTTCTACCATCCGGCGAGAAACTGGCTCTAGCATTATAACTACCCGAAAAAGTCAAACGCTTTTCTTCTCCACCTTGAGCAGGCACGATATAGATTTGTGGCTTTCCTCCTCTATCTGACGTAAAAACGATACTACTTCCATCAGGAGACCAACTAGGCTCTGTATCGATAGCAAAGCTTTTTGTTAATTTCGTCACGGCTCTTGAAGCGAGGTTTAACACAAAGATATCAGGACTACCATCTTTTGATAATGTCAGAGCTAAGCGCGTTCCATCGGGCGACCAAGAAGGAGCGCCATTGATTCCTGGAAACTCAGCAACTCGGTTACGCTCACCGGTTGCTAAAGTTTGCACATAAATAGCCGCAGATTTTCTTTCAAAGGAAACATAAGCCAATTTTTTTCCATCAGGAGACCATGCAGGAGACATTAAAGGCTCAACCGATGAAGCAACCGTTTGTGGATTAAAACCATCCGCATCGGCTACTTGAAGCTGATGAGATTGCTGTTTATTACCTTGATTATTGGTAGTGATATACGCAATACGACCACTGAAAACACCTTTCTTACCGGTTAATTTTTCAAAAATCATATCACTGATGTGATGAGCAGTTCGACGTAAATCAGCCGCAGACGAGCCCATTCTATAGCCTAACAATTGACTATTTTTATAAACATCAAATAATTGAAATTGTACACCATATTGACCATTACCGGCATCAACGACCTGACCAACCACCATATAGTTCTGCCCCAAGCCACCCCATTCTTTAAAATTAATGTCCGAGGCAACAACAGGCCTACTTGGCATACTTTGTTCGGACATTAACTTGAAGTAACCGCTACGTGCTAAATCAGCATTAACAATAGAACTGATATTAACGGGCGCACTAGATGACGCGAAAGGGACAATAGCAAGCGGCACCGCACTTTCAACGCCTTCCGTAATTTCAATCGTTAGCGCTGCAAATCCATTAGGTATATTCAAACCCAATAGCACTACCAATAAGATTCTTTTAATAAAACTCACACTCACCTCTACGCCAGCACTCAAAAATAGTTTTGTTATCATACAGCAATCACAACAATTTGTTATTTGGGGTTAAATGAAAACTGAAATGTTCTAAACTCCCTTGCAAACAATTCTTTGTCCGTTGGCACGGGTAAAGGTGATGCTTTATTGACGGCATTTTCTGCTGATCTATCAAAGATTTCATCACCACTGCTCGCTATCACCTCTGCGTCAATAACAGTACCATCGGACATCAACTTAACTCGAACAGTACATTTTAAACCTTCTGTTGCAGAAACAGGACGAATCCAACTTCTATTTACTTTTTGTTTAATCGCTAACTTTGCCTGCTCAGATTCACTGGCCTGTGCCGCACTTTTAGCCGCTGCAGCCTCTGCCGCTATTTTTGCTTGCGCATCTGCGGCCGCTTTTTCCGCCGCGTCTGCATGGGCTTTTGCTTCAGCTTCGGACTTTGCTTTTGCATCAACCTCTGCTTTGGCTTTTGCAGCCGCTTCAGCCTTGGCTTTTGCATCAGCTTCTGCTTTGGCTTTAGCAGTCGCTTCGGCCTTGGCTTTTGCATCAGCTTCTGCTTTGGCTTTAGCAGCCGCTTCGGCCTTGGCTTTTGCATCAGCTTCTGCTTTGGCTTTAGCAGCCGCTTCGGCCTTGGCTTTTGCATCAGCTTCTGCTTTGGCTTTAGCAGCCACTTCGGCCTTGGCTTTTGCATCAGCTTCTGCTTTGGCTTTAGCAGTCGCTTCTGCCTTGGCTTGTTTAGCCGCTTCGGCTTTCGCCTGATCTGCGGCCTCTGCCTTAGCTTGTTTAGCGGCTTCGGCTTTCGCTTGTTCTGCGGCCTCTGCCTTAGCTTGTTTAGCGGCTTCGGCTTTCGCCTGATCTGCCGCTTCTGCCTTGGCTTGTTTAGCCGCTTCGGCTTTCGCCTGATCTGCCGCTTCTGCCTTGGCTTGTTTAGCGGCTTCGGCTTTTGCTTGTTCTGCCGCTTCTGCCTTGGCTTGTTTAGCGGCTTCGGCTTTCGCCTGATCTGCCGCTTCTGCCTTGGCTTGTTTAGCGGCTTCGGCTTTTGCTTGTTCTGCGGCTTCAACCTTGGCCTGTTCTGCAACTTCAGCTTTAGCTTTTTCAGCCTCAGCTTGATTTTCTTCTAAGACCTTTTTTTCCTGTGCTGCAATCTGTGCTTTTTCAGCTAAAACTTTTTCTGCATCCGCTTTTTTAATAGCCACCGCTTCTTCTTGCAGACTAGCGGTATCAATCATGGTGGCATGGATAACTTCCGAAACCGGTTCCGGCTCTTTAATCGCTGGTTTATAAAGTGCACTTAATATAAACAGACCTAATAGCGTTAAATGTAACACTAACGCTAATACAATAGGCCAAGTAAATCTTTTTTGGTTATCCATTTAAATCTATTTTTCTTCCGGCTTAGTCATTAATCCGACAGTGGGCACACCTGCATTTTTAAGCGCCGCCATCACTGTCACTACCGTGCCATAACTAACGCCTTTATCCGCATTAATGAGCACTTGTGTTTTGGGCTTATTAATCAAAACACCTTCAACTTGAGCATTTATTTCTTCCGGTAAAACAGGCACATCTTCATTACTATCTACTTTAATAAAATACTCACCAGATTCTTTAATTGAGATAACAATAGGTGGGTTATCTCCCTCTCCGGTAGACTCTACCGTTTTAGATTCTGCTTGAGGCAAATCAACGTCTACACCCGTTTGCAACATAGGGGTGGTAATCATAAAAATAATCAACAACACCAAGGTAACATCAATATAAGGCACTACATTGATTTCTGCCATGGGCTTTCTGCGCCCATTCTTTCTTCCCATCTGTGGCCCGCTCATTTTTGATGCGCCTGTCTTTGTAATAACACTACAAATTCTTCAACAAACAGCTCATAACGGCCGGTTAATCTATCTAAACGTGTTGAAAAACGGTTGTAAGCAATAACAGCTGGAATAGCAGCAAATAAACCAATCGCCGTAGCAATCAACGCCTCAGCAATACCCGGCGCCACTTGAGCCAACGTCGCCTGCTTAACACTCCCTAAAGACATAAAGGAATTCATAATGCCCCATACGGTTCCAAATAAACCAATATAAGGACTGATAGAGCCAACCGTTGCTAAAAATGACAAATGCTCATCCAATCTTTCTAATTCACGCGATAATTCAATACGCATAGCCCGCTGAGCACTTTCTACTTGTACGGCAGGTTCAACATTACCCGCTTGACGCATTCTAGAAAACTCTTTGTAGCCCGCTAAAAATATCTTTTCAATACCTTCAGGTTCAAAATCTTTTGCAGCCAACTTTCTATAAAGATCTGCTAAAGCGACACCGGACCAAAATTGTTCTTCAAACTCATCGGTTATTTCAATAGCGCGATTAAGTTCTTTGCGTTTTGAAAAAATAAAGGTCCAAGAGGAAACTGACGCTGCTAATAACAGCAACATCACAAATTGAACAACAAAACTGGCTTCTTTGACTAAATGGAAAATAGATAAATCAGTGTTCATTCTTTAACAGCTCTAGTAGGTTTTCGGGAATTACTTTAGGACGCATCGTCACTGCATCTAAACAGGCGATACGAATGATACTTTTACATAATAGGTCATCACCACGCGTAATCGATTGCTCAAAGGTGAGACTCGCTTTTTTTGCAAGCACCACTTCAGCGCTTACATTTATTTGTTCATTAAATCTAGCAGGGCTTAAATAATCCACTTGCACCGCACGAACCACGAAAATGACTCCTTCATTTGCAATAAGTTCATCTTGCTCAAAGCCGGCCGCTCTTAACATTTCAGTTCTAGCCCGCTCAAAAAACTTTAAATAATTAGCATAAAATACGACGCCTCCAGCATCGGTGTCCTCATAATAAACACGCACTGGCCAGATAAATTTTGTTTTCATCATCTAATGTTTAAAGGCTTAACTTTCAGAGTTAATTGTACAAAAAACTAAAACATTCCCTATTATTCAAACAACTCATCAATTATTCCTATTTGATGAGGAGGTGACAAACCAAAATGTAAATACGCATTTTGCGTGACGACACGACCACGAGGCGTACGCATTATAAAACCTTGTTGCATTAAATAAGGCTCTAAAACATCTTCAATCGTACCTCGCTCTTCACTAATCGCGGCAGCCAAGGTATCAAGACCTACGGGGCCTCCGGCAAAATTCTCAATCATGGTCATCAATAACTTTCGATCTAAAGCATCAAACCCGTTACTATCCACTCTTAACATATCCAAAGCTTGAACAGCGGCATCTTCAGTAATCGTACCATTGCCTTTAACTTCGGCATAATCTCTAACTCGACGCAATAAACGATTAGCAATTCGGGGGGTACCTCTGGATCGACGGGCAATTTCGAAAGCCCCACGTTGATCCATAACAATCCCAAGCACAGTAGCCGACCGCATCGCAATACTCGCCAACTCCTCAATGGTATAAAACTCTAAACGTTGCACGATACCAAAACGATCTCGCAACGGTGAGGTTAATAACCCCGCACGAGTCGTTGCCCCTACCAAGGTAAAAGGAGGCAAATCTAATTTAATCGAACGTGCTGCAGGCCCCTCACCAATCATAATATCTAATTGATAATCTTCCATAGCGGGATATAAAATCTCCTCAACCGCCGGGCTCAACCGATGTATTTCATCAATAAACAAGACATCATGCGGCTCAAGATTAGTGAGTAACGCCGCTAAGTCACCTGCCTTATCTAATACGGGCCCTGAAGTTTGGCGAATTTTAACACACATTTCAGCTGCGATGATATTAGCTAAAGTGGTTTTTCCTAATCCAGGTGGTCCAAAAATAAGTACATGATCTAAAGCCTCACGTCGTGCCGTAGCAGCTTGGATAAAAATCTCCATTTGGGCACATAACTCTTTTTGCCCAACATACTCTGCTAACTTTTTGGGACGAATCGCTCGATC
This sequence comes from uncultured Methylococcaceae bacterium, assembly GCA_903863905.1. Lineage (GTDB taxonomy): Bacteria > Pseudomonadota > Gammaproteobacteria > Methylococcales > Methylomonadaceae > Methylobacter_C. The sequence continues at coordinate 8,700 of CAIPDT010000068.1, forward strand.
TTGCCGCTCTTCATCAATATTACTGCGAGCGGTGATTAATCGATCACTTTCAATCATTTAACCGCTCCCTGCAAGGCTAAACGAATAATATCTTCACAGGTCTTATCCTCTGCATTGATATTTTGCACCATCTTACTGGCGTCTTGTGGCTTGTATCCTAAAGAACATAATGCACTGATCGCCTCTTGCTTTGGATGAGTCATACTTGGAATAACCACTCCGGCCTTATCCAACTGTACCGCCTCTGATGAGGTTAACTCGGGCAACCTATCACGCATCTCTATAATCAACCGCTCGGCGGTTTTTTTACCTACACCAGGTAAACGCACTAAGGCTTGAGTATCATTATCAATAATACAGCGATGAAACTCTTCAGCACTTTGTCCAGACAGGATCGTTAAGGCCAATTTAGGCCCCACCCCGTTCACTTTAATTAAAGTTCTAAATAAGCTGCGTTCTGCTTCTGCAGAAAAACCAAACAAAATATGCGCATCTTCTCGAACCACCAGATGGGTATGCAATTTTATTTCTGTATTTAAAGCCGGTAGATCATAGAAAGTGGTCATAGGCGCTTCTAACTCATAGCCCACGCCATTAACATCTAGCATTAAATAAGGGGGTGCTTTATAAACTAACTTACCACGCAGAAAACCAATCATCGGAACAATCCTTGCTGAGTTAAACGTTTTGCAGTTTGTTGATAATTACCATGACAAATAGCAATACCTAAGGCATCACTGGCATCTAAGGATAATTCACCTTGCACATTCAACAAGATTTTTACCATGTGTTGCACCTGTAATTTATCGGCGGCGCCTTTACCGACCACCGCTTGTTTAACTTGTCGGGCGGCATATTCAAACACCGCAATATCTTGAGTTTGTACCGCACAAATTGCCGCACCTCTTGCTTGACCTAATTTTAAAGCAGAATCAGCATTCTTATGCATAAAAACCTGCTCAATGGCCATTTGTTCGGGCTGATAATTATCTACTATTTCTAAAATACCATTGAAGATTTGTTTAAGCCGATCGGGAAAATAATCCGCTTTAATGCGAATACTGCCACTGGCGATGTATTTATAACCTTGTGGCGTGTCTTCGATAATTCCGTAACCGGTTAATCTTGAACCTGGATCTATCCCTAAAATTCTCATAAGCTATTAATTATAAAGATGTGTGACACTCACATCCTTTGAACGATCATAAAAAGTGTGCTTCAAATCAAACCCTGTCACGACGGCACAGGACTTAATCATTTAAAGAATATGCGACAGCACAAACTCTAAAGAAGATTCTGTACTATAAAAATCGGCTGATTCTCGGACAATTGCCCTATCGACAACTCCACCAAAACCAATCACATAAGCGCCAGCTTGTTTCGCTTCTAAATCGGTTTTGCCATCCCCAATCATGACTAAAGGCGCCCCCGTTTTAAGGCCATTCACGATAATTGCTTTGCCGCCTGTCTTGGCTAAAGGTGAATCTTGATCAAAACCAGCGTACTCGCCAGCGGCATCAAAATAGATACCTACCGCGTGAACGTGACTTTCGGGTAAACCTAAATAAGCGGCTAAGGGCAGGATAGCTTCTCTTAAGCCACCACTAATAATATGTATGGTCTTACCTTGCGCTAATAAGGTGCTAAAAACCTCTTTAACACCATCAACTATCTCAGCAATATATAAGTCGGCTACCCAAGCAATGCTTTGTTGATCGGGTTTAATTAAAGATAAGCGACGATCATAAACCGCTTCTAAGGGCAATTCACCATTCATAGCGGCATCGGTTAATTTGGAGAGTTCTTCACCCATACCGGCGCGTCTAGCTAACTCATCAATCCCTTCTATTTTGCTTAATGTACTATCACAATCAAAGCAAATCACATCAAAACTCATAATTACCTCAAAACGACTGTCACGATACCTGCTTGATGGTTATAGACTCTATTTAATCGACACACGATTGAATGAAGGTGACTCATCTTAAAGCAGTTTTCTATTTAAAGTGCACAGTTTAACAGCTTTGCTATCATCTCGGTATTGGCAAGTAGCAAACTCTGAAGCAGTAGATAACGAAGCGGTTTTCTACCACCGGCGATATCTCAACAAATAACACAAAAAGTATCGCCGTTAAATAAGGCACATCAAAACTAACTCGGTGTGATTAAAGCCCCCCCCTTGA
>CAIPDT010000069.1 GCA_903863905.1 uncultured Methylococcaceae bacterium
CGATTTTAGTAAACCAACCGGCATGAACCTAACGATAAATCTTTTTTGTAGCCCGTTGATAACCATGAGTAGGATGGGTAGAGCCGCGAGAAACCCATCGTATAAGGAATCCATTATGATGTTCGGCTATCGTACCCATCCGCGCTGTGTTGCTTCTTATGTTGTGCTGGTTCTAAAGCTCCATATTAGTCGAATGCTTTGGCTTCGCAACTCAAGTAAATCACAAGACTATTGCCTGGTTATATCTGGATAATGCAATTTTGCAATGGCTAATTCTATTATTTTCGTTTACGAAAAGCTCAAAAGTAAAAGTTTTAATGCCGTTTTTTATATTTTTATTTGCTATTGATAAAGAAAAAAAATACACTCTCAATGCCGTTAGCCGTTAGCCGTTAGCCGTTAGCCGTTAGCCATAAGGCATACTTAACCGGCTAAAATAAGGTGATTATGGGGGGCAGAAAATGGAGTGATTGTGGTTTGTGGGGCGTGGTTTTTAGTACATTTTTTTAACTTTTTTGAAATTTAACTTGAGCAACAATAGGTAAAACATGAACACAAAATTTTTAACAACTGCAGCCGTATTGGCGATTAGCCTTAGTACCGGTGCACAAGCGTCCTTAGTGGCACGTACCGGCGGCATGGTCTATGACACTGTCAATAACATCACTTGGGCGGCTGATGCCAACTTGTTTCAAACCCAAGCGGCGAGTAATGCCAATCTGGTCAGTGAAATTATCGCGGCTAACGGCGGGGTTATTCATGATACGCCCAATGGTTACGATAACGGCACTTACACACTGACTACCGCAGACTTTGATACCACCACTGGCAGAATGACTTGGTGGGGCGCACAAGCCTGGGCCAACAACTTAACACTGGGTGGCGTTACGGGCTGGAGCCTGCCTTCTACACCCATAGAAGATTTTGGATACAATGTTACCAGTAGCCAAATGGGTGATTTGTTTTACAATCAATTGGGAGTTTCAGCAGGTAGCAGCATTGCAACGAGCACTAATCCCAACTATAATTTATTCACTAACCTCCAGATCTATGTGTACTGGTCGGGTAGTGAGTACGCGCCCGATCCGATCAACGCGTGGAACTTCAATACCGGCAATGGCTACCAGTACTACAACTTTAAGTACTACCAGCTCTACGCATGGGCTGTTCGCCCGGGCGATGTTGCCGCCGTTCCGGTTCCCGGTGCGTTTTGGCTTTTCGGTAGCGCTATGGTCGGGTTAATGGGCTTAAAGCGGCGCGGTAGCATCGGGTAATTTGATGCTTCGGGTCATTGGGTGCTTTTGAGGGGGTGCAGGGGGTGATAACCCCTGCGATTTTAAAAAACGCACCCAAGCCTATGATGGGTAGGGGCAGCTTATCTTCTGCCTCTACGCCGGTATTTCGCATAACTGTGGTCAGGATTTTTACCCTTTTAAATGGCCCGCTACGAACATTTACCCATCTACCCTAATGTCTTGAACTTGGCGGTGCATTTTGAAAAAACACTGCCAACCGGTCATGAAGGTCTGCTATAGGTAAAGGACCTGACGTTGATTTGTCGTAACTGTCGGACGGCTTATGGCCGTAAGCTGGCGGCCATTTCAAACAACACACCACCGTGTAAATACACAAATAATCATTTCATCAAATGAGTTTTTACTCAAAAGAGTATTTATTGTTTTGAGGCACTTTTAAAGCATGTTAAGATGTCATTTACAATATTGCATCTTAATAAAAATCAAAGCGACAGCATGAAAACATTTAACATCAACGGTCTTGAATACCAAGCGGATAATTCCATAGATAACATACTTGTTAATCCCATCTTGCCCGATGACTTTAATATCACACCCTTACATGCCAGAGCCGAAGAACACATGAAGCACTGGTATCAAATGCCGTTTGTACAATTACAAGACAATGGTTTTTACGAGGTGCTATGCCTGGACACCGACTCTTGGGATCGCCCATCAATAAAAGGCAGTTTTGATACATTAGATCAGGCGATTGATTACATTATTGATAAGTACCGAAGGTAATTAGCCATTGCTGGAGGTTACCGGACACTTGAGAAAAGATGATTAATTACTAACTAACGGGGATCAATTAAATTTATTAAGTTTTACATCATTTAACCTATTCCGGATGATCAGCATTGCCCCCCTGCCCTCCCCTGATTTTTCCTTACGCCAGTAAATTCCGCAGATCCTTGTCGTGTAAATACACAAAAAAGTATTTCAATAAATGAAATTTTACTCAAAAGAGTATTTATTCTTTTGATGTTTTACACATTGAAAAATATTAGGGTGACAGTAATTAATGAAAAAATTTACAGACCGCAATCGACCCATTGCAGACATAGAACTGCACTATCTGGATGTCTGCTGACTCACCTATAGCCGCCAGTCGATTTTAGTAAACCAACCGGCATGAACCTAACGATAAATCTTTTTTGTAGCCCGTTGATAACCATGAGTAGGATGGGTAGAGCCGCGAGAAACCCATCGTATAAGGAATCCATTATGATGTTCGGCTATCGTACCCATCC
>CAIPDT010000070.1 GCA_903863905.1 uncultured Methylococcaceae bacterium
ACTTAGAGAGTTTCTTAGTTCAATCAACAAACGCCCCCTCCCACCCCCAAATTTTGCCCAATCACGTCCATAAATTTAGAAATCTTCCCAAAGCCGGTAATCGCACAAAACCGTTTAGCTCGTGTAATAGCCACATAAAGCAAGGAGCGTTCTTTTTGCTCATGCTCCCTAATGATCGTGACATCATCAGAGTCTAAATAGTTTAACGGCACCACCCCCTCATTTACTCCGGCAACATACATGTAATCAAACTCCAAACCTTTTACACGATGCATGGTTGCGATTCTTACCCCTGGGTGCTTAGCATTATCCACCGTATTTTGTTCAATTTGGTAATAAGGAATATGTGCATCAGTTAAAGCTGCTTTATAACGCTCCATATCTTTTAATCTTCTGACGGTAATACAGGCATTAAGCCACGATTGCTCAGGGCGTTCTTGCAAAGAAGCCACAATAAAATCGGTTTCCGCTTTTGCAGTATCAAAACATTGAATAATCGGTTCGGCCCCCGTCATCAAGGAACGATACCCCGATTGATCATCTTGTTTGTCATCTAAATCATCAAATGCAATGCCCTTTAATAAAGACACGGCAGACTGTCTAATCTGTTCAGTCGTGCGATAATTGATACGTAGCTTATGACTACGACCGGTAATTTTAATCCCACATTGACCCAACACCACTTTACTACCATAAATACGCTGATGCGCATCACCTACGATAAACAAATCGTTTTTATCTTCAACCACTAACCGGCGTAATAGCCGAAACGCATTCATTCCAAAATCTTGAGCCTCATCCACCAAGATATGCGTATAAGGTGCTTGGAGTTGATCTTTTTCTATTAAGGTTAAGGCATCCCGATACACATCCTCGGCCTCCTTTAACCCCGCATCATTTAAAGCAACCCGATAATTCTCAAACACATCCCAAACGGCTTTACGCATAGATCGACTTAACTGCACACCACGCCCGACTCGTCTGGCCTGCAAATAACTTTCTAAGCTATTAATATTTTGCGGTTGAATGACCTTATTCCATTCTTCACGAAAAAAAGACTCCGATAAATCCCCTTCACTGGGTTTTAAAGTTAAGGCATTGTCCCAAAGCTCTTCCGTTTTCTTTTCATTCAGAAACGTATAATTAATTTTATAACCATGTTTCTCCATAAAGCGTTTAACCAACGCATCTAGGTTAATCACTTCAATTTTACGCAACACCTCTGGCGCACAAATATGTTTTAAATTTTGCTCTATATCCAGCGCCAAATTTTTAGTAAAGGTGGTCAATAAAACTTTAGTCTCCCGCGACTCATGTACGTGTTCCGCTAACCACTTGGCACGATGCATTGCAACTACCGTTTTACCTGTACCTGCGCCACCTAAAACACGTACAGGGCCATTCCAATCCCTAAAAATTAACTTCCGTTGTAAGGGATGTAAAAAGACCCGCCATTTTTCTAAAGGTGCGTCCAACATCGCTTGTAACGCTTCATCATCCGAGGCCAATAAGAAACGTCGTTTAGAATCAGGATTCTCTAAAGCACTCGCAAAATCATTAGTATCAATAATAGAAGGCGTATCTTGTAAGCTCACATCATAAACAGACATGACCTCTTCTAAACTAATGCCATCAGCTAACAACGCCAACGCTTCATAGGCTTCATCGGGTAATTTAACTTTTAAGTCATCTAAGTCCAAAGGTCTTAATACTTGCCTAACGAGTGGCAAAAATTCCTCTGGCACCCCTAAACGGACTAAAGATCGATCTCTGATATCTGCAAATAAATTGGTATTGGTTTGAGCCACTGCTGATTGTTGGATCTGCTTGGCTTCATCAACATATTGCGTATCTAATATTTGTAAGACACCATTTTCAGGGTTGATTTTAAAGATTCTATCACCGGCCCATTGATAAGCGTCATCATGTAAATCTGCCCATAATAAAATATACACATCGCCTTTTTCGGGCGCTAACACAATAGCTCGATACGCTTGATCGATACGAACTGAACGTAAGTTTTTATCACGTGCCACTTGAATCGTTTCGTAGTTAATGCCGGGGGATTTAGGGTTTTGCCTAAAAGTCTCCATTAACTTAACCGCCTTATCCTGTTGAGCACGCGGTAACTTTAAAACACTATTAAAAAAGTCAGACGATATCGCTACTTTGGGTTGCATAAAAATTCCTAGTTCGAAGCAAACGCATTTAATAAGGGTTGCATATCCTTATCCAGCTCAGTATTTATAAAAACTTGCCAACCTTTTTCGATAAAGGTGACCGTATCCGACTCATAACCCGCATAAACAATAGCTACTTTATCATCTTGCCATGCTAAAAAGGCCTCAGCGATAATTTCACCCGATTCATCTAAGCATTCAAAACCGCATTGCGGTACCGGAAGATTTAAAGTAATCAGTTTTTTAATAAACTCAATCTCTGTACCCACCGCATCGGCTAAAAGTAACTCCCAAGCCGACTCAATAATCGTATCCATAGAACCCGTGGCCGTAGAAGTCGATCTGACTATTAACTGAGCATAGGCAAGACTCTCTATGCCTTTTTGAGTATAAAAACCACTATGCGGCTGAAACTGTATGACATTAATCAATCTTAAAAAGCTTTGCCATTGTTTAAGATCAGCTTCAAAATCAACTAAATCAGCGCTATCATCGAAAATCAAATTTGTACTTAATTGGGTAAAATCTTGTTGATTAAAAGCCCTTTGATCAAGACGAACTGACAATTCAAGACGTTGATAACTCTCACCCCACAAAGCCCCTAATCGATCAACCTTAGTGATGGCCGAATCAACGATACCCTCAAGTTTTAACTGTGCATATTCTGGTAAATCTTGAATCGAAGCCGGATCAAAAGCGGGCGTCATACTATTAAACCAAATAAACCCAAACAACGCCGAATAACGCTGCCAAACCGATTCTTTACCTTGAGTTAATAATACGATTAACCACTTAAAACTAGATTGATCATGTAAGCCCAACAAATCAACACAGGAAAAATACTCCGCCAACGCCTTGGCCTTTACATTAGGCATTCCCAACAACAAATCAATCGGCAAGGCCACTTGGTCATCCAGCACATTCTGCACATCTTCATAGGTTAACGACCACACCCAATACTGATTAGACGCGACAATCGCCATTCTTTGCGCGGTATCTAAAGCCACTCGATCCTTATGATACTTAAAACCATCCGTAAAAATAACAATCGGTTTCAACTCAGGATTACCTAAAGGCACCATCACAAAATCGGCTCTGGATTGAATCGCTACCTGCTGTTCAGCACCCAATTCAACTTGGCGACGAATAAAATACCGTTGCTTTCCTAAACGTAAATACCAGCCCGCTTCTCCGGCATAAAACTCAGCACGCCACTCGAAATCAGATATCTTATTCTCCATTTTAAATGCCTTGCCGATTTTACGTAAGGCTTCAAGAAACCGAGCTTCTAACTCACTTTCGACTAACGGCGATAACTTAACCTCACGTAACCCGGCCACCGGCACCATTTTGTCGGCATTTTCTTTAAGGGTCTGAATAAAATCACGGGCTTTCTTACGAGAAATACTCGAAATATTACGGCTGTTTTTATAAACATAAAGACAACGATAACAACCATCGGCCTGCTCTTTTTGTACACAACGACACTGCTCTAAAACCGGCATAGCATAATCGGTTAACACTTGTATTAGATCATCTTGATGACTGGTTAATTGTTTTAAATACCCCGTACCACCCGGTACTGAATCATAAATCACCAAATACCGTTTACTGAGTTCGCTATCTTCTGGATCAGGCTCCACATTCTGAGCCACACGCAAATGATCAATACTGCCACCAAACTTTTTCTTTAAACCCAGTTGTAAAGCCGCAATAAAAGACAACTCAGCACTGTCAGCATCCGTACCCGAAGTAATGGGTAATAAAATACGAATCGCTTCTGACTGAAACTCCCGATATAAAAACAAACCACTGATAATATTGTTTGCATTATCTCTATTCAATGCAGAACAACTAATAGTGTGTTCTTGCGGATGCGGATTTGTACTATTAGATTGCACCGTGCCACAGTACTTACACAACTTAAAACCGGTGCGCTTGGAGTCTTTTCCTGCAATAGTCATTTCAGGGGAATTCTCGTCACTGTGTCCGGTATTAATCTCCCTAAAATCTGCTTTAGATATAAACTCAAAGCCAAACGGCCAATCTGCTTTATCCACTTTATAAGCGGCAGTTATCGCAACAGGATCAAAATCAATTAATAACTGCTTGGTAAAGAACTGGTTATCTCTATCCTCTTTATCATCCGATATTCGACTGTTACGATCTGCAGTTGTGGCATAGACTTGCTTTAAGCGCAGCATAGGTTTTTTTTGAGACACATTCACCCACATTGCATCGCCACAACGCGGACAGGTTTGATGATTATCGCCCGTATCAACACATTCAGAATGATGACAGGCCGGACAAAAACGCCAACTTTCTTGTTGAGAAACCCGTAAATCAACCCGATTAACCTGTACACGCCGACCTCCGGCATAAAACAGACTCGAAGGCGCTAATTCAGATAATGCCGAAGCGGCAGGACGCTCATATTTATAAGTCCAACGTTCTGATTCTTTATCAACGCCCGCTGCTTTTACCGCACTATCATTATCCTTCTTGGAGCGATAAATCACCGAATGTAAAATAACGCCCTGCTCAGGAAAAGCGTAATTAGGAATCAAACCTTCATCGGTTAAAAACTGTAAGGTATCCTGATTTTTAAGACTGCTCACTAAAGCTTGTAAGGCGGTTAACTCAATGTCTAAAGCCTCTATATGTTCTTCATCCTGCTTTGATTTAGTTTCAATAGCTCTGAGCGTTTTTAAGACTGTATTAACCCGCTTAGCTTCCTTAGTCATTGACTCAACTTCTGAAGCTTGCCGCATCAATATTTCTTGAATCCGAAAACTTAAACTGCCCTGCGTATTAAAATCCCCTTCAGCAAAACACTTTAGCCACTCCACAGAAAACTTACTTAAACCTACGCCTAACCCTGAGTTAAATAACGCTAAAAACTGTTCTATTAACTCAACTCGATGCGCCTCAACTTCAGTTAAGAATGAATACGGAAACAGCTTAACATTCACTTTTTGTTTAGAGATAGTACTTAATACATCCTTTAACTTAAGCGGTATAAACGCACGTTCGGCATATTTCTTAACCCATTGATCTAAACAAAAAGCCGTGTATTGGCGTTCTAAAACCGCAGACGCGTCCAAAAATACCCCAGGTGCTTCAACATCCCCCGCCATCATTTCGATAGGATCACTATAAAAATACAGATCATGGGCATTGGCGTTGGCCAGGGTAATATTTAAGGCATTGCCATCACGTCGACCGGCTCGACCAATACGTTGCAGATAATTAGCTTGCGCAGGGGGAACCGAACACAATAAAACAGACGACAAATCCCCAATATCCACCCCCATCTCTAAAGTCGGTGTTGCTGACAACAAATTAATATCCCAAGGGTGTCGATTTTCAGCCGTCTTTTTAAAAGAGGCTTCAACGGCCCCCCGCTCATCCCGGGTTAATAAACCGGTATGTTCTGCCGCCACCACTCGATTAACATCACCATCCCGATATAAGCGCCCATAAAAATCTAAAGCGTCAGTGACTGTTTTATGTAACTGATAATGTCCAAAACAACTTTTTTGTAAGCACTTTGAAGACCGCCAACTCTCTAATTCACGCTCAGCCACACTATAAGTGTGCTTACATTTATCACAACAGACACTTGCCACCTGTGTACTGAGTAATAAGCGCTCTGGATTAATACCCCAAACGGTATCTTGAGTTTTGGTAGTTCTATCCACTAAGATTTGTGCCTTAACTAAATGCGTCAGTACAAGACTGTAAATATCCGCCGTTAAATCACCGGTAGGTTGCAAATTATCACCCGCTAACAAGGCTTTAATTAACCAGGTTTGATACCAACTATTAGACGTTTTAACGGTTGACGCTATCGTTTCTAAGCCCTTTCCTTTTACCGTGCCTAAAAAGGTAGGTACACGAGCGCCATAAGCAAAATTAGGTAAGGCGATTTGATTAATAAATACGCCCGGATCTCCATTATTATGAATATAGCCCTCTAAGTCTGGATAATAAATTCCACCGCCTAAGCGCAAATGCGCCAAGAAGCCTATAACAAAACACAGTAACCGCTCATAGGTTAAATCTCTTAAGGTGCCAATATTTTCCTGCAAGGCACTTAATAGCCCGTTTAAACACGGCTCTAATTCTGCCTGAGAATAATAACTGGCCACCGCACCACTGCGTTCTAAAGAACGCCCAATGCGCGACTTAAAGCCTAACTCACTTAAAATATCAAAGGCTAAACGCCGTTGTAACAAAGTCGCTAGATTAGAGCCTTCTGGTAAAATATTAGTGTTTTTTAACACTGAATAATCCCGCAACCACTCCATGTTAAGCGGTAAAAAAGTACCTATAAAAGCCGCCTCACCTAAGGCCTCAAACCAATACTGATTAAACTGCTTAATGACTTCACTTATCGAAGTATCCACTTTAGCTTGATCCAGCACCTTTCTTAAAGCCACCCGAAAACCATAAGACCGGGTTCTAGCGGCAATAAAACCGGCCCGATGTGCGGTATCTTGTACGCCATCAGAAAAAGCGATTAATTGTTTATCCCGATTAAAGCGAGAGGTGCTTAACTGCCCCACCATGACAGAAGACAAACTGGTAGAACGCGCACCCACAATTAATAAACTGTCTTTACTTTGACAAAAAGGGCAATCATTATCGCTTTTATGCTTTGATTCTCCGGTCTGTTTGTTGATTTCAGTTTTAGAATTATCCGCGACATGCACCCACACCAAACTCTCATCACCACAATTCTGACAACTGTGTTGTGAACGGTTATTTAAATACCCACAGCCTGTACATAAACTTCTATCTAAACTACTCGCAAAGTTCCAAGGCGTCTCAACCTTATCCATAGGAA
>CAIPDT010000071.1 GCA_903863905.1 uncultured Methylococcaceae bacterium
CAGACGTCTGCCCGTTTATTTATTAATAGATACTTCAGGATCAATGCGGGGTGAGCCTATACAGTCTGTTAACGTAGGATTAAAAAGTATGGTGAGTGCGTTAAGGCAGGATCCGTATGCTATAGAGTCAGTTAGTATAGGTCTGATAACTTTTGATATTGAAGCTAAAGAAATATTTCCTTTAACTGCCCTTGATTTGGTGCAGATTCCTGAGATTTTAGTTCCTGATTCAGGACCAACATTTCTTGGCGCTGCCTTGGAATTACTAATACAGCGTTCTGATATAGAAGTTATAAAAAACACGCCAAGTAAGAAGGGTGACTGGCGGCCATTACTGTTTATTATGACTGATGGTAGTCCAACAGATTTGCAGACTTATCGCAATATGATTTCAGAAGTTAAAAAACGTAATTTTGGAAACATCGTGGCGTGTGCGGCTGGACCTAAAGCTAATGAATCCATACTTAAAGAGCTAACTGATAATGTAGTTCATCTAGATACCACTGATTCATCAACATTTGCGCAGTTTTTTAAATGGGTTTCTGCAAGTGTTTCTATCGGTACAAGTAGTGCTGGCGTTTCTGAACCGACTTATCTTCCGCCACCTCCACCAGAAGTACAGATGGTTATCTGATTAAGCATGAGAAGATTACCAATATTTATCTTGGTTGATACCTCTGGCAAAATGCAGGGTGAGCGGATTGAGCTTATCAATAGGAAAATAAGTGAACTTATTTCAAATTTAAGACAGGAACCGTTTGCTCTTGAGACTGCTTTTATATTTGTAGCCAGCTATGATATGGATATGCAAATTTATCTTCCATTAACAGATTTGACGGTTCTTGATTTGCCTATAATCAAAGCAAAGCCAAGTACGCCTTCAATGTTGGGTAACGCTCTATATTCGCTTGATTCGGTGATGGAACAAATAATTAATAAGTCAACAGAGAATGTTAAGGGGGATTACGGACTCATACTTTATATTCTTAGTGGAGGTAAGCCCTCAGATGGTGCTACCGTAAACTATGCAATGGAAAAGCTCTTAATTAAGTGGAATATGAATGTCTTTATTGGATTAACCTCATCTAACTTTGTGCAAGGTTATGAAAACATTTTTAATTACAATGCTACATATGATGTTGTTATAACTGACCTTAGCACTACATGCGGAAATTTTGTGGTGAATAATTTTATAAAACAAATGTTTATTTCATAAAAGGTCAGAATAAAAAATAACTTAATAATTAGTTGTAGATGCTGCCTGCACTTAAATAATTTTATATCAGTTTTTAACCCCAATTCGGAGATATTTATGCGTCGTTTGCCAGTTTATTTCGTCCTTGATGTTTCTGAATCGATGGTCGGTGAAAACATTAAGAAACTTGAGGACGGTCTGAATAGTATTATTCGAGTACTTCGGCAGGATCCCCATGCACTGGAAACGGTATATGTAAGTGTTATTGCATTTGCGGGTAAAGCGAAAACAATTGTACCTCTTATTGAGGTAGCATCTTTTTATCCACCAAAGTTACCCATTGGTGGGGGCACTTCACTTGGTGGGGTACTTTATCATTTGATGGATGAATTAGACGCGTCTGTTGTAAAGACAACTTACGAACAAAAAGGTGATTGGAAGCCGATTATTTATCTGATAACTGATGGTAAACCGACTGATTTTGTTAACAGTGCAATAGCAAAATGGAAAGCTGATTATGCGAGTAAATCAACTTTGGTGGCAATTGCACTAGGAAAATTCGCTGATATGAGTATCCTAAGTCAACTTACAACATACGCGATGACTCTCGAAAATACTCGCGATGAAGATTTTAAAAAGTTTATTGCATGGGTTACAGATTCAGTTAAATCACATAGTAAAAGCTTGAGTGATAGTCCAACGGAAAAAGTAAATTTAGCAAAAATTGATGAAAGTGTACTTTCTTTAGTCAAGGATGCCAGAGATTTACGTCCAGCAGATCCTGATTATGTCATCCTTACGGGGCGCTGTCAGCGAACCCGTTTGCCTTACTTAATCAAATATGAACGTAATGCACAGGCGTTTAATCTGCAGGAATTCTCGATGGATCTTACGCATTTTATGCTTTCAGGTTGTTACCCGGTTGGTGAAGATTATTTTGAATTGTCTGATGGTGACACTACACAATTAAAAGTTAATACCAGTGCGTTGCTGGGTATTCCTGGATGCCCACACTGTGGAAACGCTTCAGCATTTGGGATGTGTACGTGTGGGGGAATTCTTTGTTTGAATGAAGCAGGTACTGTTGTTTGCCCATGGTGTGAACGGAAAATAACATTTAGCGCTGGCGCTGATAGTTATGAGGGTTTTGATGTTAATCGTTCGAGAGGATAACTAGTGAGAATAAAAAAAAGACCTGATGATTTGACAATTTTAACTGAATTATTGCTTAGACCGTTGATCTTGAATCGCTATCCCTTTATCTCTAACGCTACAAAAAAATATAACTTAAAGATTAGATCCGGTCAAAATAGATTTGAAAAAGATTTAAAGAAGTTTGCCAATAAGAGTGTGATTCGAGAAATATGTTTAACCGCTACAAAGGAATTATATATGGAATGGCAAAA
>CAIPDT010000072.1 GCA_903863905.1 uncultured Methylococcaceae bacterium
ACACAGAACAGGGCTTACTCCCAACAGAACAGGCCCTACTCCACACAGAACAGGGCTTACTCCCGACAGAACAGGCCCTACTCCACACAGAACAGGGCTTACTCCCAACAGAACAGGCCCTACTCCACACAGAACAGGGCTTACTCCACACAGAACAGGCCCTACTCTACACAGAACAGGGCTTACTCCTATGAAAACAGGACCGGACGTGCTTTTAGGCGCTGTTTTACCACCCCGAATCTCTAAAATTGCGCCTAATCCCAAGTTTAAGCCTGAAAATAGTGCCAAAGTTAATCATAATAGGTATAGGCCTATTGTTGTTATAATTGTAATATTGAATAATATTGTAAACCCGACCAAAACCCACCCTGTTTTAGATACTCTTTACCTAAATAAAGAGCAAGATGCAGCCTCTGAATTGCTATAATTCTATTTAGCGTTTGACTACTTTATTTTTTATCTATATTATTTGTTAGTTATGTCAGATAGATTACCCGAAATTATAGAACCTTTACACCTTGCGGATACGCGTGGTGAATTAAAGGGCAAAATATCCTTAAGCAGTCTGGATCGTTTAGCAAAAATGCTAGTCAACGATTCCGGAACGATTGATGTCGATCTTTTTTTTGGTCGAGAAGGACGTCTCGCCAAGGTAGAGGGACATATTGAGACCGTTTTGGCACTACAATGTCAAAATTGCCTAGAGGCCGTTGAATGGCCGATTGATTGTGATATCAAATTAGGCATTGTCACCTCAATAGATCAAGCCAATAGATTGTCAGAAGAATATGAACCCTTAATGGTTGAAGAGGAAAAAATACCTCTTAAAAATATTATTGAAGACGAGATATTGCTTAATTTACCGGCATTTCCAAAGCATCAACACCCGTGTATTGTTGCTACTATTAACAATGACACAAAAAAAACAGTTGTGTTTGACGATACGTCATCAACCACTAAAAACCCTTTTTCTATTTTAGCCAAACTTAAAAACACTGGAGACCTATAATGGCAGTACAAAAGAGTAAAGTATCGCGTTCAAGACGCGGTCAACGTCGTTCACATGACGCCTTAACCGCTAAAACGTTATCACAAGATCCAATTACAGGTGAAATGCACTTACGTCACCACATGACACCAGGCGGTTCTTTTAAAGGACGCCAAATCGTCAATGCAGTAGACGTAGATTAATCGTCTTTTCGATCTGGAATGACCCCATGCCGAACCTATCTAGGTTCGGCTTTCCTCAATAACTTCGGAGTTGTTCATCAACGTGAGTTTAACAATTTCTATTGATGCAATGGGCGGGGACAATGGCCCTGAAATCACTATTCCAGCATCATTGGAGTGTTTAAGAAACAGTCCAAATTTAAAATTAATCCTAGTAGGCGATGAAGCAGTCATTAAAAGACTCTTGCCCAACGACTTAAGCCCCTATCAAGATAGACTCTCTATCCACCATGCTTCGCAATGCGTTGAGATGGATGAATCACCTTCTAAAGCCTTAAAAAACAAAAAAGACTCTTCTATGCGCGTGGCCATTAATTTGGTTAAAGAAGGTCAAGCGGATGCATGTGTCAGCGCAGGTAATACCGGTGCTTTAATGGCGACTGCACGTTTTGTTTTAAAAATGATTCCAGGTATTGATCGCCCTGCGATTATCTCAACCTTACCGTCTATTCACGGCCATACCCATGTACTTGATTTGGGTGCCAATGTGGATTGTTCTGCGGAACATCTATTTCAATTTGCTATCATGGGCAATGAATTAGTTAAAGCGGTTGAAGGCATCGAACACCCCAAAGTTGGCCTGTTAAATATTGGCGAAGAAGACACCAAAGGCAACGAGCAAGTTAAAACCGCCGCCAAATTATTAGAAAATTCTTCGTTAAATTATATTGGCTATGTCGAGGGCAATTCTTTAAATGCAGGCTCTATTAAAGTGGATTTAATAGTCACCGATGGCTTTGTGGGCAATGTTGCCCTTAAATCTATTGAAGGCGCTGCAAAAATGATTGGCACCACCCTCAAAGAAGCGTTTAGCAAAAATATTTTTACCCAGTTAGTGGCTATTATTGCTTATCCCGTGCTTAAATCCTTTAAGCAACGTATTGATCCACGCTTGTACAATGGCGCTAGTTTTTTAGGCCTAAAAGGTTTGGTCATTAAAAGTCACGGCGGCGCAGATAGGCTCGCCTTTAAAACCGCTATACAATTGGCCGAAGTTGAAGCTAAACAAGATGTTATAAAAAAAATAAGTGAGCAAGTAGAAAAAACCTTAGCTCTTAGAGACATCACATGATTCGTTATTCAAAAGTGCTTGGCACAGGCGGTTATTTGCCTGCTGAGATTCGCACCAATGCCCAAATTTCAGAAACCGTTGACACGTCAGACAGTTGGATCTTTGAACGGACTGGCATTAAAAATCGACATATTGCCGCACCGCATGAATCTGCCGCGAGCATGGCCGAAACAGCCGCCAGACAAGCCTTAGAAGCGGCTAACTGTGACCCCAGCGACATTGATTTAATTATCGTTGCAACGGGTACACCCGAATACGTCTATCCGAGTACGGCCTGTTTATTACAACAACGACTCGGCATTAAAAATGCCGCCGCCTTTGATGTTCAAGCTGCCTGCTCTGGCTCCATTTATGCGCTTAGTATTGCTGATCAATTTATTAAATCAGGTGGCTCTAAGAAAGCCTTAATTATTGGCACTGAAATCTGTTCACGTATTGTTGATTGGACTGATCGAGGCACCTGTATTTTATTTGGTGATGGTGCCGGCGCGGTATTATTAGGCGCGTCTGATGAAGCGGGGGTTTTATCAACGCATATTCATTCTGATGGCGAATATGAGAACCTGCTTTATTGTCGTAACCCTCAAACCACCACCGCAGAAACGCAAGACGATGCCGGCTTTATCAATATGCGCGGCAACGAAGTGTTTAAAGTGGCCGTTAATACCCTTGGACGCATTGTTGATGAAACCTTAGAAGCTAATAACATGGCTAAGGAAGATATTGATTGGCTAGTACCTCATCAAGCCAACATTAGAATCATTATGGCTACCGCTAAAAAATTAAAAATGTCTATGGATCAAGTGGTGGTTACTCTTGAGAATCAGGGCAACACTTCTTCTGCTTCGGTATTATTAGCGTTTAACGAAGCGGTACGTGATGGTCGAATTAAACGTGGACAAGTCGTTCTCCTTGAAGCCTTTGGCGCTGGCTTTACTTGGGGATCGGCTCTTATTAAATATTAAAATAAAAATAAAGTCGTATTACCATGAGCACACACCCCAATAATTTAGCGTTTGTCTTTCCGGGACAAGGTTCACAATCGGTCGGCATGGTCGCAGATTTAGCGGCTAGCTACCCTGAAGTTAAACACATCTTTGAAAGAGCGTCTGAGGCTTTAAGTGTCGACTTATGGTCTTTAGTCACTCAAGGCCCTGATGAAGCACTGAACCAAACTCACAATACTCAACCGGCTATGTTAGCGGCGGGCTTTGCGGTTTGGGAAATTTGGCGCAAACTAAGCCCTATTCAACCCACTTGGATGGCAGGACACAGTTTAGGCGAATATACCGCCTTAGTGTGTTCAGGTGCCTTGTCTTTTGAAGACGGCATCAAATTAGTCGCCGCTCGCGGTCGCTTAATGCAAGAAGCGGTGCCACCAGGCGTAGGTTCTATGGCGGCTATCTTGGGTCTTGATGATCAACAGGTTGTTGATATCTGTGTGCAAAGCGCTGAAGCTGAAATTGTCTCCGCCGTTAATTTTAATGCCCCCGGCCAAGTGGTCATTGCTGGCAATAAAGCCGCCGTTGAAAGAGCCATGTCTGCAGCAAAAGCAGCCGGTGCTAAACGTGCCTTGTTATTACCCGTCAGCGTGCCCTCTCATTGCGCTTTAATGCAATCTGCGGCCGAAAAGCTAGAGGCCTATTTAAATGACATTGCTATAGCAACACCTAACATTAAGCTGGTTCATAATGTAGATGTGGCCTCGCATGATAGCCCTGACGCCATTAGAGCTATCTTAAAAGAACAACTCCACAAACCGGTGCGTTGGGTGGATAGCGTCCGTTACATGAACGAACAAGGCGTGACCCATTATGTTGAATGCGGCCCCGGCAAAGTCCTGATTGGCCTCAACAAACGTATCGTGAAAGAGGCTGAGCACTTCTCTATCTATAATTCAGACACTATAAACACGCTATTGGAGCAACTCAATGACTAAACAAATAGCTTTAGTAACGGGCGCTAGTCGCGGCATTGGTAAAGCCATTGCCGAAAGATTGGCGGATGATGGTTTTTTTGTCATCGGTACAGCCACCTCAGATGCTGGCGCAGAGGCTATTTCTCTTTATCTTGGAGACAAGGGTAAAGGCTTTAAATTAGACGTCTCTGATGCAGTCTCTATCGCTGACGTGCTTAAAGTCATTTCCGATGACTTTGGCACACCCCATGTTCTGGTTAACAATGCCGGTATTACTCGGGATAATTTATTAATGCGCATGAAGGATGACGAGTGGGATGACATCATCAACACCAACCTGACTTCTGTGTTTAGAATGAGCAAAGCCGTGTTACGCGGTATGATGAAAGCCAAAACGGGCCGTATCATTAATATCTCATCTGTGGTGGGTTCAACCGGTAATGCGGGCCAAGCTAATTATGCGGCAGCTAAAGCGGGCATGGTTGGTTTTGCTAAATCAATGGCTAAAGAAGTAGGCTCTCGTAATATCACTATTAACACCGTAGCACCTGGCTTTATCGATACCGATATGACCAGAGAACTGAACGATGATATTAAAAATGCCTTACTTGGCTCGATTCCGTTAAATCGTTTAGGCGATGCGAAAGAAATTGCACATGCTGTTGCATTCCTTGCTTCAGAAGGTGCTAGCTACATTACAGGTGAAACACTTCACGTCAATGGCGGGATGTTTATGCCTTAATATGGTGACTTTGTTGTAATATTAAGTATAATTGCCACGCCGTCTGGATTTGCCAGAGACGAGGTTCCAGTAAAACTAATAACAATACCAATTTAAGCTCACTATCGAAAGCTTAAATTGTCTGAGGAAAATAATTATGAGTAACATTGAAGAACGAGTAAAAAAGATTGTTGCAGAACAATTAGGTGTTAAAGACGAAATCGCAACTGATGCATCTTTCGTTGATGACTTAGGTGCAGATTCTTTAGATACCGTTGAACTCGTTATGGCTCTTGAAGAAGAATTTGAATGTGAAATTCCTGATGATGAAGCTGAAAAAATCACAACTGTTCAGCAAGCTATCGATTACGTAGTAAAAAACGCGTAAGACTGATTTAAGTGGATGAGCACTCCGCTCATCCACACCCCCTCTTCACCTTCCTTACGGTACATTACATTGAGTAAACGTCGAGTAGTAATAACTGGATTGGGTGCGGTTACCTGCTTAGCCAACACCGTCACTGACACCTGGAACGGCATTCTTAATTCCAAAAGTGGCATAAGTCCAATTGATTCTTTTGATATCTCTCCTTTTGCCAGTACATTTGGCGGAGTGATAAGAAATCTTGATATATCCCAATACATCCCTGAAAAAGATGCTAAGCGCATGGATGGCTTTGTCCATTATGGACTAGCGGCAGGTTGCCAAGCCTTTGAAGACTCAGGAATTGAAGTCACAGAAGATAATGCAGAACGTATTGGTGTCGCTATTGGCGCTGGCATAGGCGGCATTACTGGCATTGAAGAATGCTATGCAACCTATGAAAAAGGCGGACCACGTAGAATTTCACCTTTCTTTGTGCCCGGCAATATTATTAATATGATTTCAGGCAATCTTTCAATCAAATACGGTTTGAAAGGCCCTAATTTTGCCATCGTCACAGCGTGTGCAACCGGTACGCATAATATCGGTGATGCGGCGCGCTTAATCGCTTATGGTGATGCCGATGTCATGGTTGCAGGCGGCGCAGAGCGTTGCACAACCTCACCGACCGCGATGGGTGGCTTTGCCTCTGCTAAAGCCTTATCCCGTCGTAATGATGATCCCCAAAGAGCAAGTCGTCCTTGGGATAAAGATCGTGACGGTTTTGTCTTAAGCGATGGTGCGGGTGTTGTGGTTCTTGAGGAACTCGAACACGCTAAAGCCCGTGGCGCAAAAATATATGCAGAATTGGTTGGTTACGGCATGAGCGGAGACGCTTATCACATCACCACCCCTTCTGAAGGCGGAGAAGGTGCTGCACGTTGCATGAGAAACGCACTACGTGATGCGGGCCTTAATGCAGAAGACCTAGACTACATCAATGCACACGGCACCTCTACGCCTGCGGGTGATGTGGGCGAAACTAAAGCCATGAAAGCCGCCTTAGGTGATCATGCTTATAAAGTGGCCGTGAGTTCAACCAAATCAATGCTTGGACACATGCTAGGAGCGGCCGGCGGTATTGAAGCGGTTATCACCGCATTAAGTATCAGAGACCAAGTTGCACCGCCGACGATTAATCTTGACACGCCAGATCCAGAATGTGATCTAGATTATGTACCAAATACAGCAAGAGCAATGAAAATCGAAGTCGCTATGTCCAATTCTTTTGGCTTTGGTGGCACTAATGGCACATTGATCTTTAAACGCTACAATTAAGTTTTAAGCGTTAGGCGCTTATCTTCAAAAAATGATATTAGTTAATGGCGCAATTCATCAGCATATTAGCGTATCGGATAGAGGCTTTCAGTATGGCGATGGTTTATTTGAAACCATTGCTGTACTGAACACTTGTCCCGTTGCTTTTGATAGACATTTAAAGCGTCTTAAAGACGGTTGCAAGCGCTTATTAATTCCTTTCCCGGGCGAAGAAATACTCTTGTCTGAAGCCCAAACATTAATCGCTGAACAACCAACCCCAGCCGTACTTAAAATTATCATTACGCGTGGCTCAGGTGGCCGAGGTTATCGACAGCCCGATCCTATTAATGCCACACGCGTACTCAGTTTACACCCCTACCCAGATTATCCTATCTCTTATCAAGAACACGGTATAACTGCCCGGTTTTGTGAAACGCGGTTAGGACTAAACCCTCTGTTAGCCGGCCTTAAACATCTGAATCGACTAGAGCAAGTATTGGCACGTGCAGAATGGAATGATGGTTCAATTCAAGAAGGCTTAATGCTTGATATTAACGATCAAGTGATTGAAGGCACAATGAGCAATTTATTTTATATTAAGAGTCATACCCTTTATACGCCGCCTCTCACCTTATCGGGCATTGCAGGTATTATGCGTGGTATCATTATCCAACTCGCTACTCACGAAGGTTTATCCGTCATAGAACAACCCACGACTAAAGCAGAACTACTCGTTGCAGATGAACTCTTTGTGTGTAATTCAATTATTGGTATATGGCCTATTAAAAAACTTGATGAGCATGACCACTTTCGGTGTGGCAGTGTTACGCAACACCTACAAACGCTATTAAATCACTTTAGAAACGAGGGAAATCTCAATGTTTTTTAAACTATTAACCTTCGCAGGACTATTTGCATTGATAGTTATCAGCATCGCGTTAAATGATTTTAAAAACGCATTGATTACTCCAGCGAGCCCTGACCACATCGTTACCATTGAAATTAACCGAGGGGACTCTTTTAATCAAATAACCGATAAATTATTAGCTCAACAAGTTGACTTTAAACCCATCTGGTTTGAAATACTGGCCTTACAACAAAAAGCGGCTCATAAAATAAAAGCGGGGGAATATGAAATTCCAGCAGGTCTAACTTTGCCGCAAATTCTAGCTCAATTAGTCGAAGGAAAGAGCAAACAATACAGCATTACCTTTCCAGAAGGCTGGAGCTTAAAAGATATTTTAGCGACCCTTAAAAATAATCCTAATATAGATCACACCCTACAACCCACGGATGATCTTAATGTCGCGCTGAAGATTGATACCGCCTTAATGCCAAAGTCGTTGGAAGGACTATTTTTTCCTGACACTTATTTTTTTGAGAAACATACTACTGACATAACGTTACTTAAAAAAGCCTACAGTAAAATGCAACGAATCTTGGCTAAAGAATGGGCGGCTAAAGCCGAAAACTTACCCATACTTACTCCGTATGAAACCCTGATTCTTGCATCAATCATAGAAAAAGAAACCGGACAAGGCAATGAAAGACCTTTAATTTCAGGCGTATTTATTCGACGTCTAAAATCAGGCATGTTACTGCAAACTGATCCAACGGTTATTTATGGCATGCAAGAGCGTTACCAAGGAAATATTAGCGCTGAGGACTTAAAAACGGAATCTCCCTACAATACCTATATCATGAATGGCTTGCCTCCAACGCCTATTGCAATGCCGGGTAAAGAGGCCATTTATGCGGCACTACATCCTGATAATAGCAAGAACATATATTTTGTTGCTAAAGGCGATGGTACGCATCAATTTTCATCCACGCTAAAAGATCACAACCAGGCTGTTAATAAATTTCAAAGGAAACCCAGTGCTCCACGGTAAATTCATTACCCTAGAAGGCGGAGAAGGCGTTGGAAAAACGACGAATCTGACCTTTATAAAAACATACTTAGAGGCCCATGATATTTCTGTTGTGGTAACCCGAGAGCCAGGCGGCACGCCTTTAGCAGAAAATCTTCGCCAACTCTTGCTCGATCCAGCAAGCGAAGCTATTTCTGAACACGCGGAACTATTAATGATTTTTGCGGCCCGCGCTCAACATCTTAAGCACGTCATAGAACCCGCTTTAGCAAGAGGCGACTGGGTATTAAGTGACCGTTTTACCGACGCCACCTATGCCTATCAAGGGGGTGGGCGGAATATGCGCGCCAGCACAATTACTGCACTTGAAAATTTAGTACAAGGGACTCTTAGACCCGATTTAACATTGTTATTAGATGCCCCTATTGAAATAGGCATGGCGCGAGCACGCTCAAGAAGCACGGCGGATCGTTTTGAAGCAGAAAAAATGAGCTTTTTTGAAAACGTGAGACGGGCTTATTTATTACAAGCCGAACTATTTCCTGAGCGTATTAAAATTATTAAAGCCAACCAAGCCTTGGTTGATGTACAAAATGAAATCATCAGTAGTCTAAGCACTTTCTTACGATGAGCCTTTTACCTTGGCACCCATCAACTTGGGCACACCTATTTGATTACAGCAAACAAAACCGAGTCCCCCAGGCCTTACTCATTACAGGAAGACGCGGCTTAGGTAAACTAGAGTTAGCACATGAATTTGCGCATTCATTACTATGCCAGCACCCACAAGACACTGGTTTACAGTGCGGCCACTGTGATCGGTGTTTACTATTAAAAGCGCAAACACATCCCGATTTCATTCAAGTTAATCCTGAAGAACCTGGCAAATCGATTACTGTGGGTCAAATCAGGCTATTGAACAACCAACTGACCTTAAAACCTCAATTTGATTCTTCTCGAGTCGTTATTATTAATCCTGCTGACCAAATGAATAATGCGGCCGCCAATGCTTTCTTAAAATGCCTTGAAGAACCCACAGAACGCACGACTCTGATTTTAGTCACCGACAATTTATCACGCTTACCGGCGACCATTGTCAGTCGCTGTCAAAAACTAACCCTAACGCATCCGTCCAAACCGGTTGTTATTGAATGGCTATTACAACACAATTCGTCACTTTTACCCCAGCAGTTAGAAACACTCTATGATTTGACGCAGGGCTCGCCCTTACAGGCTTTAGACTATATCAATAAAGATACCTTAGCCCTTAGAAACGAATGTTATAAAACGTGGCTAGACATTGCCAACCAAAAAAAACATCCTATTATTGCCGCTGAAAACTGGCACAAACTCGCTGAATCTCCTCTACTGTTTTGGATTACAACTTGGACCATAGATCTTATAAAATACGCTTATCAAGTAAACCCAGATAAGCTATACAATCGAGATTTCAAGGATTCTTTACAACCACTATCACAAAAATTAAACTTGAAAGGGCTCTATGATTTGTATGATTTAGTGCTCGTGAGCCGACAAAGAATAAGCACCCCTATTAATAAACAGTCTTTGTTTGAAGAAATTTTAATTAAATGGCATGAGCTTAACCAAAGTTCATCAAAATAACGCTTTTAGAAAACACTTATCACTTATATGCTCATTGACTCACATTGCCATTTAGATCGTATCGATTTAACCCCTTATCAACATGAATTTTCTGGCTTTATGGACGAAGTAGAGGCACAACAAATTGAACATTTATTGTGTATCTCAATTGACTTAGAAGCTTATCCCGCCATGGTGGACTTGGTCTCTGGATATAAACAAATTTCAGTGACTGTTGGCGTACACCCCAATGTAAAAGACGGTAAAGATCCTAGCGTCGAAGAACTCATTAGTTTAGGCAGCCCCAAAAATGTAATAGGCATCGGTGAAACAGGCTTAGATTATTTTAGAAGTGAAGGCGATTTAGCATGGCAACACCAACGTTTCAGAAATCATATTCAAGCCGCTAAAACGTTAAAAAAACCGTTAATCATTCATACCCGCGAAGCTCAAGTCGATACACTCCGTATTCTTAAAGAAGAAGGCGCGGAAGAAGTAGGGGGTATTATTCATTGTTTTACAGAAGACTGGGATTTTGCTCAAAAAGCGATGGACTTAAACTTCTTCATTTCCTTTTCGGGCATCGTGACTTTTAACAATGCCACCACGATCAAAGAAGTGGCAAAAAAGGTCCCGTTTGATCGTTTTTTAATCGAAACAGACTCACCCTATTTAGCCCCTATTCCTTTCAGGGGAAGACCTAACTACCCAACCTATGTGAAATATGTTGCCCAACATATTGCAGACTTAAGGGGGGTTTCAATTAATAAAATAGCAAATCAATCAACAGATAACTTTTACAATCTTTTTAGGTTATAATTACCCGCGAGTTAAAACCCAAAGATTTTTTTTAAAAACAAGGATAATTAATTAACTTAATTACCTTAAAACCTACAGCTTGTAAGTGTAAACATAAAATACTAAGAACAGGAAAAAGATGCTGTTAAGCTTCTGATTTTTAAACAAACTCAGCCTCAATTAATACACTGAGTATTGATAGGTTTTTTTTCTTTAATTATTTGGCATTGACACGCGTCCCCATTCTACTTTACAGTTATGTCCGCAAAACAAGTATGTAACCAACTATAACTATTAATATAACCCTTCGGAGCACATATCATGGCAAAACCATTAATTCAAATGGCATTAGATTCATTAGATTTTGACGCAACAGTAAATTTAGCTACTACAGTAGCTCCTTATGTTGATATTTTTGAAATCGGAACTCCATGTATCAAACATAACGGCATCAACTTAGTAAAAGAACTAAGAGCAAGATTTCCAGAAAAATTGCTTTTAGTAGACTTAAAAACTATGGATGCTGGCGAATACGAAGCAACTCCTTTCTATGCTGCTGGAGCTGATATCGTAACTGTTCTTGGTGTATCTGGTTTAGCTACTTGCCAAGGCGTTATCAAAGCAGCTAACGCTCATGGTGCTGAAGCTCAAATTGATTTAATCAACGTTGAAGACAAAGCAGCTTGTGCAAGAGCAACTTGTGAAGCAGGCGCTCAAGTCATGGGCATCCACACAGGTCTTGACGCTCAAGCAGCTGGCCACACACCATTTGCTGACTTAAATTTAATTGCAGCATTAGGCTTACCAGTTCGTATTTCTGTTGCTGGCGGTATCAAAGCATCAACTGTACAAGACGTTGTTAGAGCTGGCGCAAACATTATTGTTGTTGGCGCGGCAATTTATGGTGCGGCATCTCCAGCTGAAGCAGCTCGTGAAATTCGCGAATTAGTTGACGCGGTATAATTATGCATCAGCAACTTATCATAGACAAGATTTCAGGAATTCTTGAAGTTACAGATGATACGTATGATGCAAAGCTGACCCAATTGCTCGACGATGCTAAACGCATTTTTATTGCGGGAGCAGGTCGTTCAAAGTTAGTCGGCAATTTCTTTGCGATGAGATTAGTACATGGTGGTTATGACGTCAGTGTTGTTGGCGAAATTGTAACTCCAAGTATTAAAGACGGTGACTTGCTTATTATTATTTCAGGATCTGGAGAGACTGAACAATTAATAGCTTTCACAAAAAGCGCAAAAAAAGTAGGTGCCAAAATAGTGCTGATTTCTGCGAAAAGCGAATCAACCATTGGCGACATGGCTGATGGTGTGTTTCAAATTGGTAAAGCTGAGCAATACGGTAAAGTATTAGGCATGCCAATGGGAACCGTGTTTGAACTATCAACCTTGGTTTTCTTGGAAGCAACTATTTCTCATATTATTCATGATAAAGGAATTCCTGAAGAAAAAATGAGAGAACGGCACGCCAACTTAGAATAAAGACAGTAGAACGAGTGGGGTTTAACCACTCGTTCTTACTCCTGTTGTTTTAAATAGCATTTAAAGAATTTTTCGTGACAAGATCGCACACAGCTGATAGAAGTCACTACACGTAATTTATAAAAATAATAAAGGAGAACAATATGACTTCGCGCCGAGAATTAGCGAACGCCATACGCGCTTTGAGCATGGATGCCGTACAAAAAGCGAACTCTGGACATCCAGGTGCGCCAATGGGAATGGCGGACATCG
>CAIPDT010000073.1 GCA_903863905.1 uncultured Methylococcaceae bacterium
AACTGAACGGTTCTTAATACATTACTGGATAGGGACATTTAAATTATGTAATAAAAATAAAGGAAATACAGAAAATAAAGATACTGTATGGCAGACAAGACCCAATATTGCATCTGTTGCTACTTCTATAGATTGGAAAAGAATAGTTAAAAATTCTGAAGAAACCCAGCAATGCATTAGAAATATAACTGCAATGGCTATGAATGAGGAGGTTTCTTTTCGTGGTATAACTGTTCAGCATACTGATAGTCATAGAAATGTATTTAGATTAGAACCGAATAAAGGTGTTTTTGAAAGTAATGGCACAGATGTACATATGTTGCATACAATTAGCGTTGAAAAAAATAACATTATAACGGCTTTATTAACGCTTCAATTGAAAATGGGTGAACAAGATTTGGGGGCTCGCATTAACTTAAGACCTTTAGACTATCTTGCAAATAATTTCGATAATTTCTCTAATATAATCACAAAATCATTTTCAAAGTCTGGTTATAGCCCTAGTGATTTTATTAAAAATGGCAAAAGAAGTGACGCTTACTATAAGCCGTTCGCTCCAAATGGAAGGGGTAATAAGGATGTGGTTTTTGATATTAGAAATATTAATTATAGTACCAAAATAATTAACGTACCTTGGTTGGGTGGTGGTGACATTTCTTTAAATTTAAATGATGCTTTTAAGCAAATACTTCAAGTAATAGGGGGGTCATTGGGGTCAGAGTAAACTTAAATCAACTGAGATAATTATAAATTTACTCTGACCTTAATAGCAATTTCCGCTGTGCTAAAAATCCACTGAATTTCTTATCAAATATATCCTATTTCATTTCATTTCATGAAGGGTCGCTTTAAACGACAGTTGATGACCATGACACCTGACTACGTTTGACAGAAGTATTTATCGTTGGTTAGTGCTATATTGTGCTCATTGATTTGGCACAAATGGTTGGTTTATATGTCTGACACTTCATCTATAAAATTATCGTATATGGCTTCCGACTTGGTTTTTAAACAATTGGACTTAAAAGGACTTAGAGTTTTAATAGATTGGGCATTATCTGAAGGATGGAATCCGGGACTATCGGATGCCGAATTATTTTATGGTGCCGATGAAAATGGTTTCTATGGTTGTTTCATTGGAGATGAATTGATTGGCGGGGGCTCTCTCGTCTCTTACGATGATGACTTCGGATTTATGGGACTTTTCATAATCAAACCGGAGTTCAGAGGAACGGGTATTGGATCGCGGTTATGGCATTTTCGTAAAAATACCTTACTTGCTAGATTGAATAAGGGTGCATCTATCGGTATGGATGGCGTCATTACCATGCAAGATTTTTATAAAAGAGGTGGATTTGAAATCAGTTTTCGGGATGAGCGTTACCAACGCATTGGTGAGGTTTTTGAATCAGATCCAAATGTTTCAGACTTTAATATTGGAGACTTAACTGCAGTTTTAGACTTTGACTTGGAATGCTTTGGTGTAAATCGAAAAAAATTCTTAGTTCCTTGGTTGCTATCAGAAAATGCAAGAACGATAACGTATAAATCAGCCGATGAATTAAAAGGCTTTGCTGTTATTCGCAAATGCCACCTTGGCTATAAAATAGGACCATTATTTGCGGAAAATTTTTCTATTGCAGAGGCGCTATATAAAACGTGCTTAACTATTGGGCAAGGTGAGCAGATATTTCTAGATATTCCTGTTGTTAACAAAGATGCAGTTGATTTGGTCAAAAAATTCAAAGCAAAATATGTTTTCGAATGTGCAAGAATGTATGCAGGCTCTCCCCCCAAAACGCCATTAATAAAAGTATTTGGGAT
Source organism: uncultured Methylococcaceae bacterium (assembly GCA_903863905.1). GTDB lineage: Bacteria > Pseudomonadota > Gammaproteobacteria > Methylococcales > Methylomonadaceae > Methylobacter_C. The sequence continues at coordinate 1,825 of CAIPDT010000073.1, forward strand.
CACAAGTTTTGAATTGGGTTAAATAGTATCGTTTTTAACGTTATAGGCAAATAGTTAAAAGAGCGAAACTACTATCATATTAATTCTGTAACTATTAAAAATTGACAGTTGATAGCATTGATGTTGAAGCCACTATTAAAAAGGTACATTATTATGATACGTACACAATTCGAGCCCTAAATTTATAACTGAGTTACAATTGCTCATGGCATAACTCCTAATAAATTAATCACCATGCAAACAACATTCACGCTCCCTAGACTCATTGCGATACCCTTATCAATCCTGATTGTCGGCGTATTCGCTGTATTATTTTCAGTCGTATTCGCGATACTTCTGATACCGGTAGCCATCATTGGTTTTAAGTTTTGGAGAGCGTTAAAGGAAGCCAAAAAAGCCCAAAATGCTCATGTTTTTGAGGCCGAATATATTGTGTTAAAAGATAATGATGATGAATTATGATTTCTTAGTTAGATAATTGACAATTAACCAATATTAATGAAATTATTTTAAGTGGGGCGTTCGTATTTACCCACAAATAGTTTTTGATGTATTGTTATCAATGTGCTATGAAAACAAACGCTTAAAATCCCCCTCAAAACAGCACCTAAACAACTGTAAGTGATTGATTAATAATTAGCTTAACAAGTTGTACAAATATTAGTCAATCTAACTAAATTTAATGAAAATGAAGCAGTTAGAAACTTACTCAACGGGTAATCCACAAAGTTATCCACAGCTTCTGGGGATAACTTCAAGTCAATACAAACATCAAAGACTTACAACAATCTGGAAAATTTATGCCGGTGCTACTTCCCAGTGTCAGAATGGATGCCACAATAACCAAAGCTTAAAAATCAATCCATCGCAGAGAATAATGCAGATAGAATTTAAACTGCATGTAGTCAATTGGTAATTATCTCTTGAAACATCCGTACCAGATTTCTTCTCAAGATATATAAATACCTAAATAATGCTATTTATATAGCCCAACTTCGCTATCATTATTAATTAATAATTAGACGACTTAAAATCTCAGTGCTAATAATTAAAATCGGCTTAGTTACATTAAGCTTATTAAGGGTAAAATAGACGCCATCACTACCTAACAAATCTGCGCTCAATGACAAATCAAGCTAATTCTGTAAATTTACGTGTATTAACGGATTCATTTAAACGTTTTTTACCCAACTCCCAAGCCGTCTCGCTAGTAATGATTTTAAGCATTTGCTTTTTATTGATTTACTCGTTATCAAATCTTTTGATGCCGGTATTTGCGTCTATTGTCATCGCTTATTTGCTGGAGGGTTTGGTGACTAAGGCCGAAAACAAAGGTATGCCTCGCTTAGCCGCAGTCTATCTTGTGTTTTCTATCTTTATGGCCTGTTTAGGCTTTTTGCTGTTCTATCTAATGCCAATGGTGTCGCAACAAGCCGTGGAATTAGTGCAAAATCTTCCCGAGATTATTAATCGTGCGCAAAAGGGTATTATGCGCTTGCCCGAACTGTATCCTAAAATTATTTCGGATAAAAAGATTCAACAAATTATGTTAGCAGTTCAAGCCGAGGTATTAACATACGGACAGAATGTGCTATCACTGTCAGCGGCGTCTGTGGTGGGACTGGTCAGTGTTTTAATTTATCTTTTCTTGGTCCCCATGATGGTGTTCTTTTTTTTAAAAGATAAAGAAATCCTCATTACTTGGTTTATACAATTCATGCCTAACAACAGAAACCTGACCGTGCGGGTGTGGGAAGAAGTGGATATCCAATTGGGCAATTATGTGCGTGGCAAGTTCTCCGAAGTCTTTATTCTCTGGTTTGTCAGTTATTTAACGTTTACCGCCATGGATTTAAATTACGCTATGTTATTAGCGGTGTTTATGGGTGTTCAGGCGATCATCCCTTATATCGGTGCGACCTTAGTGACGTTTCCAGTCTTAGGCGTGGCTTATTTTGAATGGGGCTTACAAGGGGATGAGTTTTTTTATATCATCATCGCTTACTCCATTATTCAAGCCTTAGATGGCGTATTATTAGTCCCTATCTTATTTTCTGAAGCTGTCAATCTACATGCTGTGGCGATTATTATTGCTATTTTGTTCTTTGGTGGCTTATGGGGATTCTGGGGGGTATTTTTTGCTATTCCTTTAGCGACTGTCGTTAAAGCGGTATTAACCTCTTGGCCAAAACTCGGTGATAATACCGTAGAAGCCCTATAATCTTTCTCTTACCTTTATAACTCAATGACCTGTTCATTTTTGTTCGCATTCAAAAATCATCTTTTAGTCTGTTTGTTAGTGCTATTGACTGTTAGCCCCTTTAACGCAGGATGGGCTAAAACAGCGCCAATCAGTAAAGGTAAAAATATCAGCCAGCCAGATATTACCGGTGATACCATTCAATCTAAAATTGAAGCCATTAATGTTAGAAAAGGCTTGGATGAGGCGCTTAAGTCTAAAGTATTGTCTATTTATCAATCGGCTCAAGATAACCTTAATAACATTGATAACTTTAAAAATCGGATTAATGAATTAAATCAGGCCATCAAACAAACGCCTGATCTGCTTAAATTACGCCAAAAAGACATTGAGCAAACTTTAGCTAAACTGGCTAAACAAAAGCCTGAAGATTTTAGCAAAATTCCCACCGATGAATTAGATCAACGCGAGATTATAGAAAAAGGCAAAATCAGTACCCTTGATGAGCAGTTGAAGAAAATAGAAAATGAACGGCTGTTTCAACAAAATCGCCCTCAATTAATCCGAGAAGAAATTTTAACAGCCAGTCAAGATATTGAAGCCTCTCAAAAAAAGCTTGAAGTAAGTGCCAATAAAGCCCTCTCTAAGTTAGAGATAGAGGCACAATTAGTGTATTTAAAAACCCTGATTAATGCGCGTTCCAGTGAATTAAAAATGCTGGAGATTGAAGCATTCAGCAACCCTGCCCGTGTTGAACTTCTTAAAGCAGAATTTAAATTACTCGACATCCAAAAAAACGAACTGTCTCCCATTATTACGGCCATTGATACCTCTTTAGCCGATCGCAGGGAGACAGAAGCCAAACACATGCAAGATGCCTTAAATCTTGCTGAGAAGGAACTCTCGGGTAAACATCCGTTAATTCAAACCATCGCGCGGGAAAACATTCAATACACCCGTGATATTCAGGCGATTAATGTCAAGATCGAAGACTATACCAATCAAAAAGCCAAGGTTGATACTGAGTCAAACGAAATTAATGATGACTTTAAAAGTGCCGAAAAGAAAATTCACCTCGCAGGACTCAGTCCTGAATTAGGAAAAATTTTACGCGAGCAACGTCGTAACTTAAGTAATGAAGATTCTTTAACCCTGCAAACAGAGACGATTCAAAACGAAACAGCTATCAATAGTTTAGCTGAGTTTAAAGTCGAGGATAAACTCAAAAAAATCAGTGAGATTGATGTGTATCTTCAGCAACTGATGCTGACCCAGGTGGATACTAAGTTGCCTCTTGAAACCCGGATGATGATTCAAGCAGAATTACGGGTGTTATTAAATAATCAAAAAGAACTGTTAAATAAACTGGCTTTTGATTACACCACGTTTTTAAGAGTCCTTGGTGATTTTGATTTTGCTAAGCAAAAAATGCTCACCCAAGCCAATAAGTTTGCTATTTATTTAGATGAACATTTATTTTGGGTGAAAAGTTCTGATCCTATTGATCTTGATACCCCCCTCAACTTATTGGTGTCTGCGGAATGGTTGTTGTCGCCTTTTAATTGGTTTGATGTAATCAAAGATAGTGCCCGAATAGCCTCAGAACATCCCTTTGTTATCTTTTTAGGCACCCTGGCTTTTATAGTGTTTTTAAGTCGTGCGCCTTGGTTTAAACACGAACTGACGATTATTGCTACCAATGCTGAAAAGAAGTATACGGAACATTTTAAATACACCCTGCAAGCCATTTTTTATACCGGTTTATTGACCTTAAGAATCCCATTAATTATTTTTATACTGGGCTGGTTATTAAGTCGAAACTTACATCACGCAGAGTTTACTAAGGCGATTGGCGAAGGTTTAAAAACGGCCGCCTTTCCGTTGATGTTCTTACAGTTTTTTTATTGTTTATTTACCACTGACGGCATTGTACGTAAACATTTTCAATGGAAGAAAACCAATGTGTCTTTGCTGCATCAGCAAATTAAATGGTTACGTTACGTGGCCGTTATTACCGCCTTTATTATTAGCAGTACGTATACGGTTAAAAACTCCTTATATGGTGATAACCTCGGTCGGTTGAGTTTTATTTTAAGTATGATTGCTATGTCCATTTTTTGGGGGCGCGTGCTGCATCCTGAGCACGGCTTAATGCATACGCCTGTCAACAATCATCCTGAAGGCTGGGCCGCTAAATGTCGTTACATTTGGTATCCGGCTCTATATATCATTCCATTGGCGATTATTATCTTTGCGATCATGGGCTATTACTTAAGTGCGCTACAATTACAAGGCCAGTTAGTTAGTTCGATGCGCATTATCTTTTTGGCGGTGATTTCGCATGAAATGGTGGTCAGGTGCTTAACACTGATTAATCGTCAATTAGCTATTAAAAATGCCCAACAAAAACGTCAAGCCACGGCCTTAACTGAAAAGCACCCCCTGTTTGCAAACGAAGAAGCCGTGTTAATTAATAATGAAGCTCTGATTGATATCCCCAAGATCAATGCTCAAACCACGCGGTTACTGAATGTATTTATCTGTTTGGGGATTGTCATCGGTTTTTGGATGACGTGGAAAAACATCTTACCGGCTTTTTCCTTTTTAGATAATATCGTACTCTGGCAACATTTAGTGATTGCAGATGATCAACAAAGTTATCAACCGATTACCTTAAGTCATTTGCTGTTAGCCTGTTTATATTTTTTTATCGTGGTTGTTTCAGTACGTAACTTCTCGGGTGTGATGGAGATTTTAATCTTTAGACGCTTATCTATTGAGGCGGGCAGTCGTTATGCAGTTAATCAATTATCCAATTACTTGATTATGTCGATTGGCTTTATTAGTATCGCCAATGAATTAGGTGGCAGTTGGTCACAAGTACAGTGGTTGGTAGCGGCGCTCAGTGTGGGCTTAGGCTTTGGTTTACAAGAGATCTTTGCCAACTTAGTGTCAGGGATTATTATTCTATTTGAACGGCCCATTCGTGTGCATGATACCGTTACCATTGGCGATATAACGGGTAATGTCACTCGAATTCAGATGCGGGCCACAACTTTAATTGATGCGGATCAAAAAGAACACGTGGTGCCCAATAAAACCTTTATCACCAGCCAATTGGTTAACTGGAGTCTTTCAGACCCCATTACTCGGGTTGTGGTGCCTGTGAGTATCGCTTATGGGACGGATGTTGAATTTGTCCATAAGCTTTTACTAGAAACAGCATGGTCAACCCCTCTCGTTTTACATCATCCAGAACCCACGGTATTTTTTGTGGGTTTTGGTGACAATGCCTTGTTATTTTCCATACGCGTGTTTGTGAGTGATGTGATTAATCGGTATCCAGTCACACATAATTTACACGTAAGACTTGAGGAAGCCTTACGTGTCAATAAAATTGAAATTCCGTTTCCTCAGCAAGATGTTCATATTAGGACCACGCCTAACAGATCATAATCAAACGCCTTATTCGTCTATTGATAACTGCCGGTAACTGCCTGAATAATACATTAACGGGTTACCGGTACGACAAACACTGGCTTGAACCTCACCAATAACAACCCAGTGGGTACCGACTAATATCTTTTGGACCACTTTGCATTCCAAGGCCATTAAACTGCCGTCTAAAATAGGCATGCCGTTGTCACTGGCTGTCCAAGGGTTATTTTGAAAACGTTCTTCTTGACTGGCACCGCCGGCAAATTGATTAGAAGTGGTTTGTTGCTCAACGTCTAATACATTAACCACAAAATATTGACTCTCTTCAATGCCATCACCGGTATCGGCCGATTGATTAAGGCACACTAATATTTGAGGTGGATTCACAGAGACACTTGAAAAGGCAGTCACTGTCATGCCTTGCAAGCCATATTTTTCAGATTGTGTAGTCACTACGGTAACGCCTGTTGCCCAAAATTGTAGCGCTTTTTTAAAGTCTTCAACACTTACCGTCATCTGGTTTTCCCCTTAATAATTACGAATGATTTTTTAAAGCTTAAATTGCTTGTAAGGTATGTTACAACACTTAAGCAAAGATGTTAAATAGTCGCGTCTCTTCTTTGAAAATAGTCGGTTTTTTTAAAACTGATTTTGTAGCGCCGCCCTAATACACCGCAATACGCTATAACTGTATTGGCCGTCAAACTGATCATAGACGGGCTTTAAAGCATTCTGCTGACCTAGCGGTAATTCCAAGATGGCTTCTTCTATATTTTTAATGGCTTGGGCGGGTAACTCAACCACATCGATTAAGACTAATAGCCCCTGTTCAAGTCCTTGCGCTAAATGACTATAAACGGTGTCTTCCTTTATCGCTCTTTGTTTGGCAATCTGTCCAACACTATAACCTAATTTAAATAAATCTATCGACTCCGTCGTGGTATCAGGTATTTTGTATTCACTGACATAATCTCTGATAACGCCTAAAAATTGTTCGGCATAGAGCTCTAATTTTCTCTCACCTACCCCTGACAACAAGCCCATTTCTTTTTGCGTCGTAGGCTTAGTTTCCACCATACCCATTAAGGTCGCATCACTAAAAATAATATAGGGTGGCACATCTTGCGCATCAGCAATCTCTCGACGTTTAACCCGTAAGGCTTGCCATAACGCCGTATTAATATCCGTTTTGGTAAAGGCTTTACCGGTAATCTTTTTGCTCTGTCGAGTCTTCTCGGGCTTTAAATCTTTACGTAATATTAAGGTTTGTTCACCTTTTAAAATAGGCCGACAAGTTTCTGTCAGTTGTAACACGCCAAAGTGTTCGAAATTAACTAAGACTAAGTTACGGGCCACTAATTGTCTAAACACCGAGGACCATTGTTGTTCATCTAAAGCTTTGCCAATGCCAAAGGTGGATTGTTTATCATGTGCCGAACTGATAATGCGCTCATTGGACTTACCTAATAATACATCAATTAAATAACCCACTCCGTAACGTTGACCAGTGCGATAAATACAGGATAAAGCTTGTTGTGCGGCTAAGGTTCCATCCCATGTTTCCACGATTTCTAAACAGGTGTCGCAGTTGTTGCACGGTTGCTCTAAATGATCACCAAAATATTTTAATAAGCCCTGCCGCCGACAATGCACTTGTTCACACAGGGCTAACATGGCATCGAGTTTATGCAATTCTAAACGTTTGTGTGCTTCATCGGCATTGGAGTCCGCTAACATACGTCTAAGGGTAATCACATCTTGTAGGCCATACGCCATCCAAGCATTAGCGGGTAAACCATCCCGCCCTGCCCGTCCCGTTTCTTGATAATAGGCTTCGACACTTTTGGGTAAATCTAAATGGGCCACAAAGCGTACATTAGGTTTATCAATACCCATACCAAAAGCAATGGTGGCGACAATCACCAAGCCTTCTTCCATTAAAAAACGATGTTGATGTTTAGCGCGTAATTCATTCGGCATCCCGGCATGATAGGCTAACGCTTTAATGCCTTTAGACCTTAACCATTCGGCAGTTTCATCTACTTTTTTACGGGATAAACAATACACAATGCCCGCATCGCCCGGATGTTCGGTATTGATAAACTCGATGAGTTGTTGGCGAGCATTTTGTTTTTGGACAATACGATATCGAATATTAGGCCGATCAAAGCCACTTAAAAATAACGGCGCGTGCTCCAGTTGGAGCCGTAAAATGATTTCTTGCCGAGTTCTTTCATCGGCGGTCGCGGTTAAGGCAATCCGAGGAATAGTGGGGAATTGTTCGTGCAAGATAGAGAGCTGTAAATAATCCGCCCTAAAATCATGCCCCCATTGCGACACACAATGTGCTTCATCAATGGCAAATAAGGAAATTTGTAAACGCTGAAATAAGGCTAAGGTTCTAGGCGACGTAAGTCTTTCGGGGGCAATATATAACAGGTCTATTTCATTATTATGTAATTGTCGCTCTATCAACCGGACATCGTCTAAACCTAAGGTGGAGTTTAAAAAAGCCGCACGCACCCCTAATTGCAATAAGGCACTGACTTGATCTTGCATTAAAGCAATCAACGGCGAAATAACAATACCCACCCCAGGCCTGATTAAAGCCGGTATTTGGTAACATAAGGATTTACCACCACCGGTAGGCATTAATACTAAAGCATCTTCGCCTTTTAGGACGGTTTCAATCACCGCTAATTGCTGACCACGAAAGACATCATAACCAAAAATAGCTTTAAGAATTTCAAGTGGTGGCTTGTTTACTGTTTCATTCATTCGATGATTATATTTATTCAATCAGTTAAACCCTTTATAATGGACAAATTATACAGGACTGCAGGGAATACACGCCTACTCTATGACCTTTTCTAAAATTATGCTTGCAACGCGATTGGATCAACTCCTAGAACATGACCGTCAACACCTACTCTGCGGAGGCTTTAAAGGAATTGAAAAAGAAAGTCTGCGCATTAGTGGTAACGGCTTTATAGCTCAGACTGCACATCCTGTTGCCTTGGGTTCCGCTTTAACTCATCCCACTATTACTACGGATTATTCTGAAGCGCTGATTGAACTGATTACACCGCCGTTTGCTAATATTACGGACAGTTTGGCCTACTTACATCAGGTTCATCAGTTTGTGTATGCTAATTTAGATGAAGAAATCTTACTGAATGCCAGTATGCCTTGTGGCATTGATGGTGATTTAAGTATCCCCATTGCTGATTATGGCCGTTCTAATATTGGCAAAATGAAACATGTCTATCGTCATGGTTTATGGCATCGCTATGGTAGAACCATGCAAGCCATTGCTGGTATTCATTTTAATTATTCGGTGCCAGAAGCCTTATGGCCGGTGCTACATCAACAAGAAAACAGCCCGTTAAGTCTCGAAGACTTTAAAAATGCGGCCTACTTTGGCTTAATTAGAAACTTCCAAAGGCTAGGTTGGTTAATTCTGTATTTATTTGGTGCCTCTCCGGCTATTTGTAAAAACTTCTTTAAAAGCCGTCCCGAGTTAATGGCGCAATTTGAAGAGCATGATACCGGCACCTTGTATCATCCGTATGCTACGTCTTTACGCATGAGTGATATTGGTTATAAGAGTAAAAACCAAGCTAATCTGAAGATTGATTATAATTCTTTAACGGGTTATGTCGAGAGTTTAAGCCAAGCGATTAATACACCCTATCCAGATTATGAGAAAATTGGGGTCAAAGTTGAGGGTCAATATCAACAACTGAACTGCAATATCTTGCAAATTGAAAATGAATTCTATAGCACTATTCGTCCTAAGCAAATCATTAACACCGGTGAAAAACCTACCTTAGCACTTAAAAAACGAGGGGTTAGATATGTGGAGATGCGTTCTTTAGACTTGGATTTATTTAATCCTATTGGCATTGATGAAGGTAAAGCTCACTTTATTGAGGCGCTATTACTGACCTGCTTACTTAAAGACAGCCCTGATATTTCTGACTTAGATCACCAAGTCAATAATTCTAATCAATTACTGGTCGCTAATGAGGGCAGAAAGCCCGGCTTACTACTCGATAAAGCCGGCCAAAAAATTAGTTTAAAAGCATGGGCTACCGAGATATTAGCGTCCATGAAACCGATCTGTGAAATTTTAGATCAAGATGACGAAACCAAGCCGTATAGTTCGGCTTTAACTGAACAACAACGTCTCATTGAGAATCCTGATTTAACGGCATCAGCAAAAATACTGGCTCAGATGGCCGAAACAAAACAGCCGTTTAGTCGTTTCGCGTTAAATAAATCTTTTGAACATGCGGAGTATTTTAAGCAAACACAGCTCGATAATGTTCAGGTTGATGAGTTTACAGAAATGGCCCGTGATTCCCTAGCTAAACAACAGACCTTAGAAAGCAAAGAGCAGATTCCGTTTGATGACTTTTTAACACATTATTTTTCACAGATCTAAACGTAAACCACCAGAGCCTTATGAACGCATTAACTATTAAGTCTTTACAGACCGAATTAGCGAACAAAAACCCTAGAACTATTCTTAAGAAAGCCTTAGAAAGCTTTGATAATATTGCAATTTCTTTTAGCGGCGCAGAAGATGTCGTTTTAATTGATATGGCTTTAAAAATAAAACCCGACATACAGGTGTTTTCTTTAGATACGGGCCGTTTACATTCAGAAACCTATCGTTTTATTGAAAAAATCCGAACGCATTATCAAATTGATATTGAACTGTTAACGCCAGATCGAGCGTTATTAGATCCTTTTGTAAAAGCCAAAGGCTTGTTTAGTTTTTATGAGGAAGGCCATCAAGAATGTTGTGCTATTCGTAAAGTGGAACCCTTAACGCGTAAATTAGCGAATATTGATGCGTGGATTACCGGCCAACGTAAAGATCAAAGCTTGGATACTCGCCAAGAAATTCCCGAAGTACAACTGGATACGGCCTTTTCGACAGACGACCATCCGCTACTTAAGTTTAATCCGTTGTTAAATTGGAGTTCTGCTCAAGTTTGGGATTATATCGAAGCGCATCAAGTGCCGTATAACGAACTGCATGAAAAAGGCTTTATTAGTATTGGTTGTGAGCCCTGTACTAGGGCCGTATTACCGAATCAACATGAACGTGTAGGACGTTGGTGGTGGGAAGCCGGTAAAAAAGAATGCGGCTTACATGCAGGTAATTTGAAGTAAGTTAGGGGCATAAAAAAAGAGGCGGGATTAAGCGCCTCTTTTTTTATCAAAGTAGAACTAAGGGATTTATAAAGTAGTAGGATCGTTTAGTAAACCTCAAAAATATAACTATTAACTATCGTGGAAGTGGCTTTAGCTACGATATTCGCCGCTAAAGCCATATAAGATTTACGCCTTATTAAAGTGTAAACCCTCTTTTCCAACTGTTACCTTAATCGTATCACCGGCAACAAACTTACCTGCCAATAATGCTTGAGATAACGGATTCTCTAATAACTGCTGAATCGCTCTCTTCATCGGTCTTGCACCATAAACGGGATCAAAGCCCGCTTCGCCTAAGATATCTAAAGCCTCAGGGCTAATATCAAAACCTAACTCTTTCGCTTGTAAACGTTGGGTTAAGTATTCAATCTGAATAGTCGAAATAGCTCTAATCTGTTCACGCGCCAATGGATGAAAGACCACGGCTTCATCAATACGATTAATAAACTCCGGTCTAAATTGTTGACCCACCCGTTCCATAACCGCCGCTTTCATCACTGGGTATAACGCTTCTCCGGCCAATTCTTGAATAATGTCAGAGCCAATATTAGAGGTCATCACAATCACAGTGTTTCTAAAGTCAACCGTTCGACCTTGACCATCGGTTAAGCGTCCATCATCCAACACTTGTAATAAGATATTAAAAACATCAGGATGTGCTTTTTCTATCTCATCCATTAAGATAACCGAATACGGTTTACGTCTAACCAGTTCGGTTAAATAACCACCCTCTTCATAACCGACATAACCCGGAGGCGCCCCAATTAAACGCGCCACTGAATGTTTTTCCATAAACTCGGACATATCGATACGCACCATCGCATCCGAGGTATCAAACATAAATTCAGCTAACGCCTTACAAAGTTCAGTTTTACCCACCCCAGTCGGCCCCAAGAATAAGAAAGAACCATTAGGACGATTAGGATCTGATAAACCGGCCCTAGAACGACGAATCGCGTTACTCACTGCCTTTAACGCTTCATCTTGACCGACCACGCGATGGCTTAAATAATCTTCCATACGCAGTAATTTATCGCGTTCGCCTTCCATCATTTTAGAAACCGGAATACCCGTCCATTTTGACACGACTTCGGCAATCTCTTCCTCGGTAACCTTGTTACGCAGTAAGGTCATTTTATGATCATCATCTAGTGTGGACTGATTCAGTTGTTTTTCTAACTCAGGAATAATGCCATATTGTAATTCCGACATTTTACCTAAATCATTAGCACGACTGGCCGCTTCTAAATCGGTTTTAGCTTGATCTAATTTTTCTTTAATAGACGCAGACCCTTGTAACAAGGCTTTTTCTGATTTCCAAATCTCATCTAAATCAGAATATTCTTTTTCAAGATCGGCAATATCCTCTTCCAAAATATCTAAACGCTTTTTAGAAGCGGCATCTTTTTCTTTCTTTAAGGCCACTTGTTCAATTTTTAATTGAATCAAGCGCCGATACAAGCGATCCATTTCTTCTGGCTTAGAATCAATTTCCATCCGAATCCGACTGCCCGCTTCATCGATTAAATCAATGGCTTTATCAGGCAATTGTCGGTCAGCAATATACCGATACGATAAAGTCGCTGCGGCAACAATGGCGGGGTCAGTAATAGTCACGCCATGATGAACTTCGTATTTTTCTTTTAAACCACGCAAGATTGCAATAGTATCTTCGACTGAGGGTTCATCCACCATCACTTTTTGAAAACGTCGCTCTAAAGCGGCATCTTTTTCAACATACTTACGGTATTCATCTAACGTTGTTGCACCTACACAATGCAACTCACCCCGAGCTAAAGCAGGTTTTAACATATTACCGGCATCCATTGCGCCTTCTGCTTTACCGGCACCGACCATGGTATGTAATTCGTCAATAAATAGAATTACTTGGCCTTCTTGTTTCGCAAGATCATTTAAGACGGCTTTTAAACGTTCTTCAAATTCACCACGGAATTTAGCCCCGGCAATTAAAGCCGCCATATCTAAAGATAAGACTTGTTTGCCTTTAATGCCTTCTGGCACTTCACCGTTCACAATTCGTTGTGCTAAGCCTTCTACAATCGCCGTTTTACCCACTCCAGGCTCACCGATTAAGACGGGGTTGTTTTTAGTTCGACGTTGTAACACCTGAATGGTTCTACGAATCTCATCATCACGACCAATCACAGGATCTAATTTACCTTGAGCTGCGCGTTCGGTTAAATTAATAGTATATTTATCTAACGCTTGACGTTGATCTTCTGCATTTTGATCATTCACTGCTTCGCCTCCGCGCATTTTATCAATAGCCATTTCAACCGCCTTTTTATTTAAGCCTAACTTTTTAAACAACTCCTGTAACAAGCCCTTTTCTTCAAGAGCGGCCAATAAAAACAATTCACTGGAAATGAATTTATCATTTCTTTTTTGGGCAAGCTTATCAGTCAGATTAAGAAGTCTAGATAATTCATTTGAGATTTGAACATCACCGCCAGAACCACTCACAGTGGCAATACGGCCTAGATCTTTAGTTAAATCATTGCGTAATAACTGTGTATTAACGCCTAGTTGGGCTAATAACGGCTTAACAGTCCCTCCTTCTTGATCCAAAAGAGCCGTCATTAAATGTGCGGGTTCTATAAATTGATGGTCTTTACCTAAGGCCATACTTTGTGAATCAGCTAAAGCAGCCTGAAACTTGCTGGTTAATTTATCCATTCGCATCGTGTCCACCTTTTAATATAATTTAAGTTAACACCGATATTAGGGGGCACTAAACACAATTCAAGGGCAAATAAAAGATAACACAGGATTAAAGAGGTTTTAATACGGCTAAAAAGATGATTTTAACGCGGTGTAAAGATAACGATAAAACGTTAATACAGGGATGGAAGCTCAAAACACCTATTAATGTCTCACTCATGAACGCATGAGCACACATCCAAATTAAAATAGAGACGCGATCAACGCGTCTCTACTCCTTTAAGCTTTAATTAAGGACTTATTAATTAAAAGTACGACCGGGTGTAGTCGGTAATACAGGCATACTTTGTTTAGGGAACTGACCTGTTAAAGCATTTAAGAACGCAACAATATCAGCGACTTCTGTTGTAGATAAATCTTTATCTAACTGAGTTTTTGCCATCACGACAACCGCTTCATCTAAAGTTTTAACAGAACCATTATGGAAGTAAGGCGCTGTTAACGCGATGTTACGTAAGGTAGGTACTTTCCATAAATGTTCGTCATCTGCTTTTTTAGTGACTTCAGCTAAACCTTTATCATCTTTAAAGTGATATTTAGCGGCAAAAACAGGGTTGCTATGGATTGGGAAAGGTTGGAATACACCAGGACCATTAAAGGCTGGGCCACTGTGGCAACTGGTACAACCTAACTCTTGAACCTTATGTAAACCACGGACTTGTTGTGCTGTTAACGCAGAAGTATCACCGGCTGCATATTTATCGTATGGACTATGTGGTGTGATTAAAGTTCTTTCATAAGAGGCAATCGCTTTAGTCGCATTGTCTTTAGTGATTGAATCTTTACCAAAGGCTTCTTCAAAAGCCACTTGATAACCTTCAATCGTTTTTAAACGCGCAATCACGTCATCCCAACTCTTCATACCCATTTCAATCGGGCTAGTAACAGGGCCCGCAGCTTGTGCTTCTAAACTTGGTGCTCTACCATCCCAAAATTGTACGGTATTAAATGCTGAATTCCATACAGTCGGCGCACTACGTCCGCCTGTTTGACCATGAACACCCATAGAATTAGCCCGGTTATCTTCTCCACCTAACATAGTGTTATGGCAAGACGAACAAGATACAGTGCCTGTCGATGATAAACGTGGATCGTGATACAGTAATTTTCCTAACTCAACTTTTTCTTGAGTCGTTGGATTATCAGCAGGTGCAGGTGCAACTGTTGGCAAAGTTTCCAGTGCAGAAGCGACTGAAATCGAACCGACTAACGCCAGTGCAGTCACTAGCGAACGTAATTTAAACATAGAATCCTCCAAATATTATTATAGGTATTAACGTAAACTCACATAACCATTCAAATTGTAAAATATAACGGCCGTAAGATACAATTAAATTGCCATAATAACATTTTAATTTATAGAACTCTGTCTTATCTGTAGTAACGCTTCGCCTAACTGTGTGTATTTAAACTGAAAACCTTGCGCTTGTAAGCGCTCGGGTAACACACGTTGACTTCCCAAAACTAAAGCCGACATTTCCCCTAATAATGCTTTTAATAAGACAGCCGGCACAGGGAACCAAGCCGGACGCTTTAAGGTATTGGCCAATGTTTGCGTAAACTCTTGGTTCGTCACGGGCTTAGGCGCTGTGGCATTATAAGCCCCTGACATAGACACATCCGCTATCATCTGTTCGGCAATGTTAATCCAATCATGTAAATGAATCCAAGACATCCACTGCTTACCGTTTCCAATGCGACCTCCCAAGCCCAGGCTAAAAGGAAGTAACATGCGTTGTAATAAACCACCGCCACTGCCTAAAACCAAACCTGTTCTTATCAGGCAGACCCTGACACCGAATTGGGTTGCTTTATTAGCAACCGCCTCCCAATCCTGACACAGTTGTTGTGAAAAGTCTGGCTTGATCGCTGGAAGCACTGTTTGCTCTGTTAAAATATCATCACCTTGATCACCGTAATAACCAATGGCAGATCCGCTGATCAATAATTCAGGTTTAACAGTCAATTGTTCTATATAAGTAATAAGTTGCTCAGTTAACTGAATACGACTGATCCTAATCTCTTGTTTACGGGCCTCACTCCAACGCTTATCAAAAATCGGCGCCCCCGCTAAATTAATAAGCACCTGAAAAGTATCTTCAGGGCCTAACTGTTGTAAAGATCCTAAGGTTTTAACGCCTCCTAAATCCATTTTATGTACACTTTCTGGATGGCGACTTAAAATAGTCACCTCATTATTTTCAGCGATTAAACGGGCCGTTAAGGCACGACCAATAAAGCCCGTACCACCGGTGATTAATATTTTTTTCATCACAGCCTCCTTAATAATTATACAAATAAAACCATTTCTTATTATTGTACATGTTTTGTACAACTATAGTTTGACAAAATATAGTTTCGCGGGTAAGTTATAAACATCCAAATTGTATGACCACTTGAATGTATTAATTTTATTCAAGTTATTACTCGATGTCCTCCTCTGTAAGCCCTCCCAATCTGTCTAAGGGAGGGTCTTTTTTATCATACGAGTCAACATTATGAATACTATAAATTTTAAAGGCATAGATGGCTTAAAATGGCTACTGTTACTGAATTTCTTAATTTCAGTCATATTATTATTCGCCGGCTGTTTCTTATCTGTCTCAGATGGTTACTCACTGTTTGAATTTAATGAAGACCTTTACGGCGCTTTAGATAATAACTTACGCATGATTATGATTTACTTAGGTATGACTGAATTAATCATCCTAATTTACTGCGCTATCAGAAAAAACTTTCGACCCATGATTCCGGTTGGTTTCTTTTTGATTTTAATGGTTGGCTCTATGGAGTTTTATGGCGAAATTAATACCGTAGAAATTGACCCAAACTTCCCTATATTCTTTTTCTATGTCGGTGTATCGCACATCTTATTTGGTATTATGGACGGCATAATTAAGAATAATAAGCTGATGTCTGATAAATTAACCTATTAACTTGGGATAATGACATCAAATTGGGTCATTAACAAAGATGTATTTTTTCTTTGCACGGGAATGACCGGTAAAAATAAGTTTTCTATTGATAAACCACGTTCTTGCAAGGATTCTTTTTCTACATAGATCGTGTTGACATCATACATTTCCAACACTTTAAATATTGCAGCCGTATCTTTAAAGCCAATTGTTTCTGGACGTTGGTGGTCTTTTAAAGTAAAGACTCCTTCGTCCATTAACAGAAGACTGACTGACTGATCAAAAGCCGCGGTCGTTAAAATAATATCCAATAATTCTTGAATATACGCGCCACTGTGTGGCGGTTTTCGCAGTACAAATAAATATTTTTTCATCACAACCTACCCAAAAGTGATCAATCTATCTGAGATTAAAGTCGCTTCCACCCATTGACCCAAACCACCAATTCTAAAGCCTTCTGCCACATCATCATCTTGTTTAGCTTGCCTAGATGCTTCATCAGCACACAATAAACCTCGGCGCTGCGCCGCCGAAATACATACGACCAAATCAAGTTCATAGCGCTTTGCAAGGTCTGACCATAACTGCGTAAAATGTAACTCATCATCAGGTGGGGTTGTATATTTAAACGCATAATCCACACCATCATGATAAAAAAATATTCTACTGACCTGATGCCCCATTTCTAAAGCCGTTTTAACAAACTGATAAGCCACGTGACCACTCCCAGAATGATACGGACTGGTGTTAATTTGAATAGCATATTTCATTTTTTAACTCTATTTCTTCAGTAAAATATCTTGGAGATGCTCTATAATAAATACCTGATATTCTATTATGATTAACTCATCTTCTGCTGATTTAGTTTTTATATTCTTGTAACCTTGAGATTCCATGTTTAAACCGTCTGCTCTTACACTCGCCTTAAGTCTTGCGCTCTTTTCTGGCTCACAACAAGCGAACGACTCGCGCGTTATTGTGACGAACAAAGCGCCAACGCCAGAACAAACCACTCCCCGAGATACGACGACCAATCCAGAAGAGACGCGCAATCAAGGGCGCCCTATTTCTGACATTAAAAAAATCGACTTACCAGATATGGGAGATTCATCTGGGACTCTCATGTCACCGGCTGAAGAAAAAGAATTTGGCGAAGAGTTTTTTAGAAGTCTGCATTCGCAAATTACCGTTAACCAAGATGCCGAAATTCAAGAATATATTCAGACCATTGGTCAAAATCTAGCCCTTAATTGTGATGACCCTAGCCATCCTTTCCATTTCTTTGTGGTCATGGAAAATGATATTAACGCTTTTGCCGGTCCAGGTGGTTATATTGGCGTTAACTCAGGCTTGATTCTCATGACAGAAGCCGAAAGTGAACTTGCCTCAGTTATGGCTCATGAAATATCTCACGTTACGCAACGGCATTTATTTAGAGCTGCAGAAGCGGCCGGACGTTTATCTATCCCTTCTGCTGCAGGGATGTTAGCGGCTATTTTATTAGGTAGCCAATCACCGGCTATGGGGCAAGCTGCTATCATGGCTATCATGGGCGGAAGCATTCAATTTCAAATTAATTTTACCCGCGCCAACGAAGAAGAAGCCGATCGCGTAGGTATGCAAACCTTAGCCGCTTCTGATTTCGATCCCCGCAGTATGCCTATCTTTTTTGAACGCTTACAGCAAGCCACGCGCTATTATGGTCAAGGTATACCCGAGTTTTTAAGAACCCACCCGGTTACGCAATCACGTATTTCTGATACCCGAGGCCGAGCAGAAACTTATCCTTACAAGCAATATCCCGATTCTTTAGGTTATCAATTAACCAAAGCTAAAATTCGCGTCATTTCAGATAACAATACCGGTGCGGCCGCAGACTATTTTCAAGCCAGAATATCACAAGGGACGCTTGAACAACGCACGGTAGCTCGATATGGACAAGCGTTACTGGCCCTTAAAGCCGAAAAGTTTAAAGAGGCTGAAGCCCAGTTTCAAGCCTTAGCTCATGAATACCCCGCCCAACCTCAATATGCAACCGGCTTAGCGCGCACGGCCTTTAATGAGCATAACTACACGCTTGCGGTAATGCGCTATCAAAAGTTAACGGAACAATTTCCTGAAAACGATGCGATTAAATTAGAATATATTGCCGCCTTATTAAAAACAGAAAAGCCTGACTTAGCTCGACAAAATTTACTATCCTTAAGTCCACAAATGCAACGTCTACCCAATTATTGGGAACTGTTAGCACAAACGTATAGTGACCTGCACCAACTTGCGGAATCGCATCGCTATTTAGCGGAATATTATTATGCAATGGGAGAAACCCCAGATGCTATTTTACAAATTAAATTAGCCCAAGCCTCCAAAGGACTTAACTTTCAATTATCTTCTATTTTAAGCGAACGTCTTAACTTCTTTTACGCCCAACAAATTGAGGCAAAAAGGAATCGTTAACGGCTCTTTGGCAAGAAAAAACGACTTCATCATCTCGCGCTATCACGGATAAGCACTAAAATTATTAATATCTAACTATTTGTTTAATTTAGGACTTTTAAAAAACCCCTAGCAATTAACTGTTAATTTTCTTTTTAGGTATACAATCTTGAATTTTAAGTTTACAATGCGACAGCTTTTAGGGGCTGAGCTAGTGAATAACTAGTTTAAAGAGGGGGAGATACTGCCTTTGGGCAGATAACAATAATAAAGAAATAACGCATCTTAAGTTGATGTGTACACGCAGTAAAAAACAATAATAAAAATATACGTACACAACGCGCCCGCTTTATGCGGGCTTTTTATTGCCCGCTAAAAAGCTTTTTTATAACCCCAACTATCACCTAGGTTGATTAAATAACCGATACTTTCGACCTTCAAATAACAGCGCGATTAATAGATACAACAGTAATAACTCGGCTGATAATAATATAGGATGTTGCCAACCCTCACTCACCGGCAAAACCCCACGCGCACCATATAAACCGACGCCTAATAAGATATACGCGCTGATCCGTTTAACTTCATACGCGACAGGATAATAATGTCTGCCCAATAAATAAGACACCAACGCCATCATGCCATAACAGGCCAAGGTAGCCCAAGCTGACCCCACATAACCCCATTCGGGTATCCATAAGATATTTAAACCAATGGTTAACAAAGCACCCAACAAAGATACCCCCGCTCCCAACAATGTTCGATCCGTCAATTTATACCAAATCGATAAATTGACATAAATACCTAAGAATAAATTAGCCATCAATAAGACAGGCACCACTTGCAAGCCCGCTCTATATTCCTCACCGACAAAGTATTTAAAGAAATCAATAAACAAGGTGACTAATAAAAAAATAAACACACAAAATATAACAAAAAACTTCAGGACTTTAGCATAAATAGGTTTAGCATCACTTTTATCCGCATACGCAAAGAAAAAAGGTTCTGCGGCATAGCGAAATGCTTGAATAAACAACGACATTAAAATAGATAATTTATAACAAGCGCTATAAATACCGAGCATTTTCATATTCGTTTGCGCGTCATACGGTAACAAATACTTTAATAAGGCTCTATCCAGCATTTCATTAATAATGCCTGCAAAACCAATCACGACCATAGGCAAGGAATAACGCCACATCTTGGCAAACAACACCCGATCAAAGCCCCAACATAACCCTTTTAATTGCGGCGCCAATAAAAGGAACTTAGCCGCACTGGCCATTAAGTTAGCAATGAAGATATAACCTATGCCAATGTCCGGTCTATAAATAGTATTAAGCGCGGACTGCGGATACATCTGCACTAACTTAGGACAAGCAATAATAAAAAACAAACTTAACGACACCGTCACGCCAATTTCGATGATTTTAATACCAGCAAAGCGAAAGGCTTTATTCTCAGCCCGCAACCGTGCAAAAGGAATAGAGGCAATGGCATCCAACATTAGAATCAGTGCAAAACTCAACACATATTCAGGATGCTGCGCATAGTTAAGCGCTGCAGAAAGTCGAGTATTAATCCCCAGGATCAACCCAAAGAAGGCTACATTAAGCACTAAAACAAAAATCAATGCGGTGGAATACGCCACATCTCGTTGTAGCTCGGCTTTATTTCTAAATCGAAAGTAACCGGTTTCAAAACCAAATAACAACACTACAGAAAAGAAACCTGCATACGCATAAAACTCGGACACAACGCCATATTCTGCCGCAGAAAAATAATAGGTATATAAAGGGACTAACAGATAATTAAGAAAACGCCCAAAGATACTGCTTAAGCCATAAATGGCCGTTTGTGACGCGAGTTTTTTTAAGATTCCCATACCAACACTATCAAATAATCATTCATGATTTAAGGTTAACAAATCCCAGACCGGCTTTACTTTGTCTGGCAAGGGCGCTAAACGCCCTAACTCCACATAAGGATTGGTAGCATTATGAAAATCTGAGCCCACAGAGCCCACTAAGTCAAAACGCAGCGCATAGTCCGTTGCTACACGTATTTCATCAGGATTCATTCGGCTAGTAATGACTTCAATGCCCTGCCCGCCCACTTTTTTAAATTCAGTTAATAAGCGCCTTATCCAATTAGCGGTTAATTTATAGCGTAAAGGATGCGCTAAAACGGCGACACCACCCGCTTCTGTAATCCAACTAACGGCTTGAGATAAATCGGCCCAAGACGTTGATACATAAGCTGGCTTCCCTTTCGCTAAATACCGATCAAAAGCTTCCTGTTGAGTAGAAACATGAAATTGCGATAATAAAAAATCAGCAAAATGCGTTCTAGTAATCATGCCCTCCCCTGCCGCTTCTTTAACTGCTTCAAACGCACCAAAGATTTGCTTCTTCTCTAGTTTTAAAGCGATTTGTTCAGCCCGTTCTAAACGGGTCGTTTGTAAATTGTGCGTCGCTTCAGCTAAAGGCGGGTAATTAGGATCAATCCCTAAGCCGACAATATGAAAACACTTATTTTCCCAATTAGTCGATAACTCAATACCGGGAATAAAATGCAGCCCTATCGCCGTTGCACAGGCTTGTGCTTCCGCCAACCCCGCTGTTGTATCATGATCGGTTAACGCTAAGGCGGTCACCCCGTTTTGCTGTGCTCTCTGTACAAGCGCTGTAGGAGATAAAGCACCATCTGATGCCAAAGAATGGCAATGTAAATCATAAACGTGGGTCATAATTGAAAGGTTATAAAAGCAAAAAAAAGGTATTAAATCATTCGATTTAACACAATCATCAGTACACTAGACTGATATAAGTACACGCCCACTTACTGATATTCACCATAGAGTTTGGCATACAAGCCTTTTTGATTAATTAATGTATCGTGCTGGCCTTGTTCACAAATAATGCCCTGCTCAAACACATACACATGGTCGGCTTGTTTAACCGCACTTAACCGATGCGCAATAATAATGGTGGTTCGATCCTTTAAAAAAGCCGTCATAGCTTGATGCAGTTTAAACTCCGTTTCACTGTCTAAAGCAGAAGTCGCTTCATCTAAAATAACCACTTTAGGATCAGCCACCACCATACGTGCAATGGCCATACGTTGACGCTGTCCGCCTGATAAGCGCATCCCTAAGCGCCCCACCACCGTATCTAAACCTTGGTCTAGTTCTTTAACGGTATCTTTTAATTGCGCAATCTCTAAAGCCTTCCATAACACCGCATCGCTCGCCACCTTACCTAAGGTTAAGTTCGCACGAATGGTGTCATTAAATAAAACCGGATGTTGTAACACCGTCACCACATTTTCTCGAACCACATCTAAACCTATTTGCTCAATGGGCACGTTATCAAAGCTTATTTGACCCACATTAGGAATATACAAGCCAATCAACGTTTGGATTAAAGTCGATTTACCGCCACCACTAGCGCCCACCAACGCGACTTTATCGCCTGCTTTAATCTGTAACTGAATACCATTTAAAACCGTTTCTTCACCGTAACTAAAATGTAAATTATCCACACTGATAGCCACAGTTTTCTTATCTAAGAACGGATTTTTAAGATGAGGATAATAGGGTTCTTGCTTTAACGCATTTAACCGATTAATCCGAAACAAAGCAGCCTTAGCCGCATAAAAAGCATACTGTATGCCTAAGATTTCTTGCACGGGAGCCATCATAAACCACAGATAACCAAACACCGCCAACATTTGACCAATGGTTAAATCAGAATAAAACACCATTAACATGGCGCAAGCTCTGAAGATATCAAAACCAAACAAAAACACTAAAAAACTTAACCGCGACGCCGCATCACTTTTCCACGCATACGCCGCTGAATAATCCTTAACAGAACGTGCGGATTCAACCAACTGCTGACAATAATGCTGTTCTCGATTACTGGCTCTAATTTGATGGATGGCTTCTAAAGTTTCGGTTAAAGATTGCTGAAACACTTCATAAGCGGAGTTTTCCTTAGCCTTAAGATCTTTAACTCGGCCACCGACCACTCGGGTAAAGTAAATCACCACCGGATTCAGTAATAAAATAAACAAACCTAATTGCCAGTGCATCCACAACAAAATAACCGCCGTGCCGATAATCGTCAGTATCGCCACCAACAATTTACTGACCGTGGTACCAATAAACGAATCAATGGTATCTAAATCTTTAACCAAATGACTCACCACCGTCCCCGTGCCTAAACTCTCGTACTCGGACATCGAAATGGTTTGTAAATGATTAATCATTTTCTGACGCAAACGATAGACAATATCTTTGGAGATAATAGAAAAATATCGCGCTTGAATAATATTAAAGACACTGGCGATAAGTCGAAGTAATAAACTAATCACCAAAATAACGGAGATATAAAGCACGGGTAAACGCCACTCTATCGGGGCAAAATAATCAATCCATTCAATCACTAAACCTGGCTTCTTAAGTAACACCTCATCCACTAACAAGGGCATTAATAACGGCACCGGAACACTGACAATCGTTGCAAAAATTGCAATAATGTGCGAATAAATCAGCGCTTTTTTATGCTCTAAAGCAATCTTATAAATTGATTTCCAGGTATAGTTTTGTTGAGATTGTTGGTAAGACACAGGCATCAATATTAATAGAGTTTATTTGTAGGTAATTGTAGCATATTGACACCAATGGCTACATACACCTCATTGAACCCATTAAAAACTAACAAAGCAGTATGGGGTTGTCATATTTTGCAACCACCCATTACTTTAGTCGATTGCAGTTGGTACCCGCCGATGAAGTTTAGAGTATTTATTGGCTCTAACTTTAATGTGTCTTACTTTCATCGAAAACAGCCTCCAAATTACCCGTTGCTTATCCCGCTGTCGTTGATACAGTATTTTCACGACGTATTCGTTCTTCTTCAACTTGTTTGGCTAGTAAGCTTTCTTCATCTTTCAGTCAAGACTTGAATCGACCGGCCAAGAGCGTGCCCATTCGCTATATTGTGAAACTCCTACTGAGCATACTCTGGTAAGTTGAGCCATTTCGTTTGCTCTGAAATAATGCATCCATACAGAAAAACGATCGTTAAGTTTACTCTGACCTCAAGACACGCCTACCTGCCCCACCCTATCCAAAATCGAGGTATTAATAAGTTCACTGACCTAGACTTGCCCGTCGAATACCTTTCTTATTGCGTTAAGAACATCAGCGGGGGTTGCCGACTTAGAAATATACCCCTTAGCACCCGCACGTAACACGCGTTCTGCAGACAAGGTTTCCGGAAGCATCGACAAAACCAACACAGGAAGTTGAATATGATGTGTTTTTAGACTTTTGATCAGTTCCAGTCCGCCCGATCCTTTTAAGTTAAGATCGATAATAGCCGCATCCGGTTTTGTGAGCTTAATTTCACTCAGGGCGGTGATAATATTATCCGCCTCGCCACACACGGTCATATCATCCTCATAATT
>CAIPDT010000074.1 GCA_903863905.1 uncultured Methylococcaceae bacterium
ACGAAGCCGTTTAAGACAGTAGATTAGCTCTGAATCGGGTTAGCTTTAATAAAGTCGCTGAAGTTCCTTCAGCGACTTTATTGTGTCTTTAGTTGAGACTTGATTTAACAATCACGGGCTTTAGAGCCATCCACTCTGAGCAATAAGCGATAATGAGTCCAACTCAATTCGGAACGCACTGCGCTCCAATTTGGAAAGTGCTGAAAAAAGGCACGCATATTTCGCAAATTGCGTTCGTCAAAACCTTTACCAAATTCACGAGTGAGTGATTCGGCAAGCCGACTGAGTAACTGCTTGCCATAGGTAACTCGGTTTTGTCCTCCTTGCTCAAATTCCACGATATGCCTACCGATACCCCAATAGGTCTGTACCTGCGCCACATCCACTCTACGTAGTAACTGCTGGCGGGTTTGGGTAATTAAGCCACGCAATGCCTCTAATAATTCAGGTGGGGCACTGCTCGTAGTATTGGAGGATGGGTTGCTCATTGGTTGTCCCAAACATCCATATGGTTTTGCTTATACCTGAATGTTTCTTCAGGGCTGTGTTCATCTAGCATAGGTAATTCAGCACACTTTTTTATTAACCGCATATAGCTAGGTATTTTGTTGTTTAGAGTCTGGCAAGACAGTCTGAGCCAATAATGCTTTTAAGCGCTCAATCTCTGCTAAGGCCAAAGCTTCCCGCTTGTTCGCAGCCTCTTCCCGATTTCTAGCCGCTTCCTCACGCTTATTAGCCTGTTCCAACTCCGATTGAATAGTGCGTTGTTCACGTAAGTATTCTTGGCGGGCTTGGTATTGATAATATTGCTGATCTTTTTCTGAAAACGTACTTAAGGTGCTCATGGCTTGTTTCATCTCCTGAGTAATCATTCAATCGGGTAAGGCTTCATCATTTAAACGTTCACCGTCTTTAAAGAATTTTAACCAACGTTGGTCTTCAGTTTCAACCTGATTCGCATTAAACTTTTTTAGTTCCAACAACCAAATGCCACCGTGTGGTTTTAAAATCTGGCCCTGTTCATCACGCATTTTATAATGATGCACGTAGTCATTATCATCGACTAATAGATTTTCTGCCAGTAACCAAACCGGAATAGCAAAGTTAATTTGATTTATAGTAGCTCTTAAGCTACATTAGACCCATGTATGAATTAAAACACTATGTAGATCTAAACGGAAATAACCTATTTACGAATTGGTTAAATAGCATTAAGGATAGACAAGGTCTAGCTAGAATTGCGGCAAGATTATTACGTCTAGAAAATGGGAATTTTGGAGATTGTAAATCAGTCGGTGAAAGTGTGTGGGAATTGCGGATTGATTGTGGGCCTGGCTATCGAGTTTATTACGCAATAGAAAACAAGAAAGTCATCCTGTTATGCAATGGTGGTGATAAAAGCACTCAGTCAGCAGACATTACGAAAGCAATATCTCGTTGGAAAGACTGGCAAACGCGAGGCACAAATGAAAATAGAAAATAAACATAATGATTGGTTGTTTGAACAACTTAAGGACGCTGAATTTGCTGCAGATTTTTTAAATGCCGCAAGTGAAGATGATGATCCTGCAACCTATCTATCAGCATTAAGAAAAGTTGTAGATGCTAGGGGTGGCATGGCAACTATCGCAGAAAAAACAGAATTATCTCGTGAAACTCTCTATAGAACCCTGTCCAAAAGAGGTAATCCAACTATAAAAACACTCGTACGTATTTTAAAAGCTACTGGTTTAAAAATAGAAGTGACCGCTCATTAAATACAATGATTGCTACCTTCTGCATAGAAAACGATATTTCGTTATTACATTCAGATAAAGATTTTCAGCCTTTCCAGCAACTTTTAGGGCTAAAGATTGTTTAAAAACTCGAAATCTAAACCCACATTTTAAAGACGCAATCTAGTTTTTCCCTGTCACTTCTTGGATAAGAGAAATATCTTTACGTAGCAATTCATTAATAAGGCTTTGTAACTCAACCCCTTTAATTCTGGCTTTCTCAGCAAACCAACTTTCGACGTCTTGATCTAAATAAACAGGAATATTCTATTGAGCACCGGATTGATAAAACTTACCGCGCTCCGCATTAGAAAAATCATATTCGTCTTTCATAATTCACTCTCATAGTTTTTTTGTTCATGACGTGTTGCTGGTCTC
>CAIPDT010000075.1 GCA_903863905.1 uncultured Methylococcaceae bacterium
AATATTAGCGTTATTGTTGGATAGCTCGTAGGATTCATAACCAAGCTTGCCATTACTCCATCTTGGTGCAGCATCAAC
Organism: uncultured Methylococcaceae bacterium; assembly: GCA_903863905.1. Lineage (GTDB taxonomy): Bacteria > Pseudomonadota > Gammaproteobacteria > Methylococcales > Methylomonadaceae > Methylobacter_C. The sequence goes on from CAIPDT010000075.1 coordinate 79, forward strand.
CATCACGATATTGCCAGTATATCCGGCATCGGTTAAGGCTGATTTCTTTTGCTCACTGGTAAGTTTTTTGTTATTAACAATCTTGTTAACCGCTTTCATGCGCTCTTGAAGGTTTTGCAGCCCTAACAGCTTGGACTTCTGGCGGTCGATTTCAGTGTTGCCGGTTATTTTTGGCACCAAATCTTCCACCGCTTTGGTTTCGCTGCCCTGTTCTTCAGTCTGGTTATCCACTTCGTTTGAGTCTTCGCTCGCAGGTGTAACAGTCTCGTCACTATCGCTGGGAACCGGTACGGGTTCGTTCTCTGTTTCAGGTTCATTTTCAATCATTTTTTTACTTAAAAATTCATCGACTACCGGCTTAATAACATTGGCAACAAAGGTTTTAACATCCAAGTCAAAGGGTAGGGCAAAGCCCCATTGCCTGAGTTCTTCGATGGTTGATGTGAAGTCGAATAGTTTATTATTTAATCCGGTTCGCTCATCCATAACATTGAAGCTTAATTTACAGCCTGTTATCGCTGCATTATCATTAAGTATTTGAATGTTTAAATAGCTTCTATCTGCCGCATCAATCCGCAATAAATCACCGCGACCTTCTTCGCCATTAACAAACAACGGGCTTAATGCCTTAATTTCAGAAAATAAAGCGGTCTTAATATTTTCCATAATGGCAGTCATCGACTTCTTGGCAATAACAGGTATCTCATGGCTCGCTGGATTTTCTTGCAGGTACTTAATTGCCTTTTGCTTGATTGCATCAGATACCGAGGAGGCGTTTATGTTAGCTGTAGCTACTGGATCGGCTTGCTGGTCTTCATTAGCAGCCTCCCTTGCCAAGAACGCCTCTCTATCCGCTTTCTGCCCCCGCGTTTCGGTAAACATATCAATAAAACCACCCGTACCGCCAATAGCTTTTACATCTTCACCATACTGCTTTTGCAATTGCGCGTTAGTGGCCTTTAGCACGTCAACCATATCAATAGGCGCATCATCTTCAAACAGACTTGCATTCTGGCGGCTTTCAAGCTCTTTAACGACAAATTCAGCCATTGCCACAAACGCTGCGCCCATTCTTGCCGGGCTACGGTTATTTTCTTTAATGAACAAGGCCATTTGTGCGACAACCGGATCAACGCCACCAAACAAGTCACTTTGCTTGATCAGTTCCTCAATAGGCATTCCACTATCTTTAGCCTTTTTCAGCATCTCAGTGGCTTTAACAATCGCGTCAACGGCTTGTTGATCCAGTGATACGTCGATAGCATCACCAATCTTTTGCGTAGTGGCGTGTGTTGCGTGCTCACTGATATTACGTGCCGTGATAAACGGCTGCGCGGCTTGGTTTAGTGATTTGATGATGTTGGCTATTTCAGGTTTTTCAGCATCGGCCATTAACTCCAGCAAGCGATCATCATTATAGGCTTTAGCGAATACTGCCGCTTGTGCGCGGTCATAAAGCTGTTTGGTAGGTTGCCCACTGGTTGTCAATAAACCGGCGGTTTCATCGTCACCCAAAGACTGTAAAAAGGCCATGATGAAATCACGGTTACTGGCGGCGGTCAAATCACCCTCGATGGATAATTTACTGATAATGGCATCCGTTAACCGGGCAGCATCACTCTTGGCTTTTTCAGTGGCGGTCATTGCCAGCATATCAGATTGATTAGCCTCAATAGCAAACTGAGCGCGGTCTACATCGGTTTTGCGTACCCGTACCAATACCGGGCACTTCATGTGTTCAATCTTGTCGGGGTTCAAGCCGTACATATCAGCAATATCCAGCAACCAGGCACGGTATTCATCGGCCTTGCCTAATTTATAAGCCAGTGTGATTGCCATTGCCCGCCCATTGCCGGATTCAACTACGCCGTCTTTACCGATAATCGGCGCACCTTGATAGACTACCCGGGTACGTCCCAGCATATCCGGGTCAAGGTTTTTGGCAATACGCGCTATCTGTGCTTGCGAGGTATCTCTGGCACGGTCACGCGGCTGCATTTCCTGCGGGTAATCGGGGTTTGCATTACCTTGCTCATCATGGGAGACAATCAACTTTGAGGCTTCAATCACCATAAATCCGGTAACTATCTTGGTGCCTTTTGCGGTCTTGACTTCGTTGTCTTTGCCGTCTGGTTCAAGGCCATGCCTGTTACTTTGCTCACGATCAAATTTATCCCAATTTAACAAGGCCATATCTTCATCAATCGACTGGTTAATAGATCTCGATTGCAAGATGAGTAAATTACCGGAATTTAGAGTGTCCAAGTTAGTACTGATACGATTGTTAATAGCGCGTGATTCAATAATTGATAAGGCCATGATTAAATTCCTCTGTGCTTAGCAACTTTAGCATTGCCGTGTAATCTATCCAGCTCAACTAATTGGGGCTCATAATCCGGCATCAATCCAGCGGCGAATATCTTTTCAATCAGCGGGTCTATTTTGTCGTCAAATGCCCTAGTTCCGATTAATGGCTTTAAATCCTCAAGCTCTTTTTCAATTTCAACTGAAGTTATTGCATTATTTTTTGGTTGTGGTATATTTTTATCATCTTGTGGGGGTTGCGTACTGGACGTTTCGGACGTATGCACCAAGCCAGTTTCGACTGTAGCAGGCGGCACAGCACGAACCTTCCACAAGGTCTTTGCCGTTAATTTTCTTCTACCATCTCTCATTTCCTGCACATAAATAGACGTTCCTTCGATTGTTTTCTTGTAGATAACGGTTTCATTCCCATTAGGCAATGGATCACCTTTTTCTATAGAATCTGGATTTTGTACTATTTCATTTATTCTGCTTATGTCCTGTGGGGTTACTGCTACCTGTCCTCTTGATTCCTCAACTAAATTGTCACCATGTTCCTTGATAATATGCCTGATAGCAGCCTCATCTATGCCATGAACCCACCCAGTCACATCGATACCAGTCACTTGCTTAACTTTTTCAGCCACATCCTGCGTAATTTCACCAATTTCAGCAAAGGCTTTATTGCCGTCTTTTCTTGATAAAGCAATATCAACCAGCTCTTCTACTGATTCTATTTTCCCTTTTGCTCCACCACCTTCCGTTCCTGCCGCTTCTGCTTCCTTCTCAACTTCTGCTTGCTCGTTCGTTTGCTCATTGGTGCCTGAATTTGTAGAATTTAGTGAATCGACAACCTTATCGATTGCTGATTGTAAAGAAGCGTTAATGGCTTGGGTAAGTTTTTCATAAGTTGCAGTTGTAAGTACGCCTGAATTACCAAAAACTTTAATATCCTCGCCTCTAAATCCAAACTGAATGCCTTTTGTGAAATGAATAAATACGTTAGGTCTGTCTACAGAAACTCTAACCTCAATAGAGAACTGATTAGCATCTTCTTTATCTACAGTATCGTTGCGAATATACAGCGATATCTGATTAACGCTATTTACGTTTCCAGAAATGAACTTACCCCCCAAGTTAGGCTGAGTTCTTAAATAGCCATAAGGCAATGTAAGTGCTTGAGAAACGTCTGAAAGCGTTTTATTTGCCTGCGCAAGCATCCATTCACCCATTGGCTGTAATGCTATCTTGGCATCCTCATATTCTTTTTTTGCAATGGTTAATTCTTTGCCTTTTGCTTTACTGTTACTGCCTTTCTGTACTTTCGATAACGCATCCTCATATCTGTTAAAGGCGGCTTTTGCTGATTCTTCGTTTATTGGCCCTGTTGCATGATTATCTGCAATTGTCATTGCAAATTTGTGGGCTTCATTGATTGAGCCAAAAACTCCATAACTTTCATTAATGATACCTTGCTCGGTTATGGCATAGCCGCCATCTACAGGCATTACGCCCATTCCTACAGGAAGATTTTCAAGCGTGCCAATAGGCTCTGGGTCAGCACTCCCAATACCGGGCAAGTCCGCCTCAACGTCAACATCGTAGCCATCAGCAATTAAATACTTGGATAGGTTATCCACAAATGGATTGAAGTCACCCTTATTTATGCCAACATCAATCCTAATGCTTTTAGTGTCCAAGATTGTAAATCTATGTTTGTCATAGCCGCTATCCGGCAGGTTAGCAGGGTCGTTCTCGTACTCTTCACGCATGAATTGCTGTAATTCATTTAAGGTACTAAAGTCCTTATTCTCAACATCACTTGCTTCGCTCCACTCAAGATTGACCTTATTTTTTGACTCAGATAAGACCGGATCAACCGCCACCCGGCTCTCACTCTCAACCTTAGCCACTTCCAGTTCAAGCTGCGCATCGGCCAATTCTTTTTCCAGCGCTGGTATTTCAACCTTAAGCGCCTCGATGACTGCCAGCTTTTCAGCACGGTTCGCATTAGCGCGAATAAAGGCGGGACTATTCTTTACGGCCAGCTTCATAATGCGTTCGGCGACCGACTTAACATTCAAGTCCAAGCCACGCTCAGGAGCTGCGATCACAGTGATATCTTTTTTGTTTAGCAACTATTTACCAGCTTATTGACCAAAACACTGGTTTTATCCAATTCAACTGCATCGACCAAAGCATTTTCTGGCGCTGTTGCACCAAAAATACCCACGCCTGAGCAGGGGTCCAATACTTTGCCACCGGTAAAGCCTAATGCTTTTGCAAGATCCCAAATCCCGTAGGCTATAGGTAATGGTGTGGAATATTCATAGGCACTGCCCTTTTGTCCATCAGCACCTATCAAAGCACCGCCCAAGCCGGACTTGTTAAATCTTAGATTTTCCTGCTATGTCAGGGTTGTTTAATAGTTAGTAGCAATAGAGTATTGACAATGTAAATACTTAATTTAAAATAGCTCTATGGATATTAATTTTGAAATAGACGGCGAGTTATTTGTCTGGAACGAAGCCAAGGCAAAGAAAAATTTGCGAAAACATGGCGTTAAATTTGAAGAAGCCGCTGCGGTTTTCTTAGACCCAATGCTGGTAATAATGACCGCCTCACGTAATGATGAGGCGAGAGACGCGGCCATTGGCTTTGATGGCACAGGCAGACTGCTTTATGTGGTTCATATCGAGATTGAAGAAACTGCCATTAGAATTATTTCAGCGCGACGCACTGAACCTAACGAGGAGCTTAATTATGCTTTCTGAACGCCTAAAAAAACGCTTAAATAAAGATAGGCCAATGACCTCTATTACTTTACGCATTCCTGTTGATGTTGTAGAGTCAATGAAAGAAATCGCCCCGCATAAGGGTTTTTCTGGCTATCAGACACTACTTAAATTATATATTAGTGAGGGTTTGCGCAATGATGAGGCCAGGTATTTAAGCAGTGCGACAACTCAACTTATAGCAGCACTAAAAAGGCATGGTGTACCAGATAATGTAATAGAAGAAGCCGCTAGAGAAATACTGTGAATACTGTGAGTTTAATTCTGTGAGTTGCTCACACTATTCAAAGCTAGTATAAAAAAGCCCCTATAAGGGGCTTAGTAAGATTTATTTAAACAGCACTTATTACGGCGCTGCTCATTAAGTTAAGCGCGGTTATTTAAGCGGATTTCTGCTCATCCTCTATAAGCACTGCCCTTTTGTCCATCAGCACCCATCAAAGCTCCGCCAAAGAGAAAGAAATAATTCAACTTAAAAATAAATAATTTTCCCCTTGACGGATGGCATCAAATACTCTAACCTTAATCCATGTAATTTAAGGTAACCTACTGATTAAAAAAGTAATTTACCCTATCCCAAGCAAAACACGCCCTACTCTACACAGAACACGCCCTACTCTACACAGAACAGGGCCTACTCCCAACAGAACAAGCCTTACTCCCAACAGAACAGGCCCTACTCCCAACAGAACAGGCCCTACTCCCAACAGAACAAGCCCTACTCCCAACAGAACAAGCCCTACTCCCAACAGAACAAGCCCTACTCCCAACAGAACAAGCCCTACTCCCAACAGAACAGGCCCTACTCCCAACAGAACAAGCCCTACTCCCAACAGAACAGGCCCTACTCCCAACAGAACAAGCCCTACTCCCAACA
>CAIPDT010000076.1 GCA_903863905.1 uncultured Methylococcaceae bacterium
AGTGTAACCATAATCAATTCCATCCATTGTTTTTGCAGTTAAGAATAAAATGAATCCTGTTACAAACATTGTTACTAAAAGTAAAATAAGACTTAAATATTTGTGAGAAATACAATATATTAAATTGACGATTAACTCAAAAAATAAAGACCATGAGACGCCATTAATTGCAAAAAAACTATTGTTATTTATGGTTTTGTAGGGCAAAAAAAACAGATTAAATAAAAAGCTAGTAAAGTAATCAATAATAAGATTTGTATTGCCGCTCATAAATGCAGACTTTGGTGCGAGAATCACTGCGCTGAACAATAACGCAAATAAGTAAAGTGGGTAAAGTCTAATAACTCGTGTTTTACAAAAGGAAATAATAGTCATTTGTTTGGTTGCTATTTTCTTTTCATAAGCAGAGCTGACTACAAAGCCACTTAATAAAAAAAACAAATCAACGGCTAGATAAGAATGTGAAATCATACTCCCCCCCCCCCCCCCAATATTCGGGGGTATGTCTTGTTACAACTATAAGTGCAGCTATACCTCTAAAAGCGTCAAGTGTTGCAAAATTATGTTTTGTTGACATCTTTCTCTAATCTAGGGGTGGTGTTTATAAAGTATTGTGACTGTGATTTCGTATTATTTAAGTTACTCAGTAGTTTTTTTCGTTTTGCTAGACTAATTGCAATTCCTAAAATAATACCGTGTTCAGCTTGTTGTCCATAGGGTACGTAAAAAGTTTGTTGTCCGATCATCAGCATTAAAAATAAAGAAAGATAGATGTTTGTGTCATCTTTTTTAGCTAGTTTGATAAATAACTTAGCCATTGTAATTAAATAGGTAAGCAACAGTACAAAGGTACCCAAGACTCCTACACGGAGAAGTGCTTGAAAATAAAAGTTATGGGGCACGATTTTACTTCTGGCATACCCACTGCCGAAAGGATCGCCCAAAAGCTGGTGTAAAAAATTCTGATGTGAGAAATAGTAGAGTATTGTTTTCCACCCCGATACTCTGGCGCCGAAGGTGCCTGTTGTTAGACTTGTTGCTCTTTCTGCAGATAAGAAAATATTGCTAATAATTTTATCAGCGTAGCCCATATATACTACGGGTATAAGTAATATTATGCCCATAATAGAGATAATTATTAAATTATTAATAACTTTGGTTTTTTTGATGCTTGGAAGTGCTAAGCTTGAAATCATTGCGACAAAAGTAGCCATCCAAACGGAGCGATGTTGTAAAACAATAACTGCAATTATAAAAAGTGCCGTAATTATCTTTGATGGTTTTGTTTCGTTATTTACCAAGTATTTATGGAATAGCATTACAACTGCTACCCCTAGTAAATAGGTATGTTGACCATTAATAACTCTAAAACGAATATCCCCAGCATCCATTGATCGCCATGCTTGCGCCATCGGTAAATTCGCAACGTCGGCTGCTAGTCTAAAATAAACTAATGCAAGTAAAATTAGACAAGTATTTAACCAATATTTAATTAATCTATTTAACGTAGCTTCTGTATATTGGAAGCTCATAAAATATATTCCCCC
>CAIPDT010000077.1 GCA_903863905.1 uncultured Methylococcaceae bacterium
AGCGATTTAGAAACTGCTTTCAGTACCTCAGGACTCACTAACGACATTACCGCTTTTTTAGAGGTTGCATTACAAAATGGCTGGATTAACCAAAACTAAGCCCACGCCTCCGCGTTGGTTATTAGCAGAGCTCACTTATGCCTGCCCACTACAATGTCCGTATTGTTCTAATCCACTTGATTACACAAAATATCAAGCTGAATTAGACACGGATGGCTGGAAACGTGTGCTTAGCCAAGCCCGCAAAATGGGCGCAGTACAACTAGGTTTTTCGGGTGGAGAACCGCTAACCCGACAAGATCTACCTGAATTGGTTAAACACGCCCGAGACCTAGGTTATTATTCCAATTTAATCACTTCTGGCTATGGTTTAACGGAAGAGAAAATCATCGCCCTAAAAGAAGCGGGGCTAGATCATATTCAAGTGAGTATTCAAGCCAGTAGCCAAGAACTCAATGATCACATTGCGGGCACTGCGTCTTTTAATCATAAGAAAGAAGTCGCACATCTCGTTAAAAAGCACGGCTATCCGATGGTGTTATGCGTGGTAATACATCGTGAGAATATCCATCAAATGCCAGAGATATTAGCGATGGCAGAAGAACTAGGCGCAGATTATTTAGAACTGGCTAATACGCAGTACTATGGCTGGGCGCACACGAACCGCGATCAATTATTACCGACTCAAGCACAATTTGAGAAAGCTGAAGCCATTGCCCAAGACTTTAAAGAGCAAGTCGCGGGTAAAATGAAGATTTATTACGTGGTTCCAGATTTTTATGAAGACAGACCCAAAGCCTGTATGAATGGCTGGGGCACGACCTTTTTAACGATTGCCCCCGATGGCGTGGCCTTACCTTGTCATTCTGCTCGTGAACTCCCAGGTTTAGACTGTCCTAACGTCAAAGACTACAGCGTTGAAGAAATCTGGAATGAATCCAAAGCCTTTAACTACTTTAGAGGCACGGAATGGATGAAAGAACCGTGTCGCAGTTGTGATGAGAAAGATAAAGACTTTGGTGGCTGTCATTGCCAAGCCTTTTTATTAACCGGTGATATGCACAACACCGATCCAGTATGTAGCAAATCCCCGCGTCATGGCGTGATACAAGACGCGATTGATTCAGCCGCCGCCAGCGCTTTAGCTGAGAATGAAAAACCCTTAGTATTTAGAAATAGTAAGAACTCAAAGTTATTGTCTTAAGCTAAGCATATCAAAATCGCTCATGATGACATTACCGTTCATGGTGAGCCTGTCGAACCATCAAACACCAAACCGTTCATGCTACGACTTACTCAGCACGAACGGTTTGGTGTTTTCGCTTATACCTTACAAACCTTCCCAAGGCGTATATAAGCCCTCTACATTAACGCCGAACATATCCAAGACTCGACCGACGGTTTCATTCACCATCGCGGTTAACGAATCGGTCTTACTATAAAAAGCCGGCATGGGTGGAAACATAATTCCCCCCATCTCGGTCACAACGGCCATGTTTCTAATATGGACTAGATTCAACGGCGTTTCTCTCGGCATCACCACTAAACGACGCCGCTCTTTTAATACCACATCAGCGCCACGAGAAATTAAGTTATCACCAAACCCATGCGCTACAGCGGCCAAGGTTTTCATTGAGCATGGGGCAATAATCATCCCTTCGGTTTTAAAGCCGCCACTGGAAATACTGGCCGCAATATCATCAATTCCATGCGTGACATCCGCCAATTTAAATAACTCGGCCCGCTTCATATCCATTTCATGTTTTAAATTAACCACACCGGCATCAGAGATAACCAAATGCGTTTCCCATTCTTCTTGCGCCTGTAACACCTGCAACATTCTGACGCCATAAATGGCACCGGTTGCGCCGGTCATCGCAATAATTAAGCGTTTTTTCTGTGTCATTTTTAGAGTTATCGATCCAAGTTTCCAACAAACATACCGCGCACCTTAAGCAGTCGCACGCACTAGAACAGTCATTCTATCCTATCAGGCTTACTTTCTTAATTTTTCTGCAAACTGATCCGTCGCATTAACTAAAGCATCAATCATTTCCTCACCTTGAGCAATATGACCGGCATTTGGCAAAATAACATAAGTCGCCTGCGGCAAGGCCTGATGCAAGACTAAACCAGCTTCAATAGGACACACTAAATCTTGACGACCATGAATAATCACAGTGGGAATATCCACTAATAAATTACAATTGTCTATAATTTGCGCTTCTTTAATAAAATAATGTTGTTGTGCGTAATGTAATTCCATCCGCACTTGCTTCACCATTTTATCGGTGACGGCTTCACTGTGATGAGCTTGCGGTTGATATAAATTCCCTAAAGCAACTTGCGCCCCCCACGCCATCCATTCTTTGGCTACCCGACGTTGTGCCACTTCATCCTCACTCATGATCGCGTTCCATAAACAGGTCACCACATCAGGACTGTGTTCAAAAACACTATCCACTAAACGTTGCCAGAGTTCTGGATAAATTCGACACACCCCGTCTTTTGCAAACCAATCTAAATCCGTTTGCCTAGCCAAAAACACCGCCCGAATGACCAACCCTAATACTTTATCGGTATGTTGCTGTGCATATAATAAGGCTAAAGCCGCCCCCCAAGACCCCCCAAACACCAGCCATTGCTCAATGCCCAAGCGTTGACGAATCCGCTCCATATCGTCAATTAAATCCTGCGTGGTGTTGTGCTCTAATTCGCCAAACGGTGTGGACTGACCACAACCGCGCTGATCAAATAATATAATCCGATAATCCTTAGGATTAAAAAACCGCCGATGATCGGGCTTGGTACCTGAACAAGGACCGCCGTGTAAAAAGATCACCGGAATACCGTCAGGATTGCCACTCACTTCAACATACACTAAATGCTGACTGCCAGTTTCAAGAAAAAAAGTGTGATAAGGCGTTATTTCGGGGTACAGGGTTTTCATTATTTAAGGGAGGTATTGATCATGTTTAACGAATAGGATCTTTATAACCTAAAAAGGTTGCGTATTACCAGTCATCGTTGATGAATTTGAGGGGTTGATGATAAGAAAGCGGCTCTTTACGATCATGGGACTGTGCAAACTAAATTAAACTGACGATGTTTTTAGTACTCTAAGTGGTGCTATGAAATAAGTTTAGGCGTTAAAGGTATGTTAGTAGAGGTTACAG
>CAIPDT010000078.1 GCA_903863905.1 uncultured Methylococcaceae bacterium
ATCCGTTATCTCAGCCAATGGCTTACTCTTTTTAATCTTACCCTCAGCAATCAACTTAGCTTTTTCTGCCGCTATCCTTTTCAACAACTCACTAGCCGGTTCATCCCTCGCATCTTGCGGCACCAACTTACCACGCACCGCCAGTTCCAAGATCAACTCACGCAGTTTCTTAATGCCATACATACTGCCAGCATTCCCAGAGCTTCTGCCTCGCCCTGATTTCTTTTCAGTATCTGCCGCCGTCCAAATATCCAGATGCTCAGTGATTAACTTTTCAATACTCACGCCTGTCTCTCCAAGGCTTCCGCAAGTATCTTCTTTAGTTGGCACCGTAAATCCGCAATATCAGCCTGCATCGTTTGATATTGCGCCAACAACACCTCAGGATCATGAATCTCTTGCTCGCCCACATGCGGATTCTTGCAATCTAGGTTGTAATTACGGGCTTTAATGTCCTCAATACTCATCTTCCAAGCGTATTGATTTTCTTCACGACTGTTAAAGTTATCCGCTTCATGCCCCCACCATTCAGCTTCTGGCACAAACTCTTCAATCTTCATCGGTTTGGTTTTGTTATAACTTTTCACCCCGGCTGGATAAGGATGCTCATAAAACCAGACCTGTTGCGTCGGTGTGCCTTTGGTAAAAAACAGTAGATTGGTTTTAATGCCGGTATAAGGCGCAAACACGCCATTGGGTAAGCGCACGATGGTATGCAGGTTACAGTCTTCTAGCAGTTTTTCTTTAATGCGGGTTTTAATACCTTCGCCAAACAAAAAGCCATCTGGTAAAACCAATGCCGCCCGACCGCCGGTTTTAAGCAGGTGCATGATTAACACTAAGAACAAATCCGCCGTCTCACGGGTTCTAAAGGTGGCCGGAAAATTGGTTTCGATACCGTCTTCTTCCATACCGCCAAACGGTGGATTGGTCACAATCACATCCACGCGCTCTTTAGGCCCCCAACTGATTAAGGGTTTAGCCAAGGTGTTGTCATGTCGGATATTGCTGGGCACATCTATGCCATGCAAGATCATATTGGTGGTACACAGTAAATGCGGCATGGGTTTCTTTTCGATGCCAAAGATACTGTTTTGTAATACCGCTTCATCGTCTACGGTTTTAACTTGTTGGCGACGGATATGTTCAATAGCACAAGATAAGAAACCACCCGTGCCACAAGCGGGGTCCATGACTTTTTCAGCTAATTGTGGATTAACTTGTTGCACCATAAATTCGGTGACGGCGCGTGGGGTATAAAACTCACCGGCATTGCCAGCGGCTTGTAAGTCGCGGAGTAATTGTTCGTACATATCGCCAAACAAATGCCGTTCTGAGGCTTTGTTAAAATCTACTCCGTCTTGGATTTTGTTAATCACTTGCCGAATAAGTTGCCCAGACTTCATGTAGTTGTAGGCATCTTCAAACACGGAACGAATGACATAAGCACGTTGATCGCCGCCTTTGGCTTCTAGTTGTTGTAAGGCGGGGAATAGCTCATTATCCAAAAAGTATTTAAGGGCATCACCGGTTAAGCCCTCATCATGGGCGGCCCAATTGCGCCACCGATACGCTTCGGGTAACGGAGATTGATAATCATCTTGTAGCAGTTCCCATTCACTTTCGCGGTCATCAAATATTTTTAAAAACAGCATCCAAACCAGTTGGCTTAAGCGTTGCGCGTCGCCATCCACACCCACGTCTTTACGCATGATGTCTTGGATGGATTTAATGGTAGAGGAAATGCTCATGGGTGTGTTAACAAAAGTCGGTTAGGCGTAAAGGTGTTTTTCGAGTTCATAAAGGGCGGCTAAATAAGCGGGTTTACCGCCAAACGCGGCCACCAGTTCACTGGCGGTGCCCATGTTTCTGAAGGGGTCTAAGGTGAGTATTTTAATGTCTTCTATGTTTTCCAGACCGGTATCCTGATATTTATCCAGTAAGGTTTCTAACACCTGCCGGGCTTGTTCGCCGTATTGGGTAAAGTAATTGCGCTTTTTAACTTGGTCTGCGCGTTCTCGGCGGGTTAAGGGCGGTTGATCAAAAGCCACATGGCAGATTAAATCGAAGGCATCAAAATCTTTACCGACTTCTTCGGCTAAGGGTTCTAATAATAAACCATGCACTTCCAGTTCTTTAATAATGGCGGCTTTGCGGTCGGCTTTACTCCAACGGCGTAAAAACTCATCTAAAGAACCGTAGTCTTTACGCACGGTGGTACGGGTGTAATCTTTAAGTGATTCGGTGATTAATTTGCCTTCGGGGCCGTAATATTGCACGCGTTCGGAAACGACGAAGACGGTGACATCACCTAACACGTATTTTACCCGTTTGCTGTTAGGTTCGAAAAATTCTCCATCGACCCCCTCATTCTCAAAGAGAGGAAGTTGATCATCGTTATCCGAGTCAGGTGAGACGGGATTACCGTTTTCATCGACGTCAGTATCGGTATCGGTATCAGGTGGCACGACGGATTCACCGGGTTTGGGTTCATAGATCATCACCGGTTCGCCATCAAAGTCTTTATCGGCAAAGCGATCAGTGGCTTTTTTAAAGTCCATGATGGTAAACCAGTATTTATCGTAATCTTCGTTAATACGGGTACCACGCCCAATGATTTGTTTAAACTCGGTCATGGAGCGGATGTGTTGATCTAACACCACTAATTTGCACGTTTGCGCATCCACGCCGGTGGTCATCAGTTTAGAGGTAGTAGCAATGACGGGATAGCGTTCTTCTGGATTAATAAAGTTATCTAACTCGGCTTTGCCTTCCTGTTCGTCACCGGTAATGCGCATGATGTATTTTCGATTTTCTTTAACCCGCTCTGGGTTTAGATTCACCAAGGCCTGACGCATTCGTTCTGCATGATCTATATCATCACAAAACACGATGGTTTTGGCATACGGATCGGTGGCGGTTAAGAACTCTGTAATCTTTCGGGCTACCAGTTCGGTGCGCTTTTCAAGGACTAAGGTTCTATCCATATCCTGTTGGTTATAAACACGATCTTCTATTAATTGACCGTATTTATCGGTTTGATCTTTCGTGGGGCGCCAGCCTTGTAAGTCTTTATCAATATCAATGCGCACGACTTTATAGGGCGCTAAAAAGCCATCTTCTATGCCTTGTTTAAGGGTGTAACTGTAAATAGGTTCGCCAAAATAATAGATGCTGGAAACGTCTTTAGTTTCTTTGGGCGTGGCGGTTAAACCAATATGCGTGGCTGAAGAAAAGTAGGCTAGAATTTCGCGCCATGCCGAATCTTCGGCGGCACTGCCCCGATGACATTCATCAATCACAATCAGGTCAAAGAAGTCAGGTGAGAATTGTTTGTAAATGTTTTGAGCTTCTTCACTGCCGGTAACGGCTTGGTATAAGGAGAGGTAGATTTCGTAACTTTTGTCGATTTGGCGTTTGCTGATCTTAGTCATCGCTGCGCCAAACGGTTTAAAGTCATTATTCTTGGTCTGATCAACCAGAATGTTTCTATCGGCTAAAAACAAAATGCGTTTCTTGGTGCCTGATTTCCATAAGCGCCAGATAATTTGAAAAGCCGTGTAGGTTTTACCGGTACCGGTCGCCATGACTAATAAGATACGTTGCTGGGCTTTGGCGACCGCTTCAACGGTGTTGTTAATGGCATTAGCTTGATAATAACGCGGAGCGCGGCCTGTGCCATCATCGTAATAGGGCATTTCAACGGTGTGTCGGGCATCAAGCGTTTCTAAACCTTTCCAATGACAATAGCGTTGCCATAAGTCAGTGGGACTAGGAAACGCATCCAGGCTTAAGGCGTGTTCGGTCTTTTCGGCTAAGCCGGTTCGATCATGCAGTAAAAAACCATCTCCATTCGAGCTAAACACAAAGGGCACACACAGAGTGTCTGCATAGTTTAAGGCTTGCTGCATCCCTGCCCCGACACTGTGTTTATTGTCTTTGGCTTCGATAACCGCAATGGGGATATTGGCTTTAAAATACAGGATATAATCCGCGCGTTTCTGTACACCTCGGGTGTGCAGTTTGCCTCTAACGATAATACGACCTTTGGTAAAACTCACCTCGCGGCGGATTTGTAATCCTTCATCCCAACCCGCTTTTATCAAGGCTGGCGTAATGAATTTGGCACAAATATCCGACTCGCTTAAGGTCTTTTTATCCATAGTTTGTGTAACTAATTAAGACTCATCTTTAAAGCAGCGGCAGTAGGCCATGGCGCTAACACCACGGCCATGACTAAAATAGAAATTAAGATATTAATCTGTGCTGTGACAGGCAAGCCGGTATTAGCGATCTCTACCGCGTTACTAGCAAAAATTAACACGGGCACATACAGTGGCAATACTAATAAAGACAAGATCATCCCGCCTCGACGTAAGCCCACGGTTAAAGCTACGCCAATTGCGCCAATCAAACTTAACACCGGCGTTCCCAGTAATAAGGTCAATAATAAGATGCCTAAAGAATGGGTAGGCATTCCTAAAAACACCGCTAACAACGGCGCGACAATCAATAAGGGTAAGCCGGTGACTAACCAATGCGCGACAATTTTAGCTAAGACTAACAATGAGGTTGGATGCGCACTTAATAAGATTTGTTCTAAGGAACCGTCATCAAAATCTGAGCGAAACAAGCTATCTAAAGATAGCATGGCGGCCAATAAGGCGGACACCCAAATAATACCGGGCGCAATCGCTTGTAATAAATGCGGTTGCGCACCAATGCCCAGAGGAAACAAGGTGATGACTAACACGAAGAATAACAAAGGGTTGGCAATTTCTGACCGACGACGTAAGGCCAACACTAAGTCACGTTTAATAATGGCAAAAAAGGCGTTTGATAAAGACATCAGGATAAATTTATACGTTGCACAGTCACGCTAGGTAACTCTATGTCATGGTGAGAGGTTAAAACAATCATTCCGCCCTGAGCGCAATGTTCTGTCATTAAGGTTTCAATCAGCACAATGCCTTGTTTATCAATCGAGGTAAACGGCTCATCTAATATCCATATTTTATTTTCAGTGATTAACAACCGCGCTAACGAGAGGCGGCGTTTTTGCCCCGCTGACAACGCTTGCACTAAGACATCATCATAATTGGCTAAATTAACCCGCACTAAAGCTTCTTCTATCGTGTAACGGCCTGCTTGCCCTAAAGCTAAAGAGACTTTTAAGTTCTCTAGCACGGTGAGTTCTTTTTTAACGCCGTCTAAATGCCCGACATAAGCCATGTCAGCATTGTATTGACTGTTGTTAAGCGTTTCGCCACACCAAAACAACGCACCTTCGTCCGGTTCTCTAAAACCACATAAGATACGTAACAATGAGGTTTTACCACTGCCATTTTTACCTTCTAATAAGACCACTTGCCCCGCATTTAACTCAAAAGATAGCTCGGAAAATAACACTCGATCATCACGAATACAGGTTAATTGTTGGGCTTGTAATTGAAAGTTTTCTGTGCGGCTCATATCTAGCTTTTGTGTGCTCTCTGACGAACGGCTTCGTATAAAAATACTCCGGTAGCAACCGATAAATTAAGACTGTCCACTTGTCCACACATGGGTATGGAGACTAAAAGGTCACATTGTTCTTTAGTCAGGCGTCTTAAACCTTTGCCTTCGGTACCAATCACTAAGGCAATCGGTGCGGTTAAGTCGGTTTTATATAAAGTTTGAGTGGTCTCACCGGCGGCACCGATAATCCATAAACCTTGGTCTTTTAAGCCTCGTAAAGTGCGGGCTAAATTGGTCACTTGATACACGGGCACTGTTTCTGCGGCACCACTGGCCACTTTACACACCGTAGGAGTAATTCCGGTGGCGTTATCTTTGGTAATAATGACGCCATGCACACCGGTCGCATCGGCTGTTCTTAAACAGGCGCCTAAATTATGCGGGTCTTGAACATTATCTAAGACTAAAAACAACGCAGTTTCTGTGAGATTTTCGATCGCTGTTTTTAAATCACTTTCTGATAACTCAGTAGGCATATCGATTTCAATCACAATGCCTTGGTGATTATTGCTATCTGAGAGGCGGTCTAATCTTTTTCTATCGACTTTTTCGGGCTCAATGCCTAAGTCCAATAAATCTTCTACAGCTTTGGCAAGGCGTTTATCGTGTCTGCCACTATCAACCCAGGCTTGTTGAATTTTTTTAGGCGAATAGTCGAGTGCAGCCTGCACAGAGTGCAGGCCAAATAGTTTACTTAATTTCATTAGTGGGTTTCTTCTTCTTGCGACGTCTTTTTTTGGTTTTATCGGCGGCTTTAGCAACGGGTTCGAGTGCCGGCTCTATTTTAGCGGGCTTGTCGATCTTAGGACCCTTAGGACCCTTAGCGCCCTTAGAAGACTTGGCTTTTTTAGAGGGCTTTGCTGTCGGTATATTCCTGGCCGAGCCCACTTTTTGTATCAACTCAAAGTCCATTTTCTTTTCATCTAAATCAACGCGGGCGACTTTAATCACCACTTGATCGCCTAAACGATAGTTGATGCCAGAGCGCTCACCTTTAAGCTGATGACTGGTTGGATCAAAATGAAAATAGTCTTGCCCTAAATTACTGATATGGACTAAACCTTCTACATAGATATCAGCCAATTCAACAAAGAAACCAAATGAAGTGACGGCTGAAATAATACCGGAAAATTCTTCACCGATTTTATCCAACATGTATTCACATTTTAACCAACTAACCACATCACGGGTGGCTTCATCGGCTCGACGTTCATTTGCAGAACAATGTTCACCTAACATGATCATCTCAGGCACACCGTACACGAATGTTTCTGGCTTTTTACCCAGTAAACAATGCCGAATAGCACGATGCACTAATAAATCAGGATAACGACGAATGGGCGAGGTAAAATGCGCGTAAGCATCCAAAGCCAAGCCAAAATGGCCTTTTAAATCAGGACTGTAGACCGCTTGTGACATGGAGCGAAGTAACACAGTTTGAATTAAATGCGCATCGGGCCGATCTTTAACCGAATCGACTAAGTGCATATAATCTAAGGGCGTAGGATTAACACCGCCACCAAACTTTAAGCCCAACTCACCTAAAAAGGTTTTTAGATTAAGTAATTTATCGGCACTAGGACCTTCATGGATACGTAATAACTTGGGTATTTTTTTAGCATTTAAATACCGAGCCGCCGCACTGTTGGCGGTAATCATAAATTCTTCAATTAATTTATGCGCGTCGTTACGAACCACAGGAATAATCTTTTCAATCTTACGATTGGGGCCAAACATAATACGCGTTTCTTGGGTATCAAAATCCATGGCACCGCGTTCTTCACGGGTCACTCGCATTACTTTATATAACGCATAAAGCTCACGTAAGTGCGGCATAATCGGTTTATGTTTTTCAATCAGCGCTTCGTCACCGTCTACTAGCATTTTGGCGACTTCGGTATAGGTTAAACGCGCATGAGAACGCATCACCGCATCAAAGAAGCGCGTTCTTGATACCTGACCGTTATCATCAATCAGCAGTTCACAGACCATACACAGACGATCAACATGCGGATTTAATGAACACAAGCCATTGGATAATATTTCCGGCAACATGGGAATGACTTGCTCAGGAAAGTACACCGAGGTACTGCGGTTTTTAGCTTCTTTATCTAGTTCGCTGTTAACTTGTACATAATGCGAGACATCGGCAATAGCGACTAATAATTTCCAACCTTTGGGGGTTTTCTTACAATAGACCGCGTCGTCAAAGTCGCGGGCATCTTCACCATCAATGGTAACTAAAGCCGTATCACGTAAATCGACTCGATTTTCTTTGGCTTCTTCGGGGACTTCTTCTTTTAATGATTTAATTTCTTCCAGTAAGTCTTCGGGCCATTGAAAAGGTAACTCGTGTGAGCGAATCGCCATTTCAATTTCCATACCCGGTGCCAGATGATCACCTAAGACTTCAATGACGCGTCCAATGGGTTGGTGCAATTTGGTGGGTTGTTCAACAATTTCGGCAATGACTATCTGCCCTTGTTTGGCAGTGCCTGCGCCGCCTTTTTGTAGTAAAACGGTTTGAGCGATATTTTTATTATCAGGGACAACATACGTAAAGCCATCTTCTTTATAAAGACGTCCCACAATCTGATGGGTATTTCTTTCTAATATTTGTACCACTGCGCCTTCACGGCGGCCTTTTTTATCTATCCCGGCAATTCTTAACATCGCTCTATCGTTATGTAATAGAGGATTCATTTCACGGGGTGATAAATATAAATCATCCGAACCGTCATCAGGTCTTAAAAATCCGAAGCCATCGGGATGTCCAATAATACGGCCAACGATTAAATCTTTATTGTTAACAACACAATATTGTTGTCCGCGATTAAAGAGTAATTGTCCGTCACGTTCCATGGCTCTTAAGCGTCGCCGTAAGGCTTCTAGGGCTTCTTCCTCTTCAAGACCAAACGTTTTGGCAATTTCGACACGTGTTAGTGGCTTACCAGCATGTTCTAAGGCCGCTAGAATGACTTCACGACTAGGGATGGGGTTTTCATACTTTTCAGCTTCACGCTGAGCGTATGGATCGGTTGTTGAATTAAACTCAACGTCTTTTTTAGACTTCGATGACATTTAAATATTGAAATACGGAATGATGGGTCTGTTTAAATAATAGCCTTATATCATACAGGCTTAACCTAATGATTAGAATTGATAATAACATTTTGATTAATAAACTTGATAATAACACAATCTAACTCGAAACACAGGCAATGAGTGCGGTTGATAATGACTTATTTTAATCAAATAAGCGATAAAAACGCAGTTTTATTTTGTTGCTTTTAAGCAAAATACCCTTAGGCGGATTAAGGAATGCTTTTTTAAGCACCGGCAGAAAAACAAAGAGCAGTGTAATTTTATGTGTCTCCGCCTGTAACTGTCTGTTATAAAAAGGCTGTTGCAGACTCGCAACGACCCCTTGAGCGTTAAAAAAAGTGTCGATAAGCTCAAAAGAATTTACTTGTATTGAGTCTTGATCCAGAGGATTATTATGTCACACGTTACATCATTCTCTGGGTATTCAAGATGAAATTTCTTAAAGTTTTACTGTTAATGGCCTCTCTCGTTGCTATAGGAGGCGCGGCCTTATTTCAATTACTTTTATTATTAGTGCATATAGTGTCCCCAACTAGACACTATAAACACCAACCGCTTTAAAGCTTGGATTTAACTGATAGTCGCTGACGATTAAAAAGGGATATCATCGTCATAAGGTGCATCATAAATATCAGCGCTAGGAGCCGGTCTTGCGGGGGCCTGTTCTCTAGCGCCAGCGGCAGGATAACTCGGTTGTGATTGACTCGCGTCATTTCTTTTACCGATTAAATCAACAATAGTCGCATTTAATTCAAGACTCGTTTTTGTGGTGCCGTCATTGGCTTTATATTCACTTTGAGTAAGTTCACCTGAAACAAAGACTTGTTGACCTTTTTTAAGGTAGTTTTGTAATTGGCCTTCGGCGCGTTTACCAAAGACAACCACACGAATCCATAAAGTCTGTTGTTTGTCGCCAAAGCCGATATTATTAGCGACCGTTACGTTTAATATAGCCATTCCTGAGGCCGCATATCTGACTTCGGCATCTCTGCCGACCGTTCCTGTAAAGCTCATGACATTTGACATGTTTATCCTGTTCTTGATGAGTTTGAAAATAAGTAGATGATAAAGGGTTTTCTGTTGGCTGTGCCTAATAATTTAGCCAATCACGAGGTAGGCAATGGTTTCGGTGTTAAAGTTTGAAGTACACTTACATTTAATGATCCATTATAGGGCCTGATATTACACTGTCCCAAAATCCATTTCAACCTTGCCATCCACTAGCTTTAAATTAGCTTCAAAATCGGCGCCCTTGGTTGATTTAAAGCCTTTTAACAACCCCGTCTCACCTTTAATTAATAATTTCTTAGCCATTGCTGAGCTGATTTTCTTATGGGCAATGGTTTTCCATATTACCGCTTTACACCCATTACGCCATTCACTACAACTATACGCCTTGCTCGTTTCAATAATCTTACCCTGACATAAAGGACAATCCGCTATCGCATCGGTGGTCTGTTGCAACGGTTTAGTTTGCAAAGCATGATACCCCACCTCCCCTTTTGCATTTAAGGTGAGTTGAGCGGTCACGTGTTGCTCATTAATGTTAAGTGCATAAGCCTTTAAGGTTCGGCCATTTTGTAATAATTGGCAAGCCATGTCCCGCGTCAGCGTTACATTATACGCTTGCTTCCATAACACGAACTGACACCCCGTTTTCCATTGACTACAGCCATACCCTTGCCGCCCTTCAATAATGGGGTGCTGACATAAAGGACAGGACCCAAGCATACTGTCGTCATACAGTGGCTTGGCGGACGCTTCTTTTAATTGCTGGGTAAACTCAATAATCTCCTGCATAAATTGCTCAGGATCATAAGTATTATGTTCAATCTTTTTAAGCTTTGCTTCCCACTCCCCCGTCATCGCGGCCGACTTTAAGCGATCATCGGCAATAATAGAAATCAAATGCCGTCCTGATTCAGTACTCAGTAATAACTTTTTTTGCCGCTGTATGTAGTTCCGTTTGATCAACACTTCAATAATAGACGCTCGCGTTGCCGGCGTCCCTAAGCCTTTTTCCTTTAAGGCTTCTTTGATATCTTCATCTTCACAGGTTTTTCCTGCCGATTCCATAATCCCCAATAAACTGGCTTCGTTATACGGCTTTGGGGGTGAGGTTTTGCCTTGATTAATGGTCGGTTGATGAGGTCCTGTTTCACCTTGTACAAAGTTGGGTAAAATTTTAGATTCTTCCGCTTTGGCAGTTTGAGTCGCGCTGGCGTTTTTATACAGCACTTGCCAACCCGGTGCTTCGATAATGGTGCCAGTGGTTTTAAATTTAATCGACTTCACCTCGGCTAACACCGTGGTGATTTGTTTAATACAGGCCGGATAAAAAGCCGCAACAAAGCGAGTGACAATGGCCTCATAGACTTTAGCTTCATCCGATGAAAGTGAACCTGACAAAGTGGTGGTGGGAATAATCGCGTGATGATCACTGACCTTTGCATCATTAAAATACCGAGCACTTAAGGCTAACTTATCAAGATTTAAAGCGGCTATCGGCGCTTCAAAGCGCTGCCGTAATTTTTCTAATAAGTGCTTAATACTGGACTTCATATCGTTTGTTAAGCAACGACTATCGGTCCGTGGATAAGTGATATGCTTTTTTTCGTAAAGTTGTTGAGCGCAACTTAAGGTTTGATCGGCGGTTAAACCGTACCGAATACTCATGTCTTTTTGCAATTCCGTTAAATCATACAATAACGGCGGTAACACTTGCTCACGCTTGCCTTTTACAGAGGTAATTTCTAAGTCATGGGTTTCGATTTGGCTTAATAACGCTTCAGCCTGCGCCTTTTGCTCAAAGCGTCCCCCCACATACTGAAAATCAGCTGTTCTATATAAGGTATGCAACTCCCAGAAATCTTTGGGCACAAACTGAGCGATCTCTAAATCTTTTTGCACAATCAAGGCTAAAACCGGTGTTTGTACGCGCCCAATCGTCCATAAACCGCCCTGCTGACCAAACTTAAGAGTGTATAAGCGCGTGGCATTTAATCCGACAATCCAATCAGACTCACTCCGACATTTTGCCGCTCGATATAACCCTTCGTAAACATTGCCGGCCTGTAATTTAGCAAAGCCCCGGGTTATCGATTCATCCGTTAACGAACTGATCCATAAGCGTTTAAACGGTTTAGATAAGCATTCTGTCCATGATAAGATATACCGAAATATCAATTCACCTTCTCGCCCTGCATCTGTTGCACAAATCAATTCATCTGCACCTAGAAATAAGCGTTTAATGATATTTAATTGTTTTTGGGCAGACTCATCGCCCCGGGCTTTTAAAGAAAAGTGTTCTGGAATAATGGGCAACGCCTCTAAAGACCAGCGTTTCCATTCTGGATGGTAGTCATCCGGTTCTTTTAACTCAACCAAATGTCCAAACGCCCAGGTAATTTGATAGCCATTCCCTTCGAAATAACCGTCTCGCTTTTGATTAATTTTTAAACACTTGGCAATATCACGCGCAACAGAGGGTTTTTCGGTCAGAATAACTTTCATAAACTAAATCAAAGACGGCTAGGTTTTTTGAGTATTATAACCTAGCCGGAGAGATCAACTTGGGTTAGAGGGTTCTTTAAATTTTAGGGAGGTATTTCGCAGGCACCGTACTTGTCGCATCGACAAGCCAAGAGGTACCTGTATTGGCATTGCATGTAGCTTTATAAATAATAGTTTGACCATCTGCAATACCTGAACCAATTGCTTTTAGAGTAACTTTTACGGCACCGGATAGTACAGTAACAGATGGAGAACCAGAAGTAGCAGATGCCCCAGTTGCCTCTACAGACGTAGTATATTTCCCAGTAATCGTATCAAGAGCACCTAAATTTAAAGTTGCATTATTTATTGCCACCCCACCTAAAGTACCCTCACTACAGGCTAGCGCTATCGCCGTCATAGCCGGTGTGGCTAAACTCACCGCCTCTGTGACTTTAGCTCTTGTTGTGTAATCTTGATACGAGGGGACTGCGATTGCCGCTAAAATACCGACAATGGCCACAACAACCATTAACTCAATTAAAGTAAAACCTTGGGACACTTTTCTTTTGTTCGATAAATATTTCATGGTGGTAGACTCAGTTAAATGAAAGATCAAACCACAATAGATTGTCCAGACGGATTGAATTGCCTAGCAAGATATCATGTTGTTTTGTGTGGTAATAGACTGGAAGCTAGTTTATACCATACTTCTTTTACAAAAGCCTAACTTCTTAGATCAATCATTCATTAAATACTAAATAAAATGAGCAAAATAAGCCGAAATGATATGCACCTTATAAGCATAAACAAGGGGTATAATTACCCTACTTTAAAAAACACACGGTAATCTGATGAAAATACTTGTACGCAATCTGGCACGCACCACCACAGAAGCAGATCTTCTACCTTTATTTGAGGCACATGGTGCGGTACAGTCCTGCAAATTGGTACTCGATAATGACACAGGCTTGTCAAAAGGATTTGGTTTTATAGAAATGCCTAAACCCGGCGAAGCTAAAGCCGCTATTACCTCGTTAAACGGCCATGCCATTGCAGGGTTTAAAATTCGAGTCAAGAAAAGCGAAGAAGCCAGTTAAAATAGCAAATTAATGCCGACAGGGTAATAAATTTTAATTCTTTAAAGAGACTGTATGTCTATAATAGAACTCAAAGGTTTATCTGCGACGATAGCGCCGCAATAGCCAACGCCTAAATCAAGATCTTGCAGAAACCAATCAGTGGGGCGACCACATTGGAGAGGCAAACTTAAAATCGCCAGGGGGCCTTCAGGATTAATTTCACACTGATTTAAGCCCACACTAATACCTGCGCCAGTCGCCTTTACAAAAGCTTCTTTACGTGTCCAATGCCGATAAAACAAGTCTGTTTTATCGGCATTGTCTAAGCGATGCCAATACTGACTTTCTAGCTCAGAAAAACATTTATTAACCAATCCCTCTAAGCTTGCCCGAGGTTTAACCACTTCAATATCAATTCCCACCCGGCAATGCCATGCCACCGCAATCAAGAAGCGATCTTGCGTATGCGACAAATTAAATGCTAAGGCAGGATAATTCACCAAATAAGGCTTGCCCTGTGCGGTTTTAGCAATCACCAAGGACTCAGGCGCTGTAGATAGAAGTTGTGCCAAGAGCAGCCTTAGACGGCCATGAATTTCAACATATTGTTGATGCATCACCCGATGACTAAAGCGTTGCGCTCTGGCTTGCTCTTCATTATCTAATAAGCGCCAATAAGACGCATAAAGCGCTTCATTAGCTTGCACGCGCCCCTGCCATACTTGAATTTGATCCATGCTCATTATTGACCGACTACCGCCTGGCCCTCTCCGCGTTTATCACTGGCGGCCGATAAAGTCTTAGTCGTCTTATTTAACAACACAGCCTGCATATCACCATACGGATAACGTACCGGTTTAAGTTGATGTCCTAAAGATTTTAAATCTTTTATGTCCGCTTCTGATAACGCATTGGCTTCATATTCAATCACATCCGGCATAAATTGATGATGATAACGGGGCACGTTAACCCAAGAATCAGGGGTATGTCCGATAGAAAAATCCAGTGCCGCTAACAACACCATAGAAATAATTTTACTGCCTCCGGGGGTCCCTAATACGGCAACCTGATCTTTGGTTTCTAAAAAGGTAGGCGCCATGCTGGATAACATACGTTTACCCGGTGCAATCGCATTGGCCACACCGCCAATTAAACCATAACCATTCAGAGCACCCGGTAAACTATCAAAATCATCCATTTCGTCATTTAAAACCACCCCCGTACCCGCAGGCACTACCCCTGAGCCAAACGGAAAGTTAATACTGAGAGTTGCCGCCACTCGATTACCGTCTTCGTCAATAATAGAAAAATGCGTGGTATTGATGCCTTCCGAGTGCAATTCGAGTTGTCCAGATAATTGCTGACTAGGTAGTGCTTTATCAAAACGAATACTACTACGCAGTCCGGCGGCATAATCATCATTCAATAAGCGTTCAACCGGAATGTTAATAAAATCCGCATCACCCAAATATAAACTGCGATCATGGTAAGCCCGACGCATGGCTTCAACGATCAGATGTTTACGCGTTAAGTCAGTCAATGCGGCTAAATCGTACCCTTCTAAGATATTAAGCGCTTCAATTAACACAATACCCCCCGATGAAGAAGGCGCTGAACTGGTGATTTTAATGTCTTTATAATACCCCGTGACCGGCTTACGCTCGACTACCTCATAGGCATCTAAGTCTTCTTGAGTCCAAATTCCGCCACGATTTTTAACACCCTCCAACAATTGATCAGCCACCTGACCTTTATAAAAACCATTACGCCCTGATTTGGCTATCTGCGTTAAGGTGTTCGCTAAATCGGGTTGTCTGAGTATTGAAAATGGCTGTGGCAATTGACCCGCCGGCAAAAATAGCTGAGCCGTCTCAGGAAATTGTTTAAGCGTATCGGCTCTAAACTTTAATAATTTTAAATAGCGCTCACCAATAGCAAAACCGGTCTGAGCGTATCGAATAGCGGGCGCCAAATTTTCCGCCAAGGAAAGCTGGCCGTATTTTTCTGATAAATGCACTAAGCCCGCCGGCATACCAGGAATGGCCGATGCTAAGGCTCCATCCAATGACAACTTATCAATCACCTGTCCGTCTTTATCTAAGAACATAGCCTTATGCGCGGCTAAAGGCGCTTTTTCTCGCCCATCGATTAAAGTATCGAAATTATCTTTTTCTCGATGTAACAACCAATAAGCTCCTCCGCCTAAACCAGAAGCAAACGGCTCAACAACCGCTAAAGCTGCACTTACAGCCACTGCCGCATCATAAACATTGCCACCTTTAGCTAAGACTTCAAAGCCCGCCGCGGTCGCTAATGGATGTGCACTGGCAATCGCTACTTTAGGAGACTCTGCATGGGCCTGACACTCAAAAACACACAACAGGGACAACAAAGCGATTTTACAAACTTTTAACATGATTGACCTAATTGACTACAAATAGAGGATAAAACAAATAATGCGGGGATATTACTGCAAGAAAGAACCGAAACAAAATATATTTTTGAACACTAAAAATAAAGTTAACTTAAATCATGTAGACATAAAAAAACCGGAAACGAAATATTCGTTCCCGGTTTATTATTAGTTTCGATTAATGAGGGCTTTAAACTAACCCTTTTAATAACCATACTCGGTTACATCAAGCCATGTGTACATTGAATTAAGTGATTCATTATTAGAAATGCCCTTCGTTAGTTCTTTTGCGGTTAAAGTTAAGGTTACTAGCAATAGCGGCAGAAGCAAATAACGTTGATGAAATAATAAATTCACCCGAAATAAAGCCTATTAAACCTGTAATAAATACAGCACCCGTTAAAAAGTCTCTTTGTAAGTCAGTCATTGCTAAATCCTCGTATAAAAAATAAATGTTTTGTTCAACTGCAGGTGAACTATACCGAAGATCAATATTGTTGACAATAACGATATTATTATATGAATAATTTCCTATTAATATACAATCCGTTCATCTACCATTCAGCTTAGACTTAACATCTATTCCATTACTGACTTAAACGTTATTTTTATTTTATTCTTGCTCTAAACTCTGACGATAAACCCGCATTAACACGACAAAAGCTAAAAAATCATAAAAGCCATGAATAATAATCGGGATTAATAAATTAGTTTCCCCCGTATAATCTAATGATAGGCCTAAATAAATTCCAACCAAGGTCGCTAACACAGCATACAATGGCGTAACAGCATGAACTAAGCCAAAAATAATATTGCTCAACACTAAACCCAACATAGGCCCCCAAGCACTGGCTATCCACGGCTGAATCACGCCTCTAAATAAAATTTCTTCAGAAACTCCCGCTATTGAGCCCAAGATTAATAAATCGGTCCAATGATACCGATGCAAACCCGGCCCTAAGGTATTGAGTAATAACTGTTTAATATTAACCATCGAATCACCTTGCAACCGCTCTAAGGCCAAAAACATTAAGAATAACGGCAAAGTCCCTATTATTCCATACACAATGGCCATTTCGGAGAAATGTAACATCGCAAAAGGATTAATATCCGCTAACCACCCGAGCACAATGGCGACCAATATAAGGGAAGCTTCAAATAAACAAGCGGATCTGAAGAAATTATCGATCTTAAAAAGGGTTTTATTCATAACGTTTCAAAATAAAATAAGAAGAAGGTATTCTTAAAAAATGGTTAAAATAGCTTTTTTTATTATTATTACTACTGACTATCATGCAATGCTTCATCTATAAAAGTCTAAAAAAAGACTATCTGTACTTATATATTGCTATTCAAGATGATTTTTCAAAAATCCCCGAAGAACTATTAACCAGTCTCGGAAGATTAGAATTCGTTATGCCACTAGACATCACACCCGAACGCAAACTCGCCAGAGAAGTCGCCACAAAAGTCATTGAAAGCCTGACTACCAAAGGTTTTTTTGTACAACTACCGCCTCAAAAAGAGACGGCTTAAACCGTTTTATTGCCTCTTTACCCAAGGCTTAAGCCTTAGGTAAAGTAACGCCAGTTTGTCCTTGATATTTACCGCCTCTATCTTTATAAGACGTTTCGCAAACCTCATCGCCACCAAAAAAGAGCATTTGTGCAACCCCTTCATTCGCATATATTTTAGCGGGTAAGGTAGTAGTATTTGAAAACTCTAAAGTCACGTGCCCTTCCCATTCAGGCTCTAAAGGCGTGACATTAACGATAATACCGCAACGTGCATACGTTGATTTACCTAAACAAATCGTCAACACATCCCGAGGAATCCTAAAGAATTCTACAGTACGCGCTAAAGCAAACGAATTAGGGGGAATAATACACACATCCGATTTAACATCAACGAAGCTATTTGGATCAAAATTCTTAGGGTCAACAATGGCTGAGTTAATATTCGTAAAAATCTTAAACTCATCAGAACAACGAACATCATAACCATAACTGGAAGTGCCGTAAGAAATCACTCGACCATGCTCCGAATCTCTGACCTGACCGCTTTCAAACGGCTCAATCATGCCTTGTTGTTCCGCCATACGGCGTATCCATTTGTCCGATTTAATGCTCATGAATTGTTAAATACCTAATATGATAAAGGGGGTAATTTTTACATAGAGTCGCAACGGGCACAAGGCCCATGCAACATCCTATCCTGCAAGTACAACTTTTTATTTATTTTGAACCACAACATTAGCAAAACGTGCACTATAATCTTTGGGTCTTAAAGCCAGTTTTGCCGCCATTTTACGGGCTATTTCTTTATATAAAAGTGCAACCTTACCCTCAGGATCTTGTATTAATGTCGGCGTACCGGCATCCGCATTTTGACGGATTGAAATTTCTAAGGGCAATGCACCTAAGAAATCAACCTTATTCTTTTCAGACATAGTAACGCCACCGCCCACGCCAAAAATAGCCTCTGCATGACCACATTGACTGCAAATATGCATACTCATATTTTCAACAATACCTAAAACCGGCACATTGACTTTTGCAAACATCCCCAAACCTCTTTGGGCATCTAACAAAGCTATGTCTTGCGGTGTGGTCACAATCACCGCACCACTCACTGGAACTTGCTGCGCCAGCGTCAATTGGATATCACCTGTTCCGGGTGGTAAATCAATAATCAAGTAATCTAAATCAACCCAATCGGTATCTCTTAACAGTTGTAACAACATATTCGTAACCATAGGGCCACGCCAAATCATCGGTTGATCAGGATCTATTAAATAGCCTACCGAAATAGTTTGTAAACCATAAGCGACTTTAGGCAGCATGGATTTATTATCAACCGTCTCGGGACGACCGTATAAACCTAACATGGTAGGTACACTTGGCCCATAAATATCAGCATCCAAAATACCTACTTTGGCACCTTCTGCAATTAACGCGAGTGCCAAATTAACCGAGGTCGTTGATTTACCAACGCCACCCTTGCCTGAAGCGACGGCAATAATATTCTTGATAGCCGGTTGAGGCTTTAAGTTTTGCTGTACCGCATGGGCAACTATTTTAACACTGATATCAACCATGACCTCAGTTACGCCGTCTAACGCACTGAGGTGATTAACCACCTGCTCTTTTAACCAGTCAAGCGTACTTTTTGCAGGATAGCCTAATTCTATGCGCACATAGACTCTTGATGCCTCAAGAATAATTTCTTTAACTGTCTTTGCAGTGATTAAATCGACCCCGTTATTAGGATCAATCAAGGTTTTTAAACAATTCTCTATATCACTCTTTTCTAACAATGCCATGATCCTTCCAAATTAAAACGTTTAGTGAACAAAACTTTTATAGTGAGCATTCTACAGTTTTTTTTATAAAATTCATTTTTTAGCACACCAGTATGCGGCGATAGCACGCATTTTATGCGATAATCGCGCTATTATTTACTTCCGTATACCTTGATCTTTACACTATGTCCGATAGAAAAATTTTAGTCACCAGCGCACTTCCTTATGCTAACGGCCCTATCCATTTAGGTCATTTAGTCGAGTATATACAAACCGATATTTGGGTTCGATTTCAAAAACAACGTGGCGAACAATGCTACTTTGTCTGCGCTGATGATACCCACGGCACGCCCATCATGCTTAAAGCCGACCGCGATGGCATCACGCCAGAAGCCTTAATCGCACAAGTGGGTAAAGAACACTTAGCCGATTTTACTGAATTTGGTGTTGCCTTTGATAATTATCACAGCACCCATTCCGAAGAAAATAAAATATTTTCCTCTTTAATCTATACCCGCTTACGTGATGCCGGACATATTAGTTCACGCACGATTACTCAAGCCTTTGATCCTGTTAAAAACATGTTTTTACCCGATCGCTTTATCAAAGGTGACTGCCCTAAATGCGGCGCAACTGAACAATACGGCGATGGCTGTGAAGTGTGTGGCGCCACCTATTCACCGACTGAACTTAAAAATGCTGTTTCAGCCATTTCAGGTGAGAAACCCATTGAAAAAGATTCCCTACATTACTTCTTTAATTTGGCTGACTTTACTGACATGCTCACCGATTGGACACGAGCGGGTCATTTACAACCTGAAGTGCGCAACAAATTAGCCGAATGGTTAGACGGTGGTTTACAGCAATGGGATATCTCCCGTGATGCACCCTATTTTGGCTTTGAAATACCTGATGCACCCGGTAAATATTTTTACGTTTGGTTAGATGCGCCGATTGGTTACATGGCCAGCTTTCAAAACCTCTGTACTAAACAAGGCATCAACTTCGAAGAATATTGGGCTAAAGACAGCACCACAGAACTCTACCATTTTATTGGTAAAGACATCATTTACTTCCACGCCTTATTTTGGCCTGCGATGTTAAATGGGGCTCAATTTAGAACCCCAACCGCTATTTTTGCGCATGGTTTCTTAACCGTTAATGGCGAAAAAATGTCTAAATCACGCGGCACCTTTATTACGGCGCGGACGTATTTAGATCATTTAAACCCCGAATATCTACGCTATTACTTTGCCGCCAAACTCAGCGCCGGTGTGGATGATATCGACTTAAACTTTGAAGACTTTACCCAACGCGTTAACTCCGATCTCGTGGGTAAAGTGGTTAATATCGCGAGTCGTTGCAGTGGTTTCATTAATAAACGCTTCGCTAATACGTTATCAACACAATGCTCTGAAGCGGCTTTATTTCAAGAATTTGTTGACGCTAACACCACCATCGCAGCCTTCTATGAAGGGCGTGAGTTTGGTAAAGCCATGCGTGAAATTATGGCACTCGCGGATAAAGCCAACCAATATATCGATGAAAAGAAACCATGGTTAGTGGCTAAACAAGAAAACCAAGACGCCGAACTGCATGATATCTGCTCAGTCGGGATTAACTTATTCCGTTTATTAGCGGCTTATTTAAAACCCGTTATTCCGGCTTTAGCCACCGAAGCAGAATTATTCTTAAATATTGAATCACAAGCGTGGCCTGTTTCCACACAACCATTATTAGCGCATCAGGTTAATGATTTTAAACCCTTAATGACCCGTGTTGATACAGACAAAATTGCTTTGATTGTTGAAGCGTCTAAAGAGAACTTAGAAAAGACCGCTTCGATTCCCCCAGTGGAAGTTAAAGAAAAACGCTTTGAACCCATTGCTGACACCATCGATTTTAATGACTTTGCTAAACTAGATTTGCGCATCGCTAAGATTATTAAAGCGGAAGCCATCGAAGGTTCTGATAAATTATTAAACCTAACGGTTGATATTGGTGATGAACTGAGAACTATCTTCGCAGGTATCAAATCAGCCTACGCCCCTGAAGATTTAGAAGGCAAATTAACCTTAGTGATTGCCAACCTTGCGCCCAGAAAAATGCGCTTTGGTACCTCAGAAGGGATGGTGCTTGCAGCAGGCCCTGGCGATAAAGAAATTTGGATCTTAAGCCCAGAAGAAGGCGCTGTGGCTGGCATGCGAGTTAAATAAAACGAAAAAACCCCAGTCTCTGCTTTAACAAAGACTGGGGGTTTTTAATGTTTTTTATTGCTTTTTATTTAGCTGGAGCTTCTTTAACTGCTTCAGTCTTTTGTTGCTCTTCTACTTTCACGTCTTCTGTTTTAACCGTTTCTGCGTCGGATTTCTCATCTTCTGCTTTTTCTTTTTGAGCTTTCTCAGACTCTGAAATCACAGCGGTATAACACTCCATCACACTTTCAGTATAATTAGCCCGCGCTTCTGCTAGATCTTTAGCCGAACCAAAATCAGTTCGTAACTCTTCTAAAACTTTTTTAGGGTCTTCAGCCTTACTCAACGTTAACATTTTAGCGTAGCTACGATAAGACTTTAAACGCTCAGGATCCAAGGCAAAAACACCCGGCATGTTTTGAGCTGACGTATCAACTACACACTTCGCCATATGTTCTGGTGGTATTTTATAATCGTTTATATCTGTTTCTTTTTTCATTTCTTCCAATACAGCCTGCTCATATTGATTTTTATCAGCACATGCAGGAAGCAATAAAGCTGATAATGACAGGAGTAATATTTTTTTCATGGTAAGTTACCGTTATTAGTGAGTTTTAATTTCGCAATATGCGTGTAGACTTTAAAATCTTAATCCATCTCTTTCATTGCTTGTCTAATCCAAGCTTCCGCTTCGGCATTGATATCGGCCGCCTTACGCCCTTGGGTTTCAATCATAGGGCCAATTTTTACTTTAATAACGCCTGGATATTTAAAAAAACTATAACGCGGCCAATAATCACCGGCATTATGCGCAACAGGCGTCACAGGGAAACCAGACTTGTGCGCTAACATAGCCCCGCCAATATTAAACTTAAGGACATCCCTAACACCGGCACGTGTGCCTTCAGGAAAAATTAATACCGATAAACCTTCGTTTAAATATCGGGTCCCTTGGGTCAGCAAAGATTTTAAAGACGAGCGTTGGTTTTTACGATTAATCACAATCGATTTCAATGCCAACAATGACCATCCCCAAATAGGAAAATAAAGTAATTCGCGCTTAATCACCACAGAATGGGGTGGCAAAATATACCTTAAGGCCAGTGTTTCCCAAGCCGATTGATGATTGCTTAAAAAAATAGTCGGTTTTTCGGCATTAAGGTGTTCTAAGCCTTCCACTTCAAACGTCAAATGACAAAAAACTTTGGCCATCCAACCTACCACAGCACACCATATATAACCAATCTTCCAGCGAACTTTAAAGGTTGTCACTAATCCTAAAAGAATCAACGCGCCTACAATAGTCGCCGTAAAAAAAATACCGATAAACAATAAGGTAGACCCTATATAATTTTTAGGTCTAAGGTCTTGCGATGATGTGTTGTGCTGCGTCATATAAGTTCTCAAAAACAAGAAAATTTAAGTGTGGGTTATTCGCTAACGTCTCTAAACCATTACCTGTTTTAACTAAAACAGGCTCTGCGCCTACCGCCTCAGCGGCTTGCAAATCACGTATAGAATCACCAATAACAATAAGTCCAGACAAAGTAACATTAAAATCCTCTGCAAAGGCCTTCAATAATCCGGGTTTAGGTTTGCGGCAATCACACACACTATCAGGGCCGTGTGGGCAGTAATAAATAGCGGTAATTAGCCCGCCTTTTTCAGCCACTAAGCGGTGCATTTTTTCATGAATCTGTTCCAGCATCGCTTCGTCATACAGACCTCTAGCGACACCGGATTGATTCGTTACCACAATCACTTTATAGCCATGCGCATTTAATAAAGCAATGGCTTCTAAACTGCCTTCAATAGGAATCCATTCGTCGGGATTTTTAATATAGGCATAGGCATCCTTATTAATAACCCCGTCACGATCTAATAAAATGTAACTCATCGCTTAAGCTTGTAACTTAGAAATATCTGCACAGGTTAAAAATTGTTCAGATAATAAGTTTAATAAGGCCAAACGATTCGCCCGCAATTCAAGATCATCCGTCATTACCATCACGTGATCAAAGAAGGCGTCAACTGGCCCTCTAAGTTGCGCTAAACGATTTAAGGTACCTTGATAATCATGTTGCGCCAATAAAGGTTGAATATCGGCCGCCGCTTGCGTGGCTAAGACTAATAACTCAATTTCTACGGCTTCAACCAAACTACCCACGGTACTTGAAGGCTGTGCTTCAGACTTTTTAAGGATATTGCGAATTCGTTTATTAGCCGCTGCCAAACTTTCTGACTCGGGTAATTGTCTAAAGGCTTTAACCGCCGCCAGACGCTGCATAAAGTCTAAAGGATCAACCGGTTTAACGGTAATAACGGCATCAAACTCATCCGCACTATAGCCTTTGTCTAAACAATAGCCTTTTAAACGATCAAAAATAAAATCCAGTACCGCACTTTGGGTCGCCGCTTTATCAAAGGTATGGGTAAACAACGCTAAAGAAAACGCCACCGCTTCAACAATATCTAAGGTTAAATCGTTTTCAATGAGGGTTCTTAAAATACCCAAAGCCGCGCGTCTTAACGCATAAGGATCTTTATCACCGGTAGGAATTAAACCGGCACTAAAAATACCCGCCAAAGTATCAATCTTTTCAGCTAAGGCTAAGACTTGACCTATTTGACTGGGCGCCGTTGCACTGCCTGATTGCTTAGGGAAATACTGTTCTTCTAAGGCCCAAGCCACTTCAGAGGCTTCACCTTCAACTAAGGCATAATAACGCCCCATTAAGCCTTGTAAGTTACCAAACTCACCGACCATTTCAGTCATTAAATCTGTTTTTGCCAACAGCGCCGCACGTTTAGCCCAGTCCACATTGGCATTTAAACGAGTCGCGATAAACTCAGACACCTGAATAACCCGTTGGGTCTTTTCAGAGACGGTACCTAGTTTTTCTTGAAAGACGATAGTCGATAGACTGTCTACTCGATCGGCCAAGGTTTTCTTTCTATCTTGTTTCCAAAAGAATTCAGCATCTGATAAACGCGGTGTGACGACCCGCTCATTACCTTGTTGAATCGATTCGGGTCGAGTACTTTCAATATTACTAAAGGTAATAAAATGCGCTAATAACCCCCCTTGTGCATTCTTAACCGGAAAGTATTTCTGGTTAGTTTGCATAGTGGTAATTAATACTTCAGCCGGCAATTCAAGAAAACGCGGATCAAAGCCACCGGTAATAGGCACCGGCCATTCGTTTAAAGCCGCAATTTCTTCTAATAAATCGTCTTCTATATGAGCAATCCCGCCCACTGCTGCTGCCGCCTTTTGAGCCGCTGCTTTAATGATCTCTTTGCGGTTTTCAATATCTGCAATGATTTTACCTTGCGTCAACAACACGTACTCATACTCTTCCGGTTTATTAAGCGTCAACTGCTGAGGCGCATGAAAACGATGCCCTAAAGTCGTATTACCGGTCACTAAGCCTAAGATTTCAGTTTCAATAACCTGATCACCATACAATAAAACCGCCCAATGCACCGGTCTTACAAATTCAGTATTAAAACTACCCCAACGCATTCTTTTAGCGATAGGCAAAGCCGCAATGCTTTGACGAATAATATCGGCAATTAACTGTTCAGTGGCTTGGCCTTTAACGACTTGGGTAAAAGACAACCACTCACCCTTATCGGTTTTTAAACGTGTTAACTGATCAAAAGTGGTACTACAACTGTTTGCAAAACTGACCGCGGCTTTACTGGGTTCTCCATCGGGCCCAAATGCCGCTTGTACTGTAGGACCGCGTTTTTCTACTGTTTTATCTGGTTGTGCTGTAGACAAGTTTTCAATAAAAACCGCCAAACGCCGTGGCGTTGCATAAGCCTTACTGCCAGTAAAAGGAATGTCAGCCGTTTGTAAGCCTTTAACGATGCTGTCTAACAAGGCCTCACTTAATTTAACTAATGTCTTTGGGGGTAACTCTTCAGAACCTAATTCGAATAATAAATGTTGACTGGTTGTCATGTTATGCTCCTTGCTGATTCAACATTGGAAAACCTAACGATTCACGACGCGCATAATACGCTTCTGCCACCGCTCTTGATAAGGTTCGCACTCTAAGAATGTAGCGTTGACGCTCGGTCACTGAAATCGCATGACGCGCATCCAATAAATTAAACGTATGTGAGGCTTTTAAGACCATTTCGTAAGCGGGTAACGGCAAATTAAGTTCAATTAACTTTTGGCACTCTTGTTCATAGGTATTAAAGCATTGAAACAAAAACTCGACATTCGCATGCTCAAAGTTATAGGCCGACATCTCAACTTCATTTTGATGAAATACATCCCCATACGTCACAACGCCTTGCGGGCCATGAGTCCACACCAAATCATATACACTCTTAACGCCTTGCAAATACATCGCAATACGTTCAAGACCATAGGTAATCTCACCACTGACCGGACGACATTCTAAACCGCCCACTTGTTGAAAATAGGTAAACTGGGTGACTTCCATCCCGTTTAACCACACCTCCCAACCCAAGCCCCAAGCACCCAGTGTCGGAGACTCCCAGTTATCTTCTACAAAACGGATATCATGTTCTAATAAGTCCAGCCCCAAATAACGTAAAGATCCTAAATACAACTCTTGAATATTATCAGGCGACGGTTTTAATAAAACCTGAAACTGATAGTAATGCTGTAAACGATTAGGGTTTTCACCAAAGCGACCATCGGTAGGACGACGAGAGGGCTGTACATAAGCGGTATTCCAAGGCTCTGGGCCAATAGCACGCAAAAAAGTTGCAGGGTGAAAAGTGCCAGCCCCAACCTCTAAATCTAATGGTTGTAATAAAATGCAACCCTGACTTGACCAATAGTCTTGTAATGCCAGGATAAGTCCCTGAAAAGTTGATGAATCATTGTTTCTAATCGACACGGTATCTTCACGTTAGGCAGTAAAAAGTGCCTAATTATAGCTTAAAAATGGTTTTATAGTAGGTTTAGGACGCACGCTAAATTGGCTTAAGCCCCTAATGACACTTTATCTTTTATCAACTTGATTTATTACATCATGATAATTAAACGTTCCTATGTAGCAAAAAACCTTAATATTGTTGGTACCTGTTGAAGGCTATTCTGGTGCTTATGTACTTCCATAGAAACCGATTATTTATCGCCAAAGAAGCGATTAAACTGCTCAACAACTAACCAATCGATTGCCCAAATCAAGTGTCATAATAAAGGCTTAATAAAACTAATCACGAAAAGTATTAAAGAATGTGTCGAATTTTATTACAATAACTCTAATAATTAGACCGTTTGAATAAAAACATTGATGACTAAAAATACGATCCCAAGAATTGAAGGCTACAAACAGCTTAAAAAACTGCGCACAGCGCTAGCCATTTCACAAGGTGTTAAGCTCTTGTCTACTCTACAACAAGAAGCGGAAGGCACAGTATCTCATGATCAAACTAAACGAGTCACTTATCTAACGCAACTCTTCTCCCGGATTCATCGAGAAATATTTCAAGATTGGAAAGAACAACCGACGGTCTGTCATCGCCCGGGCACCATGGTTGATCCAGATAAAAGAAAAGAATTTAGAGAAACCATTGAAAGCTTAGTCATGGACGATGAAGACAACAATGAAACCGCTATTTTTGATAATAATGGCTTTGTTATTCAAACTGACAATATTGCCGAACGTTTAGGCAGTTTTTATCTAAAAATGCGTGCGGTGAGACCCTTTTCTTACGGCAATCGCTTAACGCTCGATTTTTTTATTACCATGCTGGGTAAATTACCCGCCATTAAAAGTGTCTATGAACAAGGCATCGATTTTAGACGCATTGAAGCCTGTGATGCCGCCGCCCTGCACAATCCCAATAGCACACTCCGCGAAATTACCCAGGCTTTTGAACACGCGATGAACCCTATGCGTTGCAAAAGCTTACAAAACAAACCCAATGCTTATGGAAAATGGCCTGAAAATAGAGTCTTTATCTATGGGATTCCCTTCTTATCGCACACCACTGATGACGGTATCGAATGCGTTGTCGCTGTTAACGGCGGTTTAGTGCCCCTGAATCGTATTTCAAAAGAAATATTTATTGCCGGTAAACATTTAGCCGATTATCCACTCTGTGCCTCTAAAAATATGATTGGTTATTTACCGGGCACAGAAAGCGTCCGACAACCCGGTCATTATGAGATTGATGGCATCAGCATTGATGAATCGGGTGCAGCACCGCTGTTTTGTTTAGATATTAATATGTTGACCGGTTTACGCTCACCGGCTCATACCGAACTTATTCAATTACTGAAACAATGTGAAGGCGAAAAAGCCGTCATCTTTGATCTGGTTTACAATGAAAGATTGAAAGACCGCATGTTATATGCCGCCGATTATGACAGTCGCTTACAACGTGCGGTTGAAATTGCACATGAACGACTCACTAAAATCATCCAAAAACTAGACAAAGCTAAAGAAGCGGTATTTGAAGGGAAAACACCTGTTCATTCTCCACAATTATTTATGTCTATGGGTGGTGCAGGTTCCGGTAAAACCGCGGTGGAGCAAATAGCAGAAGCGTATTGTGGTGATAACTTTGTGATCGCCTCACTGGATGAGTTTCGTAAAGAAAGTGATTTATATCAAGTCCTCACCGCCGCAAGTCATCACAGTGATGATTATGTTTATGTAGAACCGTTTGCCAATCGCTTACGAGATGCCGTGGCCGAACATGCCAAATTAAACCATATTAATATATTGTATGATGGCACGGGTATTCCCTATCAACCGCGCTACTCAACGATTGTCAATCAATTTAAAGCGGAAGGGTTTTATACTCAAATTACCGCTGTAGATGCCTTCTTAATTAAACCCGAAGGCAGAGAAAATGAGTTGGT
Organism: uncultured Methylococcaceae bacterium; assembly: GCA_903863905.1. GTDB lineage: Bacteria > Pseudomonadota > Gammaproteobacteria > Methylococcales > Methylomonadaceae > Methylobacter_C. Next base: position 27,968 of record CAIPDT010000078.1, read on the forward strand.
TCGTTCAAACGTCATCACCAGTGTCAAACATCGCTTTGAGAAAAATGGCAGAGCCTTGCCTTGGGTCGTTACCGTGGATAAACATATCCGTGCGCCCCGTTCTTTTTTAAATGCACTGGAACACGAAGCTCTCGATAAAATATCTTTATTTGCCAATGATGGTGAAAAAGGCACCCACTATTTAGTGGCTGAAAGCTTTTACTTTTCAGATGCTGACATTAAAAATCTACACAAGCAACAACTGTCCGGTGAGTTAGCCGATGCCTTAAAAGACCTCATTAGAACTCATCAAGATTCTATCTTAAAAAACATGATGGGCGAGGATATCGATAATCTCAACGCCTTAATGAACAACAACATTGCCTTTAATGAAAGCAATGTGGCGTATCAAATTTATCAAACTCAAAACACACATCGAGTCTTAGTAATCTATAACGCCCATCGCATGGTTGATTTTATGGAGAAAAGACAACTTAATCCTAATGCCTCGGGTGAAGAAGGCTTATTACACAAACCCGAAGTTTTAGCCTTTCATGTTGATCCTTATACAAAAGATCCTTGGATGACGCGTTTACAGTGCTAAGGATTGGCTGGGCTTAATAGCAAAAAAAGGGCGGATGATTAAAACCATCCGCCCTTTTAGTATCTTAAGGTTAAACCTTAAATAGCTTTATGACTTGCAAATATTTGAGGCAATAATTTAATCAGTTTAACCACCGCAAAACCAATCACGCCATAAACTAAAGCAGAACCGACATAAGTTGGATAATACTGAGCCACTCTTTCTGCATATTCACTTAAAGACATCGCATCAAAGCGGCCTGATAAGCCATAAAAGCTGACATTTGAGATTACAAAAGCCATTGAAGTCGCCAACACCAATAAACCAACAGTCTTGATTAACTCAATAAACTGCAAGGCTTTAAAAGCCACGCAGTAACGACCGGCTAACCACATCGTTGCATAAGTTGGAATTAAAAACACATAAGCTGGTGAAACACACCAAGCACTGGTGCCATTCTTGATGGCCAACACATCAATTAAACCCGCTAAGACTAACAAAAACCCTAATAACGCTTTTTTACGGTAGAACCCCGCAAAGAAAAATACCACTAATGATGCGTCAGGAAGATGCAAAGCATCACCAAAATGATGATAACGAGTCAATATCATCGATACAATCAAAAAGATAGAGAGTGACTCCGTTTGTAACCATCGTTTAATGTTCATTTTTTCTCCGAAGTAAAATATATATAAAGTATTGGATTCATGCCGTTTATTATAATCGACTATCACATAAAACAAGCAAACTCTTAATAGCTCACTTTAACGCCACCATAACCAGCGACCCCTGAAGTGCCGTAACCATAGACTTCTTCATACTGTTTATTAAGTACATTATCAATGCGGGCAAAAAGTTGCACGTACTTGTGCACATCATAACTGCCTGAAAAGTTAAGCATGGCATAACCCGCCACGGTACTGGCGTAATCTGCTTTTTTTCCTACCATCAACACGTTAACGTGAAAATGGGCTTTTTCAAGAAACCGATAATCCGTATCAAAACTGGCTTTATCTCTGGGTCTACGTAACAATTGATTGCCAGTATCTAAGTTTTGAGCTTGTTGATAGGTGTAAGTCGCTCTTAGTGTTAAATCAGTCATTGGGCGTACTTCTGCGAATGACTCAATACCATTGGTTTTAGCCTTACTTACATTTTGATTCACATAAAACGGTGAATTAGCCTGAATAAGATTATTAAAAGCCGTCTCAAAATAACTAATACCCAAGGTACTGACTTTTTTGAAGAGGTCTTGCTCAACACCCACATCCCAACTGCGACTGGTTTCAGGCTTTAAATTAACATTACCGGTACCATAAATCGTGTCGTACATTTGATTTAAAGTGGGTGCTTTAAAACCTGTACCATAACTACCCTTAAAACGAGTCCCTGTTTCTTTAATGGTATAAAGTTCGTTGGCTCGCCAGGTTTCATGACCACCAAACCGATTGTTATCATCATATCTAACACCTAAGGTGGTAAAAGACCGATCAAACAACTTAATCTGATCTTGTAAATAAAAACCTAGTGTATTCATGGTCTTTAAAGGAATTGAAGCACTGGACGAATAACTCCAAGCCGGATAATCCGAACTTGCCGAACTACTTAAACTATCTACTTCTTCTTCAACACCTAACATAACGGTATTGGATTTATGAACATGAAAGATATTTTGATAATCCAGCTTTACCTTTTGTCCTAAATTAGTCGCTGCTGAACTAAAATTATTAACCGGATCAACGCCATTGACATTATTTCGATCAGTTCGACTGTACGCGACACCGACTGTTTGCTCCCAAAACCCCTCAAACAATTTCAGATGGCCAAAACCCCGAGTAAATAACTCATTAAACCTGCCATAATAGTTTGGATCATCAGCGCCTTTTCCACCGCCATTATCCAAAGAAGATTTGCCCTCACCATAACGTAACGTGGTACCAAAATCTAACGCGTCATTCACCTTAAAACCTGCGCGACCACTCAGATTGGTATTTTTGTAGCCATTAGGCATTGAATTACCAAGATTTTTATCGGCTGCCGAAAAACCTGCCGTTTCTAATCGTGACGCATCAAAACTGTAATTAACCCGCTCAGTGCCCCCTGATATATTACCGCCTGTTTTCCAAGTCCCATAAGAACCGCCTTCTGCGACCCCTGACAACTTGACTTTACCGGCCCCTTTTTTGGTAATGACATTGATCACCCCACCAATAGCATCAGAACCAAACGCCGCACTAGCCGCACCTCTCACCACTTCTATCCGCTCAATATTGTCAGCTTGTAAGAAAGCGAAATCAAAAGCGCCAGTAGGACTAGAGGGATCATTCATTTCCACGCCATCGACCAATACCAAGGTGTGATTTGAATTAGCGCCACGCAGAAACACGGAGGTTTGTTGACCTAAACTACCCGAACGCACCACATCCAATCCGGGTACCGTTCGTAAAGCATCGGCGACATTATTAATGTTTTTATCGGCAATATCTTTTGCTGTGATCACCGTTATCGCACTGCCCACCTCGTCTTCGGGTGTTTCAGTTCGAGTTGCGGTAACGACCATATTAGGTAAAGCTAAAGCCGTATCAGAGGGTTTATCTTGTGCCATTGACGGGGTATTAAAACCCACGAGTACTAAAGAACTGACTAAAAATTTTTGCATGTTGTCCACTGCGCCGCCCGCGCATAGAGGTTAAGTATTAACAGCAGAGGACAGTAGAACAATAGAAGATGAAGCGCACGAGCGTGCACATTCACTCCGCCACACAGCCCTCCGCTGTTGCGAATATGCTGACGGGCCGGTCTCCGGGCTTATAAGTGGGGTTAACCTGAATCATCACCTTCCCATGTTTTAACACAGTGGCGTAACGATGATCCTTTACTTATATACCGTTGCGGGGGCAGCGTCGGATTTGGTGTAAACCTTACCGACTTCCCGTTTAACCATTGGATTTAACTATCCAATGGAACCTGAAAGCAGTCGACAATTATAGGGTGATATGTGAATAATGCAAGCTAAAAACACAGATTATGATCAATGCAGTTTATAGTGATGGGTAAAATTTCAATGATGAACGCCGATTAAAACGGTTAAGCAACGCATTCTATATCGACAAAAAACCGCATTAAAAGACTGATCCGACTAGCCATATTGCGCTTCAAACGCTTTAACAAATGGCCCTAATTGATCTATCGCTAAGTCATTAATGCCAGCCGCACTCTTGCGCCCGCCTCCGGTTTTAAACAACGCACATAATTCATCGGCACCAGTCTTATTTTCTAAAGGCGCTCGCACACTGACTTGATAACTGCCTAGGGAATTTAAGGTTACGATCGCATGAGCGCGATGCGGATATTGATTAGCTAATTCGTTACCCAATACACCATTAATACGCCTTGCCCAAGGCGCATCAGGCAACCGTATCAGCGCCACTTTATCGGTTTTATAATCCGGTGTAATAGACAAACCAAGCTGCATATCTTCAGTATAGCCACTGCGTAATTGTTCAAACATTGCCGTTTGATCGGTTATAAAATCAAACGGTGACGGGTAATATTTTAAATGTTCATACAGTGCATCAGGGGCAACATGTAAATCACTGATCTGGCTTCCATACGCATTATAGTTTAGACAAATACCCAAAGTTTTCAATAACTCAGTTTGTAGCATTGATAACCCTAAGGCCTGTGCTTTTTGTTCCGCAATGTCATTTAAATTATCACCAAAAGCCGCCGTAATCGCCCAAGCGCGATACTGTCCCTGCAAATAATCATCGACCAATAAACTGGTGCACATGGTTGGTGAGGTATCGATTAACGTTTTTAAATTAGGATGAATCGGCATGTCACCGACTTCATGATGATCCACATAAAAAACACTGGCCCCTTTCGCCAAAATCTCATCTAAAGCCCAGCGATTTTTTTTTAACGAAATATCCAACACCGTAACCGAATCATTAGCCTCAACAGACAATGATGATAAGAGTTGAATCTGTCTTTTTACCCCTGTCACCAACGTTGACTGCATCGGTTGCGCTAAACGTAATTGTACTAAAGCACAAAGGCCATCCGCATCGCCATTAAAAACATCATAATGCACACATTTCTCCTACGTTATAAACAGATAACTCACTATCATTAAAACCCACTTTGTTTAGTAAGTTTATCATGTAACTGCTTGACCTTTTGACTTGATAATAGCGACGCGGATTCAACTCCGAAGTGCAATTCCAGTAATCATGCAGCCTCACGCAACTTGTCACTAAAAAATACGTCATGAGGGGTTTTATAGTCTAACGTTTTACGAGGCTGATGGTTAAGTTTATCCATCACTAAATTCACCTGCTCAGAGGATATATTCTCAAATCTACTGCCTTTAGTAAAGTATTGCCGAATTAATCCATTAGTATTCTCATTTAACCCACGTTCCCATGAACAGTAGGGATGTGCAAAATAGACATTGGCCTTTAATTCTATTGCCATAGTTTCATGCCCTGCGAACTCTTTGCCATTATCGGCAGTGATCGTTAAAGTCTTATCCAAATAAGGCTTAAGTAGCGTAATCGTGGCTTCCGTAACCACATCAGCATGCTTGCTATCGACTTTTTTGATGAGCGTGAATTTAGAGACTCGATCAACAATAGTGACCAGAGTCCCTTGATGATTTTGACCAATAACGGTATCGATTTCCCAGTCACCTAGACGGGTTTTTTGCTCAACCATTTCAGGGCGTTCATCAATACTGATTCGATTTCTAATCTGTCCTCGCTTATCCTTTGATCCATATTGCTTTTTTCGTTTTTTATGGCTTTGCCTAAGATGCTTATATAACTCGCCACCCTGACGTTTATCAGACCAAATATGTTGATAAATTCGCTCATGACTTATGGGTGTGTACTGTTTCAATTTCAGCCAACCAGACACTTGTTCAGGACTCCAATCCAATTGAACCTTGGTCTCAATTAGGCGGATGACTTCCGCAGTCATTTTATGGAGTTTGGTCGCTTCTTTTCGGCGATTAAATGTCTTGATCTGGGCTTGCCTGGGTCGATAACCACGCTGGCCTGTATTCCGTTTCAATTCACGACTGATTGTTCCAGCAGATACGCCAATAAGAGTGGCTATGTCTTTTTGTATTTTTCCTGCTTGTTTTAAAACCTCAATCTGGTATCGTTGACCTTCGGTCAGCTGACTGTATTTCTTCATTAACTCTCTCATCTTTGGTCGGATTGGAAAGCTTGAACTTTACACCAGTTGACCCTTCCAATTCTATAAAAATTAATTGCACTTCGGAGTTGAATCCGCGATTATGGTTTCAATCAAAAATGGCAACCACCACAACAAGGTATTGCTATTTTTTAAGGGGAAAATGCTGGCAGGTTGATAAAT
>CAIPDT010000079.1 GCA_903863905.1 uncultured Methylococcaceae bacterium
CAAGCGTATTATAATTAACCAGTGACTTAAGTAATCAATCACCCTGATAGACAGTAAAAAATAAACTGATTTTATCAAATATATTAAGGACTTAAACTCCTTAAGTCACTTAAAATTATTAAAAGCCAGCTATTATAGTTTAAATTCCGGCTGTTATAGTTTAATTCCCGGCTGTTTTAGAATTTCCTCGGGTGTAATGGATGAAACACCCGCCTTTTGAGCATAAACTCCGCTGTTATATATTAAACACCCACCGTTTGTTCATAAACTCCGGCGCTTAACGATAAACACCCACTTTTTGATCATTAACACCCGCTGTTAACGTTATAACAACAGCTTTTTACCATTAACACTCGCTGTTAACTCTAAAACGCCCACCTTTTCATCATACCCCCCCGCTGTTAACTCTATAACACCGACCTTTTCATATCAAACACCCGCTGTAAACTATATAACCCCAACCTTATAATATCAAACACCCGCTTTTTAACAAGTTTCACTTTTTTTGACCCATAACCAACACGCTATAAAACGTATCACTAGGGAATACCCTATTAAATCTCTTAAGAAAATTTATTTTGCTTAAATAAATAATTTATGTATCTATATTTTTAAAAAAGACTATAGTTAACACTTAGTGGATTTTTAACGTTAGGAGAACGAAATGAAGAAAACCAAAGTGGCTTTAAACTTTATTCAATTATCGGTCGGAAAAAAAATTATTTTATATCGAAGCATCGTCGGATGCTTGCTCGGTAATGATTATTTTTTAATCCTCCCGATTTCTTTAGACATAGTGACCGCTGCTATAGATGCCCTTGAAACAGCCAGTGCTGCTGCAGAAGATGGCTCACATATCAATCTTGCCCTTCGGAAAGACGCTGAAAATGCGGCTGATGAAATCTTTCGTCGCTTAGCCAGTTATGTAGAATTTACGGCTTTATACGATGAGACAATTATTATAAGCAGTGGCTTTTCCCCGACCAAACAACCTGTCATAAGTATTAAAGAAATCATAACAGCTGTACATGGTTCGCATTCGGGCGCTATTAAAATATCGACCCCTTCACAAGTTAGGGTCTATTCCCATGAATGGAGAATGCGAAAAGTATCCACAACGGGCGTGGTAAATCCTTGGACTCATATTACGACCACAACTCAATGCTCTTATGAGGTCACTGGCCTTGAAGTGAGTGCAACTTATGAGTTTGCGGTTGCCAACGTAACCCCAGACGGCGTTTCTGATTATTGCCCACCCGTTTCCATCATTGTTATTTAAGATATTGATTTGAAGAACACACTATTTGTAAAGGGGGAGTGTCCAGAATTGTTGCTCATCACTCCCCTAAGCATTTATCCATAATGCGACGATCCAAACATTGACGAGAAAGAATGCTCAATTCTATTTCCGCCATATTTAACCAGTTACCACGTTTGTGTGTGTAATCGATATCCGATTTACCCAGAATTCTTAGGGCTTCCTCGGGTGCGAATGCCTTATACAGATTAACCAAGAAACCAAGGGGTCTACCCCCAATGCCAGTAAGTTAAGATATAACACTCTAATTATAAAGCGCTTTTATAGGCTGTAATTAGCCTCAACTTCATGGTTAAAGCCACGCCTGACAAGATTTAGTGATAGTCAAGATAATCGACAACATAAACATCGCCATCTTCAAATTTAAAAATGACTCGCCAATTGGCCTGAACGGTAACGGCCAAAAAACCCGCCAGATTACCTTTTAAAGCGTGAAGTAGCAAGGCGGGTGAATCAATGTCAGTCATTACCTTGGCATCATTAAGAATCTGACGATGCTACATCCACAAATTCAAATTGTTTGTATAGAGTATCCAGATGTTTGTGATTAACCCTAAATTGACTACGGCACTTGAGCCTTGGGTTTTGACAAGAAGCGTTTTGTAGCTTGATACCTGGATCATAAAACACTTTTCCCAAATGCATAGCAGAAAGAACCATTTCAAAACTCGTCCCCGTCCCCAGTTCTATATCTTTACCATAGTAATATTCAATTAAACTTGACTGAGTACGCCAAATACAGGGAATATAAACTGCTTGTGAGTGTTTCCTTTTCCAGTGATCCATAAGTTTGGCAAAACTCCAACTGGCAGTAATATTATTTGAGCCATCTAGCAACACTATTGCGCCTGTTGCATCGGTAATAGCGGAATTTTCCGCATCAAAACCAACAAGTTGCATTGTTAAGTTAGTAAGGCTCTGACATTTCCCAACAATGTGTTTGCCTCCAAAATTCATTCGGTCTTCCTTACCACTTCTATCTGCATAACCGTAGGCTCTTACAAACGCTATTGCGCCCGAGGTGGCGTAATAACCACCATTAGGTTCTGGGGTCATTAAAGTTGTTAGCTTTGCTCCAACTCTTGGAAGTCTGGTAACCCCGAATTGTTTGACTTCCCAGCCTAGGTAATCAGGTTCTGCTATGCCATTTGGAGAGATACCCAACATTGCTTCCAGCGTATAACCTCCACCATTAAGCGCATTGTATGGTGCAAACACACCATTTGAATTAAGTTTCCGACTGGTTATCCAACCCATGTTATGAATCTCAAGCAGCTTATGTATAAGCGCCCCTCTCGTAGATTCTACAGGGCCAGCATGTTGAATATCCAGTTGCCAGATGACCTTACTGATTTTAATGAAATCTGCACTTGCAAGCTCATTGGAAAGATTGTTTTCTGGTGTTACAAGATAGGCATAGATTGATTCATCATTTGCAACACCCATAATGAGCCATCTACCCTCACTACGACCTTGTTTATTTGGGTCCATCCATTTACTGGCATCTACTTTTGAGCTACGCAAAAACCCTGAAAATCTGACTTCAGGATACTGAGGGTAATAAATTAGTTTGGCGTGGGGAGCTTGGTAAATAGTGCCATCATCGCCAACCCAAGAAAATTTGAGAGAGGCTTGGTATTTAATTTTTCGATTGGGATCAGTCGTTTTCCCTGAATCGGAAGATGATGCAGCTATTTCTCCTGTGGGGAGAAAAGGTAAATCCGTTAAATGACTTCCAAAATAAGGCTGATTCTTACTATTATCATTGCCGGTGAGTTTCTTTACATATATCTGGGATGCGCCTAGATCCTGCAAAATCCTGGTAACTTTTTCCAAGCTGATTACTTGTGATGATGGGGTGTCATACGTTCCCTGATTAGATGCCATTAAAATAACCTTCTGAAATTTATTATGAATTAGTTAGACAGATAATCAAGCCCTTCCAAGTTTTGAAGCTCAACAATACGAAAAGTAACTATTAAGCGTTCAGTTGTATATCCATGCACTTCATAAATGATGGATAGGCGGCTTCGTAAACTTCATTATCGAACTGACTGAACATTTGTGAAATAGTATTATCAAGCATTCCACATTCATCGTCTGTGAAAATTTTCTCGCCCGTGGCAATCGAAACTATTGTTTTTGGTGCATCGTCGGGATGAAAAAGAAGTCTACATGCTGACATTTCAGAGAACTAAGTTAACATGCCGTCAAAGCTTTTATCGGTAAAATCAGGAATGCGTGATGAGTTCATAATTGTATCTTCTTAAAAAATAGTTGCTTAATAATCAATGATTGATCTGATGAATCCTTGTTTTTTTAATAATTTTTGGTGCTACAATTCTTGCGACTTCCCGTATTACAGGCATTACAACACTGTTGCCGAATTGACGATATGCTTGTGTATCACTTACTGGTATCTGAAAGGTGTCAGGAAATCCCATAAGCCTTGCACATTCCCGAGGCGTCAACCGACGAGGGCGTTTGCTTTCTCCCTGAGAAACCAGTATTTCCGAGCCGTCCTTATGGTATCTGGCAGACAGGGTACGAGCTACACTATCTGCATCCACCAAACCAAAACCGAAACCATTACCAGCCGCACGATGTTTTGCGGCATAAGCCTGAAGATAAGTCCATAAATTGGCGGTTAAGGTGTATTTACTGTTAATAATAGCCTGCGTTCCGGTCGTGTAGGGTTCTTCTGGTGTTTCGCTGCCATCCTCTGGATGTAATATGCTGGACAGGCGAGGCCCGATGGCCGGTATTTGTAAATCATCCCACGAGAAATCAGTCTTGTCACGAAAGCCCATAATAATAATGCGTTCTCGATGCTGCGGTACAAAGCGCTGCCCGTCAATAACTTTATAATGCACCTCGTAGCCTAACTCATCCCGTAACGTTTGCAGGATCACTTTAAAGGTATTGCCTTTGTCGTGAGAAAGCAGATTTTTAACATTCTCCAACATAAATGCTTTAGGCTGTTTGGCGGCAATAATACGGGCAACATCAAAAAACAGCGTGCCTTGGGTCGCACATTCAAAACCATGCGGACGTCCCAAGGCATTTTTTTTGGACACACCGGCAATACTAAACGGTTGGCAAGGAAAGCCAGCCAGTAATATGTCGTGATTAGGTACGTCATTTTCATCAATAGTGGTTATGTCCCCGACAAAAACATGATCAGTATCGTGGGGGAAATTGGCTAAATAAGTTTTCTGAGAAAACGAATTCCATTCACTGGTAAACAAGCAATGCCCACCATGGGCTTCAAAGCCCAGCCGAATGCCGCCAATCCCTGCGAACAAGTCTATAAAAGTAAAAGGGTGTTGGTTTATTGCGTCGGTATCAACCAAAGGCAATAAGCGCTGACGAATGGCATCAGCCAGATAGTGAGGCGGTTCGGTGTCACGAACTTCCCAGCGACGAACGGTGCGGACATCCACGCCAAGAAGAACGGCAATTTCATTCTGATTATAGCGAACGCGAGCTTGTCGCAGTAAGTCGAGCGGTTGGAGCGAGTGCATAATAGCTTCTTTGTCTAGGAATATTTTCGGACATTATGCCCTATATCATTCCCATTGTATAGGCGTCGGTAATTTAACAAATAACATGGCGGCAACCGATTTTCCGACATAATTGTGAAACTCCTTTCTCATACACTGGGTAAGATATCTCCAAAACTTGTTATAATATAACTTGAAGGGGAGGCTTCTTAATAGAAGCTATTTTACAAGCACGCCAGAACCCATCCCCGTTTTAACCCCTCTTAATTAACCCAATACCTTATCATGAATACTTCAAGCATCTATGCGCTGGATTTTGACGGCGTTATCTGTGACAGTGCGGTCGAAACGGCCATTACCGGCTGGAAAGCCGCGCGTTCTATCTGGTTCGATATGCCAGTGGCCGTACCCACTGAGTTAATTGAACAGTTTAAATTAGTGCGTCCCATTATAGAAACGGGCTATGAAGCCATACTCGCAATGCGCCTTTTGTATCAAGAAACACCAATTACTGATATTTATAATCATTACGCCCGTTTGACTCAAGCTTTATTAGAAGAAGCCCACGTCTCTACCGCCGATCTAAAACAGCGTTTTGGTCAAACCCGAGATGCATGGATTGAAGCTGACCTTGCCGAATGGATTCATAAAAACCCCTTATTTACCGACATTGCCACTAAGCTACAACAGTTAAATCAGCACAACACCTGGTATATTGTTACGACCAAACAAGAGCGTTTTGTAAAACAGATTTTACTAGCCAATGCCATTGACTTAGATGACAGCCATATCTATGGTTTAGATCGCAATATGAATAAACCAGCGGTGTTAAAAATGCTGTTAAACAAACATCCTGAACAAGACATTTATTTTGTTGAAGATCGCTTACCCACCCTGCTGAATGTGCTACAAGATTTAGAACTGGAGCCGATTAAACTCATTTTTGCCCCATGGGGCTACAATACTGCCCATGATAAGGCCGTGGCCGAACAAAACACTCGGATTAACTTGCAGGCACTAGACAATTTTCTTACGTTTTAATATTCTTTATAACCTTATTTATAGCTGGATATAATGACTGATCTTCCCCATAAAACATCCACAAACAAATTCATTTCCAACCTAATGCTGGCCTCTTTGGTCGGTTTGAGTTTTATGGTTCTTAAAGAATATGTTCTGTGCATGGTTTGGGCAGTCATTATTGCGTATGTATTGTGGCCTATTTATCTAAGAGTTAAAATCCAGCTTGATCACAGAGATACGCTGAGTGCGCTAGTGATGACCTTGGTCATCGCTATTATGGTCACGTTAAGTGTTTACTGGCTGATTAATCTATTACAAATAGAAATTAAAACCACTTATCAAACTGTCATAAACGATTTTGATCCTAAAAAATATCAACTGAGTCATCTACTGGCTAACTACCCACGACTAAGCGCACTCACCCAAACGTGGACGTCTAAACTAAACCTTAATGTAAATGACGTGGTATCCCAATTTGGCTCGATAACACAACAAGGTCTTAGTGAATTTGCGCACGCACTTAATCACCTCAGTAGTAATCTTATAAAGTTCGGGATTATTTTGGTCACTTTGTTTTTCTTCTTTCGTGATGGTAAAACGATCAATACACAATTACAACAAGGGTTACTGATTTTTCTAGGTCAATATCACGCCCCCTTTCTTGTAGCTATCACGGAAACCACCCGCGCTGTTGTGTATGGACTAATACTGGCTGCCTCTAGCCAAGGGTTTATGGCGGGAATTGGCTATTACTTAACGGGCGTTAAAGCACCCGTACTCTTAGGGATAATAACGGCCCTTTTAGCCATGGTCCCAATGGGAGCAACCCTTGTTTGGTTACCTATTAGCGTTGGCCTTATATTACTTGGTCAAGTCGGTGCAGGCATCATTCTGTTAGTCTGGGGATTTTTAATCGTTAGTACGATTGATAATATTATTCGCCCCTTGGTGATCAGTGGTTCAACAGGCACGCCTCTTTTAGTTGTAATCTTAGGTGTACTCGGTGGACTGAACGCTTTCGGTATCATTGGACTTTTTTTAGGGCCTATTATCTTAGCCACTTTGCTAGCCGTTTGGAAAACCTGGTTAGGTCAACAAAAAGAAGCCAAGCTCTCAACCCCGGACATAATCCAACCGGTCTGGCATCAATTATCCAGCAGCGAGGCGCTAACCTTATTAACAACAGATTTAGAAAAAGGCTTAACAACGCAAGAAGTTAACGCACGATTAAAACACTATGGGCCTAATCAACTGCTTGAGAAGCCGACTCGGTCGATGTTTAGCTTATTCGTTGCTCAATTTAAAAGTGTCCTTATTTTAATATTGCTGCTTGCCGCCTTCTTAGCCGCTTGTATTGGGGATTTAAAAGACGGTATTGTCATTTTAGTCGTCGTAGTGATCAACGCCTTACTTGGTTTTTATCAAGAAAACAAAGCTGAGGTCTCTTTAACAGCGCTTAAACAAATGCTCACTCATCACAGTCATGTCCGCCGAGATGGGTTAAGTTGTGAAATCAATTCAGAGCAATTAGTCCCTGGTGATATTGTTATCCTAGACGCTGGCAGTAAAATCCCTGCCGATGGACGCATCTTAAGTTCTCAGACCTTAGAAGTCGATGAATCTTCTTTAACGGGTGAATCCTGTCCAGTTCCAAAATATCATCAAGCGATCAATAAAGAGACAACCGTATTGGCAGATCGTTATAACATGCTTTATATGAATAACACGGTGACACGGGGCAGAGCCGACATGTTGGTTACCGCAACGGGAATGGAAACAGAGATAGGTAAACTTGCTCAACTGTTATCCAGCACGGATGAACAACCGACCCCTCTGCAAATTCAACTCGATAGTTTAGGCAAGCGTCTTGTCATTTTTACAATCGGCATTATTAGCCTCCTGATTATCGCGGCACTTTGGCGAGGTGAACCTTTAATAGAAACACTGATGACCGCAATTGCTTTAGCCGTTGCCGCTATTCCTGAAGGTTTGCCTGCCGTTGTCACGGTGACCTTAGCATTGGGCATGCACAGAATGGCAAAACAACAGGCCATCATCAAACGCTTAGCGTCTGTAGAAACCTTGGGGTGTACCACAGTGATTTGTTCTGATAAAACCGGCACCTTAACGGTCAATCAAATGACTGTCAGAGCGCTCTTTTATAAGCAACAACACTATGTGGTGACGGGTGAAGGTTATGCCACAAAAGGCAGTATTTCTCCTATATTATCGACTGAAAACTTAACAGAACTTATCCTACCACTGGCGTTGTGCAATAACAGCCAATTACACAACCATAAAGTGCTAGGGGACCCTATGGAGGCGGCCTTATTAGTCTTAGTCGCTAAAACCCACCATGACCCCCTTAAACTTAAACAAGCCTACCCAAGACTCGCTGAAATTCCGTTTGATGCCGCGCATAAATTTATGGCCAGCTTTCATCAAGTAGATGATCATATAACAATCTTCATTAAAGGTGCCCCTGATGAGTTATTTAAACGCTGCCAAAATGCACTCTTTGATAAGCAACTAACCGCTTTTAAAGCGCATGATTTTATAACGCAAAACGATTTAATGGCGGCCGAAGGTTTACGCGTCATCGCTGTGGCTACTCGCACCTTGCCTAAGTCTGTCACTGATTTAGAATCTAATCTATTTCAATACATCAAAGATCTAACTTTGGTTGCACTCATTGGGCTAATTGACCCACCTAGAACAGAAGTATCTAGTGCTGTTGCCCTTTGTCAAAAAGCCGGTATTGCTATCAAAATGATCACTGGCGATCAAAAAGTCACCGCACAAGCCATCGCCCAAAAACTGGGGCTGAGTGGCAACGTGCTTGAAGGTGCCAAACTCACTGATCTTAATGACCATGAGTTAGCCGATTGTATTGAAGATATTGGTATCTTTAGCCGCACTGGGCCGGACCAAAAAGCACGTATTATTAAAGCCCTTCAGGCTAATGGACACGTCGTGGCTATGACGGGGGATGGTGTTAATGATGCACCTGCCCTCAGAAATGCCGACATAGGCATTGCTATGGGGATCACTGGCACCGATGTGGCGAAAGAAGCCTCTTCAATGATCTTAATGGATGACAATTTTGCCACTCTCGTGAAAGCCATCAAAGAGGGCCGCGGTATTTATGCCAACATGGTTAAATTTGTACGCTTTCAATTATCTACTAATATTGGTGCTATTTTAACAGTCGCTATTGCCCCTGCCTTAGGCTTACCAAACCCCTTTACGGCCATACAACTACTGTGGATTAATATCATTATGGATGGCCCTCCTGCAATATCATTAGGTATGGATCCAACCCGAAATACCATCATGAATGAGAAACCGCGAGACCCTAAAACTCGTATACTAACGATAAACCGCATGATTGATCTATTTTTATATGGTCTCAATATGGCAATAGGTACCTTAGGAGTGTTATATTATGATTTACAGTATGAAACGCCACAACATGCCACAACCTTAGCGTTTACCACGTTTGTCTGCTTTCAAATATTTAATGTGTTTAATGCAAGATCTGAGAACCACAGTATTTTTACTCATTACTTCTTTGTTAATAAAATACTTTGTTTAGCCATTATGGCTATCATTTCATTACAAATTGTCGTTGTTTATTGGCCCGAAGCTCAAGATTTATTTAACACAACGTCTCTTTCGGTAATAGACTGGTTAATAGCGATTAGTGTGGCTTCTTCTATTGTAATTTTTGATGAAATCAAAAAACTAATACGTCATCCAAGCTAAGTTCTATGGCGTTTATTGATCGGCAATATGGAACTTATAGTGCCATTAAACTGACTAAGTGTCTTTTAACCTCATTTAATTTTTCTTTTGTAACTCATTACATGACTCTTTTCTTTGCTAATCAACTTTTCAAGCTTTTAAAAACAATAGCTTTGGGTATTTGTCTGCTCTGCTTTATTAGCATTGCTTCAGCTCAAGAATCTAGCTTTTTAGTGCTTAACTATCACGACATTATCGACGACAAAAAAGAAACAGACGATGCAGTTGATTTAAAACAAAAGAACTTTGCAGACCAATTACAGTGGTTAAAAACCAATCACTACACCGTCATTAGTGTGCAACAAATATTTGACGCCGCCGCCGGTAAAACTACTTTACCCGCTAAAGCTGTAGCCCTCACTTTTGATGATGGCTATGAAAGTTTTTACACCCGTGCGTTACCGCTACTTAAGAAATATAAATATCCTGCGACGGTTTCCCTGGTCGGTAGTTGGATGAGTGAAAACTCTGACGAGGATAATAAACCTAAAAAAGCACTCATGACTTGGGCTCAGATTAAAGAACTCACTGAGTCGGGTTTAATAGAAATCGCCTCGCATAGTTATGACTTACATCGAGGTATTTTAGGAAACCCTCAAGGTAATACGCAAGCAGCGGCAGTCACCAGACTCTACGATGACCCCATGTTGATTTACGAATCAAGCCTTGATTATCAGGAAAGGGTTCAAAATGATCTTATAAAAAGTTCGGAACATATCTTTCAGCACGCCGGCGTCAGGCCTCGGGTCATGGTCTGGCCTTATGGCGAATACAATCAACTCACGCTGATGGCCGCTCGTAAAGCCGGCATGCCAATGACGATGGGTCTAATCGATGGCACTAATACCCTAGCAGATATTGATCACTTAAAACGCTTATTGATTGCCTACGATCCTGATGTCAAAGAGTTTGCCAAGATTGTCTCAAACCTAAGAGCGGATAGACCGTTACGAGTTGCCCATATAGACCTAGATTATTTATACGACTCTACGCCCGCACAACTCGCACATAATATAGATATAGAGATTGAACGTATTAGAGATATGCACATTACGACAGTGTATTTACAAGCGTATGCCGATCCAGATGGGGATGGTAATGCAGATGCACTATACTTTCCTAATCGACATTTACCCGTTAAAGCCGATTTATTTAATCGAGTGGCTTGGCAATTAAAAAAAATTGCTAATGTACGCGTCTACGCTTGGATGCCGATATTAGCCTATCAAGAAAGTGATATTCCGAAAACGTGGTATGTTCAAGAATGGCGAGACGGTAAACCTCAAAGTGCCAGTCATATTTACACGCGCTTATCACCTTTTAACCCTGAAGCGCGTCAATATATTACCGATATTTATGAAGACTTAGCCATTCATTGTAACTTTGATGGTCTATTATTTCATGATGATGGTATCTTATCCGATTTTGAAGATGTCTCACCGTTAGCCCTAGAATATGGCCGAGAAGTATGGGGACTCTCAACAGACTTTAATGTATTACATAAAGACCCTAAACTCAGTTTACGTTGGGCGAAGCACAAAACTGAGTTTATCAATCAATTTACCGATGACTTAACGAATCGTGTTCGATTTTATAGGCCGGGTATTAAAACGGCCCGAAACTTTTATTCTTATCCGTTACTTAAACCTTATAGTGAAGAATGGTTTGCCCAATCTTTTGACTCCTTTTTAGCCCATTATGATTATGTGGCGATAGAAGCGATGCCGTTTATGGAAGAAGCTTCAAACCCAACTGAATGGTTAACTGACTTAGTTAAAAAGGCCGCAACCTACCCGAACGGCCTAGAAAAAACAGTGTTTGAATTACAAACAGTGGATTGGCGAAACTCTCAAAAAATCCCTATGGACACCTTTCTCGGACAAGTGAGTTTATTACAAAAACTGGGCGCTAAACATTTAGGCTATTACCCCGATAATGTGTTTGATAATCAACCTAACTTAAAAGACTTACAAACTAAATTTACAGTCCCTACCTCTCTTAATTAAAATCAGCACACTAGAACACGTTTATTCCATAGAAACTTAAATAACTAACGCAATTGAACATGACTTTTAACCTCCAAGACGGGTTTAACTATCTTCAAACACACTGGCACACTCTGGTCAGTTTATGGGCACCCATTGATGCCAATCTTGAAGGGTTTATTTATTATTACCCTTTGTTCATGGCTTATGTCTGGATGTTTGGCGCGTTGATATTTTATTTTAGATTTGAATGGCATAACACCGGTGACTCCGAACACTTACCGCAATTATCCGAATACCCGCCCGTTTCGATTTTAATTCCTTGTTACAACGAAGCCGCCAATATTCGTGAAACCATTGATATATTGCTGCATCAAAAATATCCAAACTATGAAATTATCGCTATCAATGATGGCAGTAAAGACAATACCCTTGAGATTTTACAAGAACTAGCGGCGCAACACAAAAAACTCCGGGTGGTTAATTTGCATACCAATCAAGGTAAAGCGATGGGGCTTCGTGCGGGGGCTTTAATTGCCAAAAGTGAATACTTAATTTGTATTGATGGGGATGCGCTGTTGGCTCCAGAAGCTTGTGCATGGATGGTTAAACACTTTCTGGATAATCCTAAAGTCGGTGCGGTAACCGGCAACCCTCGTATCCGTAATCGTTCCACTTTGTTAGGCCGTATCCAAGTGGGTGAGTTTTCTGCCATTGTCGGCATGATTAAACGGGCGCAACGGTCTTACGGACAAATATTTACTGTCTCAGGTGTCATTGCTGCGTTTCGTAAATCGGCACTGCATCAAGTCGGGTATTGGAGTAATGATATGGTCACGGAAGACATTGATATCAGTTGGAAACTGCAATTGGCTGGCTGGACTATTTACTTTGAACCCAATGCTTTATGTTGGGTTTTAATGCCCGAAACCTTAGACGGTCTTTGGAAACAAAGAGCCCGTTGGGCACAAGGTGGTACAGAAGTGTTGTTACGCTATTTTAATAAACTATTTCGGTGGTCTTCACGCGGCATGTGGTTGTTATATACAGAATGTCTTATTAGTGTCATCTGGGCTTTTTTAATCTTGATGCATCTACTCTTTACCCCATTCGAATTACTCACTGAATCGACCAATCAATCTTTACACGATTTAAGCCCCAGTTGGACCAGTATGCTATTAAGCCTGACCTGCTTAATTCAATTTGGGGTTAGTTTATTTATAGACTCCCGTTACGAAGCCAAAACCGGTGGAGTAGCAAAATACTATTATTGGATGGTTTGGTATCCTATTGTGTATTGGTTAATGAACGTAGGCACCACCATTTTTGGCTCACTAAAAGCCATCCGTAAAAAACGTGGCCAACGCGCTATTTGGGTGACCGTGGATAGAGGCTTAAGACAAAAATGAAAGCATATATTATCAATGCGCCCCAATTACAAAGTATTCAAAAGCGCTTGGGTGGCTTTTTTTCTTGGCTGCTCTGCTGGGCGATGTGGATTTATCTTTTAGTACCTTTAGTGACCTTAACCAGTTGGGTATTAGGTGACAAAAAGATGATCAATGAAATGCGCTGGTTTGGGGGGTACAAAAGCCTACTGGAACTCTTACAAATTTATTTGATTAGTTTGTTAGTCATGGCCGGTTTATGGCTGATATGGATTATTTATCGAAGCTTGCTGACACGAGTGGTCAAAAAACGGCCCTACCCTACGGTATCCAATGCGGACCTCTGTGAGTTTTTTCAGGTTAACCAGCGTGAACTTCAAAACTGTCAGGAGGCTCAGTTAATGACAGTATTTTATGATGAGCAAGGCCATATCGTGCAACTTGAGAATAATATAATCAACAACTAAACCTGCTTAAGTGCGTGTCGCTCTGCTTCGGTTTGGGCGACTTTATCACGTAAATAAACCGGCATCGCTTGTTCGACAGGCACTGCCAATCCTGCTTTAAAATCTCTGACGCCTAAACGCACAATTGCACTGGCTCTAGGTAAATAATCAACTTCATACTGTGTCACTAAGCCCGCTAAACGGGCTTGCAAAACCTCAGCATACACGCCCCATCCTGAACCCACTCCAACACCTGTCAAAGTAGGAAACTCAATAGCACTTGCCGGTGTCACAGCCTCGTCACCCAATAAGGTCACTAAACCCTCTTCCGTTTGCTGATACACCCCCCAAAAGATTTCACCCATGCGTGCATCCATGGCCGTATAAGCCACTGGACTGATAGACGCGTTATCGTTAGCGGTGTGTGCAAGCGCAGAGTGATCAAAGAAACCTAAGGCAATCGCGGCTAACGTGGATACGGGCACCACAGGCAAATCGGCGCCTAAAGCAATGCCTTGAGTAACCCCAGTGGCAATCCTAACCCCCGTAAAAGAACCGGGCCCACAACTAAACGCCATCGCATCTAACTGTTGGGGTCTTAAACCTGCTTCTGCCATGAGTTCATCAATCATCGGCAAAATAAGACGCGTGTGTTCTTTGGGTGTTAAAGTAAAACGCTCACTCACCTCACCCTCAATATATAAAGCGGCTGAACACGCGTCGGTTGAAGTTTCTACGGCCAATACTTTCATGACTTTGACTCAGTTTTAAAAAAATCTTGTACATCTTCAATCACCCGCGTTCTTTTCATCGGCGGCACGCTGTCTAAAAACAATTGTCCATAAGAACGCTTTAATAAGCGCGGATCACAGACCATTAACACGCCTCTATCGGTCACATCGCGTATCAAGCGCCCAATACCTTGTCTTAAAGTAATCACTGCGGTCGGCAATTGATATTCAAAGAACGGATTTTTGCCTTGTTGAGTCATTGCATCTAAGCGGGCTTTTAATACGGGATCACCGGGGGAGGCAAACGGTAGCTTATCAATAATCACGCAAGATAAAGCCTCGCCTCTGACATCTACACCTTCCCAAAAACTTGACGTGCCTAATAACACCGCATTTCCAGCCTCTTTAAACTGATCCAGCAAGACCGCTTTAGGACGACTGCCTTGAACCAATAAAGGGTATTTAAGTTTTTTCTCTAAGATCTCGGCGGCTTCTCTTAAGGCTCGATGACTGGTAAACAAAAAGAACGCACGACCTTGACTGGCTTTTAATACGGGCAAGGCAAACTCAATAATCAACGGAATAAAATTGGGATCTGTCGGTTGTGGTAAGCCTTTAGGATGATAAAACAACGATTGATTAGGATAATCAAACGGACTCCCCCAACTCTCGCTAGCCGCCTTCCCTAAGCCTAAATTGTTCGCAAAATAATCAAAGCGATTCGCGATACTTAAGGTCGCTGAAGTAAAAATCCACGCCGCTTGATGCTGTTGCATAAAGCCTCTAAATTCAGAGGCAATATCTAAGGGGGTTAAACTTAAGGTAAAGGTTTTTCGATGCGTCTCATACCAGCGTATCCATTTACCGCCCTTATCATCCATAATCATGTTCAGCTTATCCATGACTTCTTCACAGCGTTTAAAGCAAGACTCTAAGGCTTTGGTTTTAACAGAGGCAATTTTTAATTGATCTGTTAGGCGTTGTAATTGCTCGTTTAAAGCGTCTAAACCACCGGCTATTTTGGGATTATTTTCTATCTCTTTCCAATCACCGCGTTTTAACTCCACCCCAAACGCCAACCTTAAATCTTTAAGTTCATGCTCAAGATCTTCACAGGCCGTCCGCAAGGCCGGAATATCAGTCGCATCTTTAAAGTACTCCATTAAGGCATCTTGAGCTAAATCAGTCAGCTGTTTAGAGCCAATAGTAATTCCCAAAAAGTTAGACGCGGTATCGGCTAATTGATGCGCCTCATCAATCACCACGACTTCCGCATTGGGTAATAGCTCACCAAAACCATTATCACGTATTGACCAATCGGCACATAACAGATGATGATTAACGACAATGACATCGGCTTCTTGAGCATTTTTTCGGGCTTTAACTAAATAGCACTCGGCGTAATCCGGACACTCTTGGCCTAAACAATTATCTTGCGTTGAAGTGGCTTGATACCAGATAGGATCACCTTCTGTGACGCCCGTCATTTCAGCAACATCACCGGTGTGAGTCCGCTTTGCCCACGCATTGATCTTAGCTAAAGACGCGGCATCTTCCTTCGTAAATCCAATCGTGGAGGTTAAAGCATTTTGCAAGCGGTACGTACATAGATAATTACTGCGGCCTTTTAATAAGGCAGCCAAGAACGGCGTGTTCATGGCTTTACGAATCAGCGGTAAATCTTTATTGAATAATTGATCTTGAAGATTTTTGGTGCCGGTTGAAATAATAGTCTTCTTACCGGACAAGATAGCGGGCACTAAATAGGCAAAGGTTTTTCCGGTGCCCGTACCCGCTTCAGCGATTAAATGCTGTTTTTTATCTATAGCGTCAGCAATTGCCTGTGCCATTTCAAGTTGAGCAGAACGCGCCTGATAACCTGATATAACAGACGCCAACGCACCGCCATCTTTAAAAAACTGTTTCGTATCTATCACGAAACCTCTTTAATGAACAATGTCTTGCTCTTTTAATGCACTGTAAATATCATCAATCGATTGCTGCTCGGTATCAAAGCTCAAATCAACAGAGTCGGTACTTTGGGTCACGACTAAGGCAATTAAGCCGGCATTTTTAATCGCTTCAATTAAAGCGGTCTCTGCGCTTTCTAAGACCGTGGCCGCATGACCGTTATCAAACAACTTTCTTTCTAATTGATAGGCCGTTTCAGTCGCGGCAACCCCCGTTAAAGCAATCGCAGTCGGTTTTTGACCATAACGTGCGGCACGGTCTTGTAAACTAACCGGTTGTTGATTTTCAGCCGTACTGCTGCCGGTAATCATCCCCGCACCGACGGTGCTATTGGTTAAACGGTCGATAATAATAAAGGCGCCCGTGCCTTTATTGGTTTTATACGCATCAAAAACCACAGGCGCGTTAACCGTCACGGTACAAGAAGCAATTTCATTCAATTGCAACTGTGCAACGTCATGATGCTCTAAGGTATTCACATCAATACGATGATGAATAAGAGCAACCGAACCGGAAACACTTCGAGTACCCAATTTAAAGGTGTATTGACGACCGGGCACTAAGGCCTGTTCTGTCATCCAAACGAGCGTTGCTTTAAATTTATCAGCCACCATCGGCGCTTGATTTTGCACACCAATTAATACATCACCCCGACTAATATCAATCTCATCATCCAGGGTTAAGGTGACTGCCATCGGTGGAAAGGCTTCTTGAAGTTCACCATCATAGGTCACGATGGCTTTAATTTTGCTACTTTTACCGGAAGGTAAGGCTGTTATCAAATCGCCTTTTTTAAACACACCTGAAGCCACCGTGCCACAAAAGCCACGGAAATCAAGGTTAGGACGATTCACATATTGCACCGGAAAACGCGCATCACTAAAGTTATGATCGTTAGCAATCTCTACACTATTTAGCGCTTCCATTAATGGCTGACCGGTGAACCAAGCCATGTTTTCACTCGGATTTACCACGTTATCCCCATCCAAAGCAGACATAGGGATAAAGCAAATATCATGCAAGTCTAAGGTGCTGGTAAAGTCTAAGTAATCTTGTTTGATTTTATTAAATGTCTCTTCACTATACGAGACTAAATCCATTTTATTAATCGCGACAATAATATGACGAATGCCTAACAAAGACACAATAAAGCTATGACGTTTGGTTTGCGTTTGCACCCCATAACGCGCATCAATTAAGATAATTGCTAAATCACACGTTGAGGCACCGGTTGCCATATTACGGGTATATTGTTCATGACCCGGGGTGTCCGCGATAATAAATTTACGGGTCGAGGTAGAAAAGTAACGATACGCTACATCGATAGTAATGCCTTGCTCACGTTCGGCTTGCAAGCCATCGACTAATAAAGCTAAATCAATTTTACCTGCACCCGTGGTGCCTGATTTAACGCTATCAGCTTGTACTGCAGCTAATTGATCTTCATAAATCATTTTTGAATCATGCAACAAGCGCCCAATTAAGGTACTTTTGCCATCGTCTACGTTACCGCAAGTTAAGAAACGTAATAGTTCTTTGTTTTCGTGCTGTGCTAAATAAGCATTAATATCGGTACTAATTAAATCTGATTGGTGTGACATGGTTTTCCTAAAAACTTTATAAAGTGAGGT
The DNA here is from genome assembly GCA_903863905.1 of uncultured Methylococcaceae bacterium. Lineage (GTDB taxonomy): Bacteria > Pseudomonadota > Gammaproteobacteria > Methylococcales > Methylomonadaceae > Methylobacter_C. The sequence goes on from CAIPDT010000079.1 coordinate 17,801, forward strand.
AGTACACAGCTATATTTCGATAGCGATTAAAATATTATTGGATTAATCCCAACTCTCTAGCACCATGATCATTAAGAACTTTGACTGAGGTTGGCGATAAGTTCCAGATTTTAACCGTTGGTTTTAGTGATATTTTAAGTGCCTCTTGCAATGGTGATAACCATGCTTCATCGTGACCATTAATAATCAAAACAAGATTAAAACTTACGATCGACATATTCGTTCCTTGAAAAGCATTAGAAAGTTCAGGCTCAATAAGCTGTCTTTTTAAATAACAAGCTAAAAACAACGACAAGCTATTACTAAGTTTTTCTCTAATCTCCTTAATATAGCCATCGAAATCTATTTGATTATTAGGTTGTGGTGAACTTGACTTTGCCTCTATAACCCAAATGATCGGCAATTCATTTTCTAGTGTTAATAATAAAAACTCTGCAATTTGTACACCTTCGGATTTCCTAGCATTCTTATTAATTTTATCAACAACCGCACATTTCTCAATATAAAAACAATGTCCATCGGGATATGGACCAAAAGTCATGCCGGACTCCATAATCGGTTCCGTACTCATCTACCAAGACCTACTTCTTCTTTGTATAACCGAATCGACTCATCAATAATAGCATTTTCAGGCATTTCATCCAATAAATCCGATTGTTGCCAAGCATCACCCTCTTTTGAAAGCACCGGAATGGATAGCTTGTTCTCCTGAGCAATCAGAAATAATTTTTTAATAACAAAATAAGAATGGCTTGCTATAAAAAATTGAATGCCGTGCTTGGCAAGGATAGCGATAATATCAAGGAGTTTGGCTATAGCTTCGGGATGTAAGTTTGATTCTGGTTCATCGATAAAAACAATTGAATCTTCATCTAATTGTCCGTTACCCAACAACGTATCAAGAATGGCAATTTTTTTTATGCCTTCGGCGGTTACACCTATTGAGAAACGTTGTTTTCCTTTTTTGTAATACCAGCGTTTTTCGATTTCATCATATTCTATTTTTCCGTCAATTAAGTTTTCTAAAAGTTGACGTGATTTTTTAAAGTCGTCGGAGTTATAACCTTTTATGGGATTTTGATGTTCACTAATAGATGCACCTTTTTTTTCAAATTTGTTCAAAAAACCATCAAACTCGCTAATTATTAAAGCTTTTGCTAGATCAAAATAAGTATCATCAAACCCAAAAATCTTACGACTCTGTCGTGCTTCTAAAATAATTTGATGTATCGAAAGAACTTCTTTGGCTGGCAAAAAGATAGAGTTGCTACTACGCGGGTCCACCTTGTTTTCTATAGAATTAATTGCTTTTACAGTATCTTTTCCAAAAGAATAACTAAACTCTTGTTCATTAAGCATTAAACTAAAAAAAAGAGCGGCATCATTTTGTTTAGCAACTAAATCACCTATCTTTTCTGACTGAAAAGTCCAATACAACTTACCTTTTAAAATATCTGTGACGCTGTCTGGATTATCTCCACGCTTATAATCTTCCAAAGTTCGCACTGCGCTGTACAATGCTTTAAGCAAAAACGATTTACCACAGCCATTATTACCAATAATGAGATTGATTTTACCCAAATTTTGCCAATCTAATTGTTTTATTGGCCCAAAGTTTTTAAGCTCAGCACGGTTAATCATTGATTAGAAATAACCTTCTCGCTTTTTTTGTTCCATAGAACCGGATTGATCATGATCAATCAAGCGACCTTGGCGTTCAGAAGTCGTGGTTAACAACATCTCTTGAATAATTTCAGGTAGCGTTGTGGCGTTTGACTCAACGGCACCGGTTAACGGATAACAGCCTAAAGTACGGAAACGGACTTTTTTCATCTCTACTTTTTCATCGGGGCCAATCGGCATGCGGTCATCATCAACCATAATCAACATACCATCTCGATTAACCACCGGACGTTCTTTAGCAAAATACAAAGGAACGATCGGAATATTCTCTAAATGAATGTATTGCCAAATATCTAATTCGGTCCAGTTAGATAAAGGAAACACGCGAATACTTTCACCCTTATCTATTTTACCGTTATAAATATTCCATAATTCAGGGCGTTGATTCTTTGGGTCCCAGCGATGATTTTTATCTCGGAACGAATACACGCGTTCTTTAGCACGTGACTTTTCTTCATCACGACGTGCACCACCAAAAGCGGCATCAAATTGATATTTATCTAGCGCTTGTTTCAGCCCGTCTGTTTTCATTACATCGGTATGCTTTTTACTGCCATGAGTAAAAGGCCCAATGCCTTGATCTACGCCATCTTGATTAATATGAACTAGCAAGTCTAAGCCTAATTTCTCAATCAATTGATCACGAAACTCGATCATTTCCTTAAACTTCCATGTGGTATCCACATGCATCATAGGAAAAGGCGGTTTACCGGGATAAAAGGCTTTCATGGTCAGGTGTAACATCACCGCAGAATCTTTTCCGACGGAATACAACATGACAGGACGCTCAAATTCAGAAGCAACTTCGCGGATAATATGGATACTTTCAGCTTCGAGCTCTTTAAGATGTGTTAATTTATGATCAGTCATTAAAAGTCCGTCAGGAGTGGGTGTCACGATAAGATTATTGAATACGTTCAATAGAAAACCGACCATTTTAATTTGAACCGGCCGTTAATGCCAGTCATCAAAGCTAAATAATCGGTTTTTATAGTCATTTTATTAGCTGAAACACGATCCTTGTTGTTTCTATCGCTATCATTAAAGCCTTTTAATCTAGTTTTGTCCACCGTAACCGATTCGCATTTGTCACCACAGTAAACGAAGACATGGCCATCGCGGCGCCTGCAATCATTGGGTTTAATAAAATCCCAAACAGTGGATATAACAAACCGGCCGCAACGGGAATACTTAACGTATTGTAAAAGAACGCGCCTATTAGATTTTGTTTAATATTAAGCACGGTCACTTTAGACAAAGCGATCACTTCGGGTATTTTTAACAAGGATCCTTGCAAGATCACCACATCAGCACTTTCAATCGCCACATCAGTGCCAGTGCCTATCGCTAAACCTACATTGGCTTGAGCCAGCGCGGGTGCATCATTAATACCATCTCCGACCATACCCACAATTTCACCTTGCTCTTGTAATTCTTTAATCACTTCCGCTTTTTCATGCGGTAACACTTGCGCCCTTACTTCCGAAATACCCGCTTGTTTAGCGATAGCGTGTGCGGTAATTTGGTTATCACCCGTCACCATAATTATACGAATACTTTGATCTTTTAAGCGTTGTATCGCCTGAGCAGAATCCACTTTAATGGGATCAGCCACGGCAATAATGCCAATCACTTTATCTTCAAGTGCCAATAACATCGGCGTTTTACCTTGAGCAGATAACTTTTCTAAGCGATTATCAAAACGAGAAAACTTAATCTCTCTGGCATCCATTAACGCTCTGTTACCAAAAGTAACCCGTTGATCATTAATTAACGCGGTAACACCAAAGCCCGGAATGGCTTCAAATTGCTTAATTTTATCTAATTTAAGTTGCTTATTGGCGGCGGCTAATAAAATCGCGGCGGCCAAAGGATGCTCTGAACCGGCTTCAATACTGGCGGCTAATTGCAATACTGTCTCTTCGGTATGTGTACCCATTGGATCAATAGAGACCACTGTAGGTTTACCTTGCGTCACAGTCCCTGTTTTATCTAAGATTAAACAGGTTAACTTACCCGCTGTTTGTAAGGCATCGCCCTTACGAATTAAGATTCCTGATTGAGCGGCACGCCCTACAGCCACCATCACCGAAATGGGTGTGGCAAGGCCCAAAGCACAGGGGCAAGCGATCACCAAAACCGTCATAGAGGTTACAAACGCATATCCTAAAGACGGTTCTGGCCCAAACATAAACCAAATCCAGAAAGTTAAAAACGAAATAGCCACGACCGTCGGCACAAAGACACCAGAAATCTTATCTGCCAAGCGGGCAATTTCGGGTTTAGTACTTTGCGCATCCCGAACGCTTTTAATAATCTGAGCGAGTGCGGTATCTCGACCAATGCGACGGGCGGTCAATAAAAAACTCCCCGATTGATTCATGGTACCTGCGGCCACCGTTGCGCCCACGGTTTTTTCGGTTGGCATCGATTCACCGGTCAACATTGACTCATCTAAGGTCGAGTGGCCTTCTAAAATAACCCCATCAACCGGAATCTTTTCACCCGGTCTGACGCGTAAAGTCTCCCCTAAACCGACTGTTTCAATCGCTACATCTATTTCTTCACCATCACGAATCACGCGTGCGGTACGAGGCTGTAAACCAATCAATTGTCGAATAGCACTGGATGTTTTACCTCGGGCTCTGGTTTCTAAGCCCGTCCCTAAATTAATAAACGCCAAAATAACCACGGCGGCTTCAAAATACGCATGTTTAGCTAAGGTCGGCAACGTCGCGGAATAATCAATCACGATACAGGAGTATAACCAAGCTGAGCCGGTGCCCAGGGCAATCAAGGTATCCATGTTAGCCTGACCCAACTTTAATGACGTTACGGCACCACTGTAAAAATGCCAACCTGAATACCCTAAAATACCCAATGTTAATAGTGCAATTTGTGGCCATAGCCATTGCCCACTTGGCGAACCTAATTCAGGTAACCAATTAAAATGTTCTGAGAACATTAAAAACAAGCCAAACCCACCGGCCACCGCCGCCTTTTTCATTAAAGCATGATAACGCTGTAACTCTTGTTCTTCTTGCACAGAGGGGTCTTCAATGCCCTCCATAACAGCCGCATCAAACCCCGCTGCTTTAGCCGCTTGCTTTAAGGCAGTCGCCTCAACATCACCCTTCACTAAAGCCGAATGATCCGCAAAATTAACACTGACAAAAGTCACTCCCTCCACGGCGGCTAAAGCACCCTCAATGGCGCTCACACAACCGGCACAACGCATCCCTAAAATAGATAGCCGTGTTTCTACAACCGCCACTTCTGTACTCATACCGTTACCCGCTCTTTCATCGAAAATAGAGGTTAATTAACTTCAAAACCCGCCGCTGTAATCACGGCTTCAAGTTGATCCAAGGTAATCTTATCTGTATCAAATTCAACCGTCACCTCATTAGCTTGACTGACAGCGACAACAGAAATCACCCCATCAAGGGCAGTTAACTTACCCGTAACATTGGCTTCACAACCTCCACATTTCATTCCGGTTACTTCCAATACTTCTGATTTAATCATCACGACACTCCAATCTTTCAATAATTTTAACTTTATAACATATTCGACTAATTGCTGGAAATCATGATACAACTATTATCCTTAAAAATGTATCCGTTGAATCTGTGTGCCTCTTCTTGGTACGATAACCTAATAAATTACTCTGACTCTGATCACTTATGGAATTAAATACTATCACTAACCAAACTCTTGCCCTTGCCGGTGTTGCGCAAGCAGCGGCCTTGGTGCAACAACTTGCTACTAAAGGCAATTGTGACCCACTCGCGTTAGAAAGCAGTATGGCGAGTATTTTAAAAATTGACTCTGATAGCGTCATTGATGTTTATGGAAGTTTAAGCGGTTTAAAACTCGGTTTAGAGCAACTGAATGTTCAAATGACCGGTTATAGAATCACTAATCCAGAGCAAGCACGCTATGCGGCCTCTATTGTATTCTTAGAGCATCAATTGGCTGAGCGTAAAAATTTACTTAACACCATTCAATCGGGCGTCATTAAAGCACAGGCACAATCAGAACATTTTGGCTTATTACACGAAAATGTACTGGCCAATTTAAGTGACGTTTACCAAAATACTATTAGCACGCTACAACCCCGCATTATCGTTCATGGCTCACCCGATTTTTTATCGCGTCCTGACGTAGCTAATAAAATTCGAACCTGTTTATTAGCGGGGGTACGATCTGCTATTTTATGGCGTCAATGTGGTGGGACACGGTGGAGGTTTCTGTTTTATCGTAAAAAAATTCAGGCTGAATTACAAATTTTACTCAAACAAATATAAGACCCCGCATGACACACTTGATCAAGGTTGATCACCTCTGGCGGTATTATGGTAAACATTGCGCGGTTAAAGACTTAAGTTTTTCTGTAGATCGTGGTGAAGTATTGGGCTTCTTAGGCCCTAATGGTGCTGGAAAAACCACTACTTTACAAATCATAACGGGTAATTTAGCACCCAGCGCCGGATACGTTTCTATTAACGGTTTTGATTTACTGCGCTCACCCTTGCAAGCCAAACGCAGTTTGGGTTATCTACCGGATACCCCTCCACTGTATAAAGAACTCACCGTACATGAATTTTTAACTTATTGTGGTCAACTGCAAGGCCTGACGCCATCCACAATCAAAACCGCTATCCACACGACCTTAGAACGCTGTGGTTTAACATCGGTTGATACCCGTTTAATCGCCAATTTATCAAAAGGCTTTCAACAACGAGTCGGTATTGCACAAGCTATTTTGCATAACCCTGATGTGATCATTTTGGATGAACCTACCGTTGGTCTAGACCCTATCCAAATTAAAGAAATTCGCGCCTTAATACGTGATCTTGGCCAAGACCACGGTATTATTTTATCAACGCATATCTTAAGTGAAGTTCAAGAAACGTGTACCCAAGTGCAGATTATTCATCAAGGCGAGTTAATCTTTAAAGATAATATTACGCATCTTAACCAAACCATGAATCAAGGCTGTCTTCATATTAAGACACAACGCCCGCCTAACACGACCGAGTTATTGGTATTGCCTCATGTCGAACGGATTGAAACACTCTCCCCAACCGAATTAAACATTCATTACACTCTCCCTTATGAGCCTTCGCAACGTATTGCCGAAACCCTCATCACTCAATGTTGTGGGCTATTAGAAATGACGCCCGTTAAAAAATCAATGGAAGATATTTTCCTCACCTTAACGCAAGAACACTCATGAACACGACCTTCTTAATTGCGACCCGGGAATTTAAAAGCTTATTTTTATCCCCGTTAGCCTGGACAGTGTTAGCCGTTTTACAAGTTATCTTAGGCTATTTATTTTTAACCCAAGTTGAAACTTTTACCTTAATACAAACTAAATTAGTTGCTATTGAAGACGCGCCTGGCTTAACCGATATTGTCGTGACCCCTTTGTTTAGTAATGCGGGTGTTATGTTGCTGCTGGTAACCCCTTTATTAACGATGCGTTTAATCTGTGAAGAGCGTCGTCATAAAACCCTATCATTATTACTGTCTGCTCCTATTTCCAACCCGGCTATCATTATAGGAAAATATCTAGGCGCACTTGGACTCCTATTAGTCTTAGTTTGCCTGATTAGTCTAATGCCATTCTCGCTTTTGTTAGGCGGGACCTTAGATATGGGCAAACTCTTCGCCAATATCTTAGCCTTGGTATTGTTAGTCTCTGCTTTTACTTCGATTGGCTTAATGATGTCGACGTGGGCAGAGCATCCCACCGTAGCGGCCATCGGTACTTTAGGCATTTTATTATTCTTTTGGGTCATCGATTGGACTAACAGTGTTAAAGATCAGCGCAGTGAACTCTTTGAATATTTATCTATTCTTCGACACTTTCAAAAGATACAAAGCGGACAAATAAACACCATTGATCTCAGCTATTTTGTCCTCCTTATCGCGACATTTTTACTGTTAAGCATCACCTGCTTAGCCAATGAGCGTTTACAAAAATGAAATTTCTCTCTCGCTTTCATCAACAACAACGCTTAAAAAACACTTTAACAACCCTTTTACTCTTAAGCCTTTTTGGAATGATGGGGTGGTTAAGTACACACTATAATAGCCAATGGGATATGACCCAAAACGCCAGCAATACCTTATCACCTGTCTCGCAGGAATTATTAAAGTCTCTGCCTGATCCGGTTTCTATAACGGCCTATATCAAAAAAGGTCAATCGCTTAGAGTACAAATTGCGCAATTGGTTGAACGCTATCAACAACTAAAGCCCACCCTAAGCCTACAGTTTATTGATCCCACTTCAGATCCAGAAAAAGCCCGTGATCTTGATATAGGGCCCGAAGGTTTAATTCTGCTTAACTATCAAGGCCGGACAGAAACGCTGCATTTTATTGATGAATCAACGCTAACCAATGCTTTATTGCAACTTGCTAAAGCGAACAACCATTCGGTGACTTTTTTAACTGGGCATGGTGAACACGCACCGACAGGGACACAGAACGCTGACTTCAAACAATTTAGCATGGCGTTAGCCCGTCGAAAAATAAAGACTCAAACGCTTAATTTATCGACTCAAACCACGTTACCTGACAATACCGGTTTACTGATTATTGCCGCCCCCAAAACGCCCTTACTGGCTGAGGAAATAAAGCTTATCCAACAGTATATTGAACACGGGGGTAATTTTCTCTTCTTAACCGATCCAGATAGTTCCTTGGTCGGTATTTTTAAAGAAACCTTAGGTATTACCCAACTACTCGGCAGTATTATTGATAACCAAGCGCCTATTAATGGTCTTAAAAACGAACGTTTTATCGTAACCGATGTGTATCCTCAACATCCCATTACCGAGGGTTTAAAACTCATGACGTTGTTTCCCATGACGTCTGCCTTAGAAATAAGAGGGACGAGTCCATTTAAGGCTGAAGCGCTGTTAAACAGTTCGCCTAAAGCCACACTATCAACGACCACTCATGAAACGAAACGTCTTTCCAAGGCAGAAACCACTCAAACCTTCACGTTTGCTTATGCATTGACGCACCCTTTGTCAGATCAGCATCAACAACGCGGTATTATCATCGGTGACAGTGATTTTTTAACGAATGCGTATATTAATCAAGTCGGTAATTTAGATTTAGGTTTAAGACTGCTGTCCTGGTTGGTACATGAAGATACTTTTATCAAGATTCCCGCCAAAAATACCGTAGATAAACAATTACAGTTCACTGATACCCAGGTGAGTATACTGAGCTTTTTGTTTTTAATTTTTATCCCCCTAATACTTATCACTTCTGGTTTATTTATTTGGCAACGACGTAAACGTCGTTAACATCCTGTTTTTGCATTACAATAGGACTTATTATTACACTCTGTTTGATCATAAAGATGACCTTTAAACGTTCGTTATTATTTTTACTTTTACTTGCAATATTAGTCTCCATTGCTGTTTATACCGCGCCTAGCTTAAATGAGAAAGCAGGCATTATTCCGCCTCAAACGGTTTATAACGGCGCTAAAGACAATAGTGGTGTGATCAAGCCCTGTTCAAATGATCATCCAGAATGGCGACCTGCTCAAGTGATTGATGGGGTTTCAATTGAAGCCGCTCCGGCCTGTGAACCCGACAATCCTTATGAGGTAGCCACCTCGGTTAAAGGCACTAATAATGTGTCTATGGCCACCTTAATGCAAACAGATTTAGCTCAAGATGCCTTAACGATGACCGACGATTTGGATCACGATGGCGATCCAGATGTCATCCACATCAAACTTGAAGTCGCGGAACTGAATGGCGCCAGCCCTGATGGTGAGTATTTAATCAATACCTTTGACATTGCCCCTGGATTACAACCCGGCTTATGGGTTTATGCCCCTAAATCAAGAGGTATGGCAGTCAAAAACTTTAACTCTCTCGTTTCCAATGCCCTGATCAGAGCTCCCTCACCGGTTATTCGCGTTGAACAAGGCGATAAGGTGTCTATCACTTTAGAAAATACACATTATTTACCACACACTATCCACTTACACGGTGTTGATCATCCGTGGATGACCTCAGAAGGCCTAGATAATGATGGCATGGAAGAACATTCAGTCTTTCCAGGCAAGAGTCATACATACGAGATTCAACCCCGTCATGCAGGCACTATGCTGTATCACTGCCATGTTCAAACCGCCCAACATTACATGATGGGGCTGGCAGGTATGTTTATCATTGAAGAAAACCGCCCTAATAATTGGTTACAAACATTCAATGTGGGGGCGGGTCAGGTGCGTCATCCTTCAGAACTGATTAAAAAGACCTATAACCAAGAATATGATTTACAGTATCAATCGATTGATAAGAAGTTGTCTAAGATCATCCAAGAGGCCAATGATCCTCGCTTAATTGCCCAAAGAATGAGCCGTGACTATAATATTACTGAATCATTCGAGAACTATTTTTTACTCAATGGCCATTCATTCCCGTATACCCTGCGTGACGCAATGATTATTACGTCTGAAAATGAAGATATTAAATTGCATGTCGCCAACGTGCAGCGCTCGGCCATCGCTTTACATATTCATGGTCATAAAGCCACTATTACAGCCCTAGACGGGGTGGATCTATCACCTGCCCAGCAAACTACCCGTGATGTATTTGATATTGCACCTGCACAACGCAGCGATCTACATCTACAAACTCAAAACAATGGCCTCAATAGCTATGGTCCTGGCTTATGGATGTTTCATGATCATGTCCCGACCGGCACCACCACCGATGGCATGGAACCCGGCGGCAATATTGCCATCTTGGCCTATAAAGAACTGCTAGACGAACAAGGCATGCCTAAAATGCATGATCAATTGTTTGACCAAGTTTTTAATAAAGATTATTACGCTAAAAAACAAGCAATATGGGCCGAAGGGCCGTTTGCGCCTTTATTAGGCGATGCCGGTCTATTAGCCCCCCATTACTTACAAATCATTGTATTTGGGATTGCGGTTGGCTTGATTATTGGCTTACTGGTTTTTAGTGTGTTAATTTATAAACGGAAACAACCCTAATGAAAGCCTTTATTATTAGCCTGATACTCTTAGGCACCACTACAGCCAGTCTGGCAACGACGAATGACGGCATGTCCATGAACATGGACAGCATGACGATGGACGAAAAAGGCATGATTATGAATGCCAATTCGGATCGCTTGCCCCGAGATTGTCAAAAAATATCAGAAACAATTGATATTACCGTGCATGCGGGGCAAGAACAGGCTCTCAAGTTTGTCGGAAAAATGTATGCCTTTAGTCAGCAAGAATGGGATGTCAAACCCTGCGCCAAACTTAACATCACCTTTATCAATGATGATCAAATTCGACATCAATTTATGATTCATGGCTTGCCGGGTTATTTATATCCTGAGGGTATGTTTCATTTAGAATTAAATGGTCAAGGACAATTACAAGCCTCTTTAATTGTGCCCAGTCAAAAAAAGACTTATTTAGTGCATTGTGAATTACCACAGCACATGGAAAAAGGCATGAAAGCCCAATTAAAAGTAGATGGCGGTGATGTCGATTTACCCAGCATTCCAGGCTTAACTCAACCCGTTAAAGCGGATATTTATCCCGTTGATTGGACGCAGTTAACCCTGGCGGTATTATTGCTGAGTATTTTGTTGGGCCTAGCGATTCCATTTTTTATCATCATCAACGCAACACGCTTGAGTGAATTAGCTCAAACCTTAAAAATTAAACTCACGTCTAAACTAAAAAGAAATTCGTCAGACTAAGCCTCAGAAAGCTTAATACCTTAACAACCAATGAGTCCTGTGTATCACAAGAGCTATCCGCTTAAACCGATAAACAGTGTTCAATCCGTCTAAAGACCTCAGTGAACATCTCTGAGGTCAGGCGTTTTGTTTGCACGTTGTAACGACTGGTATGATATGAATCCACCAAGATAGCCCCATTCGGCAAGGTATGCTGAACATTATGTGCAAAAGGAAACAGCGTGGCTTTAAGTTGATAAGCCTTTAAAACCGCATTGTGTGCCACCGTCCCTAAAGCTAATATCACCGCTTTTTCGGGCAAGGTCTTTAATTCTGCGGCCAAAAAATGATTACATTGAGTCATTTCAGCCCCCGTGGGTTTGTTTTGTGGAGGTAAACATTTAACCGCATTCGTAATACGCGCGTTATTAAGCACTAACCCATCGTGCAAGAATTCAGAGGTCGGTTTATTACTAAATCCAAACTGAAATAAAGCCTCATAAAGCAACAAACCCGCATAATCCTGTGTAAAAGGTCGTCCTGTGGCATTGGCACCATGTAATCCTGGGGCCAAACCTACCACCAATAACCGCGCTTCACTATCGCCAAAAGGCGCGACAGGCCTGGCGTGATAAGACGGATATTGCTGTTTAACCTCAACCAAAAAGGCATCTAAGCGTAGGCAGTCTCTACACTCTAAATCAAATATTTCTTTAGAAACCATACAACCCCTTCATTAACCTACCTTATTCCCTGACAGGCTTTTTATCCAGCTTTCTTTGTAAAGTGCGTCTATGCATACTCAATGCTCGAGCAGCCGCCGAAATATTACCGTCATGTTGCATCAAGACTTTTTGCAAATGCTCCCATTCCAACCGCTTGATAGACAAAGGATTCTCACTAATCAATACTGACGAATCCCCTTCGTTTTTATATAAGGCACTGACAATTTCATCGGCATTTGCGGGCTTAGTTAAATAATGGATTGCCCCTAACTTGATGGCTTCAACGGCCGTTGCGATACTCGCAAAGCCTGTTAACATCACAATCTGAGTGTTATCATCAATAGAAATGAGTTTTTTAACTAACTCTAATCCTGACTCATAGCCAATACGCAAATCAATGACCGCATATTCTGGAATATGTTTCTCAGCCATAAATATACCATCAACTACATTGGTGGCCGCCACCACATCAAAACCTCTTTTTTCTAAGGCCGATTTTAAAACATTACAGAATGTTTCATCATCATCAACCAGCAATAAACGCGGATTATCCGTCTCCAAACTTGTCATTATTAGTCTCTGTATTTAAAAGTGGAAGTTCAATTTCTACAATAGCCCCCCCCGAATCACTATTATAATGATTAATCACGCCGCCCAAACGGTTGATAGTAGAATATGTTAAAAACAAACCGACACCCAACCCCCGTTTTTTACTTACTACGGGTTGTTTACCGGCAAAATCAACAATTTCTGGGGGAAATCCTGGGCCAAAGTCTCTAATCTTAAGCGATAAATTATCTAAATCCCAACTCGCATGAAACTCAATACCCAGTTCAAGTGGAGAAGCCTCGGCTGCATTATTTAAAATATTGATTAGAGAATGAGTCAAAGTTCGTTCAGCAATAATTCTAGCATTCATTTCTATATTAGAGTCAATGAAATAATTAAGTTTGACATCGGGTTCATGAGTACGCCACTGCTTAATCACATCATCCAGATACTCGATCAAGGTCATCACTCGGCCTGATTCAGCTCGACCTTCCCCAGCAGAAGCAGACATCACCGATAAAGCATCCTTACACCGATTAATTTGCTGTTGAATGATTTGCATCTTTTCATTTAACTCAGGGTAACGATGCACGGGGTATTCTTGAGCTAACTCATGAGAAACGATGGCTATAGTGCCTAAAGGCGTACCCATATCATGAGCCGCACTCGCCGCTAAAGTACCTAAAGCAATGACCCGTTCATCTCTCAGTGCATTTTCTCTTGCCTTTGCTAAACTTCTTTCTTGAACTCTTAAGGTTCTGGCTAACTCAACCACAAAAAAAGCCACTAAACCGGCGCTAAATACAAACCCGAACCACATACCAAACATGTGTAAACTAAAATAACTTTTATCATTCATCACATGCGCATGTTGAAGCATTTGATAGCTTTCCATATCTGACTTTATCAGTTCTGGATTCGGCATGTGCGGTTCAATAGACGGCAAAGGAATATTAAACGCAATCAACATAGTGTACAAAGACGTGGTCAAGATCACCATATACCACGCATACGCTTGCGGTAACATAATGGCAGTAATAATCAACGGCAATAAAAATACCCAGGTAATTGGATTAGAAGCCCCGCCGGTCAAATACAGTAAGGCAGCAATGGCAAACACATCTAAACAAATTTGCGAAAAGATTTCCAATTCGGTAATAGGATCATCCGCCTGCATCCGTGCTGAGGTATAAATATTGGCGGCCCCAGTTGACAGCACCACCAACCAAAGCTGCTGTTCTGGTAAGCGAATCTCCAAACCATGCACCGCTAAAATAATCAGCATGACTTCGCAACAAATCATTAAGTTTCTAAGAATAAAAAGCCATTTAAGGTTTTGTCGAACAGAAACTTGTGATTTTGGCGATATATGTGAAAGCATTTTCCTATCCTAATACACTAAATAATAGACTGCGACAATATGTCACATTTTTTTTTGTGTTACCTATTGATATCATTAACCTAACTTTTAAAGCTTTAAAAAGCTTTCTAGCTGAAAGTTGCGTTATATCACTCCTAATAGCTTAAAGGTGGTTCATTGACCACCTTTTTTTTAGCTATCAAAACTTACAACCCTCAACAAAAATCCACTCCTAAGCCCTTTAGACCACAATAGCCCATGGGTTCTTTAGCCAAATATTGCTGATGATACGTTTCGGCGTAATAAAAAACCCCTGCCGGCTGAATTTCTGTGCTTATCTCCCCTAAGCCTGCATCCGTTAAACGGGCTTGATACTGCGCTTTAGATGCCAAAGCCTCAATCATCTGGGCCTCAGTGAGGGTATAAATACCTGAACGGTATTGCGTGCCGACGTCATTGCCTTGGCGCATCCCTTGGGTGGGATTATGAGACGTCCAAAACAACACTAATAAATCCGCATAACGAATGATTGACGGATCGTAGACCACCTTGACGACTTCATTATGGCCAGTCTGCCCGGTACACACTTCATCATACGTAGGATTGGGCGTATAACCAGCACTGTAACCTACTGAGGTACTAAAAATACCCGGTTGTTGCCAAAATTTTCTTTCCACGCCCCAAAAACAGCCCATACCAAAACAGGCTTCTTGCATATTTTCAGGAAAAGGCGGGGCAATCGGGTTGCCCGTGACAAAATGTTGATTAAATATCGGCATAGAAATATCTCTGCCAGGTAAAGCATCAGACAGTTTCGGTAAAATCTGCTTTTTTAATGATAAAATCATAGCCTATGGTATCTTAATAATAGAATTTTGATGATTATAACAAAACAACACCTTTTAACGAGAAAGTCATGATAGAACAAGATGTGTTACGCCGTTTTTTATTCGAAGAATTGGGTATTCGAGGCGAATGGGTTAGACTCACCACCAGTTGGCAAACTGCAAAACAACATCAACAAGGCCCAGAAAATGCCCAATTATTATTAG
The DNA here is from genome assembly GCA_903863905.1 of uncultured Methylococcaceae bacterium. GTDB lineage: Bacteria > Pseudomonadota > Gammaproteobacteria > Methylococcales > Methylomonadaceae > Methylobacter_C. The sequence continues at coordinate 32,920 of CAIPDT010000079.1, forward strand.
GGCAAGGCTTAGCCGCCGTGGTCATGTTATCAGCGACTATTAAATTTAACGGCTCTATGATACTCCAAGCCCAAGGCGATGGAGATGTCTCAGCCGTAGTTGCCCAATCTACCAATGACCGTAAGATTCGCGGCCTCGTGCGTAGCAATGATAGCGTTGCCACCGGCAACCTTGCTGATATTTTTGGCCAAGGTCGTTTAGTGCTGACCATAGAGCCGGATGATGGCAATCCCTACCAAGGTATTGTCCCTTTAGAAGGTACTAATTTAGCGGCAGCCATCCAAGCTTATTTTGAGCAATCCGAACAACTTAATACCCGACTTTGGTTATTTGCCGATGCCACCCAAGCGGTTGGCTTATTATTGCAAGAATTACCTACGCAAAATGGCGATGCCTCAGGCTGGGAACGCATTGAAATCTTAGCCAATACCCTAACCGAGCAAGAATTACTCAGCTGGGATTGTGAGAAACTGCTTTACAACCTTTTTAACGAAGATCAAATCAGATTATATGATGCAGAAGACGTACAATTTGAATGCGCATGCAGTCGCCCACGCATTGAAAGAACCTTACGCGCCTTAGGAGCAGAAGAATTAGATTCTATCCTCAAAGACGAAGGTAAAATTGAAGTCGGCTGTCAATTTTGTGGTGAAGCGTATCTATTTGATGCCCTAGATGTCAACGCATTTATGTCTCAAGAAATCCTTTCACCATCATCAAAAACCAAGCATTAAATCATTACTTTTCAGGACGCTTATCCCCGCTTATGAAGCTGGAAAAAATTAAACTCTCAGGTTTTAAATCTTTTGTAGACCCCACCGTTATTCCCATTCATGGTAATTTAACCGCCATCGTGGGCCCTAATGGCTGTGGAAAATCAAATATTATTGATGCCGTGCGCTGGGTCATGGGTGAAAGCTCCGCAAAACATTTGCGCGGCGGTAATATGGCGGATGTTATCTTTAATGGCTCATCCGGTCGAAAACCCGTCAGTACCGCCTCTGTGGAACTGATCTTCGATAACTCAGAAGGTAAATTAGGCGGCGAATACGCTCAATATGACTCCATCGCCATCAAACGTCAGGTCAGTCGTGATGGACAATCATTATTTTTACTCAATGGCTCACGGTGCCGACGTAAAGATATTACCGATTTATTTTTAGGCACTGGGCTAGGCGCCAGAAGTTATGCCATTATTGAACAAGGCACGATTTCTCGTATGGTTGAAGCCAAGCCTGAAGATTTAAGAATGCATATCGAAGAAGCCGCGGGTATTTCTAAATACAAAGAACGCCGTCACGAAACAGAAAACCGGATGAAGCATACCCGGGAAAATCTAGAGCGCCTAGATGATTTACGTGAAGAAGTTGAGAAACAACTCAAACATTTACAAAAACAAGCCGAAAAAGCCGAAAAATATACCGACTTAAAGCAACAAGAGCGCCAATATAGACTGGAACTCTTAGCGATGCGTTGGCAAGCATACGACAAAACGCGCCAACACTTAGAAGCCAAACTGCAACAAACAGC
>CAIPDT010000080.1 GCA_903863905.1 uncultured Methylococcaceae bacterium
CGCATGAGCATGTAAAAATTCTCAGCATTGATAGCGAACCCACCATGCAAAATCAAGCCAAGCAACACTTGGCTCAGTGGGTACAAGCAGGTCGATTAAGTTTCTCGGGTGACGATGCGTTAACCGCCCTTCAAAAACTGGCTGATAACAGTGTTGATATTGTAGCCACTGCCTATACCACACATAACTTTCTGCACTCTTATCGTGAACAAGTCCTTAAAGAAATATTTAGGGTGCTTAAACCCAAAGGACTGTTTGTTAACGGTGATCGCTACGGCCTAGATGACCTTAGACTGCATACTCAAACTATCCAAGATGAAGTCAAATCATGGTTTAAAGTTTTAACGCCACTTAAGCGTAACGATTTACTGGAGCAATGGTTAGTGCATTTGTTTAATGATGAATCCGAAGATCATCTGATGAGAGAAAGCGTGGCTTTTACACAAATGCAAGCTGCTGGCTTTATCAATATTGAGTTAACTCATCGACAAGGGGTTAGTGCCTTAGTGACTGCTTACAAACCCGGGTTATAAATTTAACACTTATCAGCCCAAGCGACTTGTTTAACACAGAAGAATTAATACGTTTAAACAAATTCAAAAACTAAAAAGGACGAATAATCTAAAGATCACTCGTCCTTTTTTATATCTTATCTAAATAAAAAAACCTAAGACCTAAGCTCTCAGATAAGAAAACTTAAATAACCTAAAATAACTTAAGCAGAAACTTGGGCAATCCAATCTTGTAGATTGTAATAATTAGTAATACGCGCCACTTTATTATCACGAATATCAAAAAATGCACCGGCAGGTAAACGATAGGTTTGACCGTTGGCTTCTGGTAAGCCTTCATCCGTTTTAATATATTCGCCTAAGACCACAAACTCAGCTGAAGCACGTTGTCCATCCGCTGAAGCCATGATAACCATGTCGACGAGTTGTTCTTTATAGTTAGTATTCATACCACCCATAAAGACCTCAAACGCATCCTTACCGACTTCTCTTCTACCTTGATTGATATCATGAATGACATCATCGGTCAGCAGATTTAAAAAAGTGTCCATATCACCGCCATTAAAAGCGGCATAATAACGTTCTACGAGGTTGATACTGTCTTGCTGACTCATGTTTTTTCCGAAAATAAAGGTTCAATAACGGGACATATTTTATAATCAGAGAGATGACTTTAACAACCCTAATCGCTATTAAAGTCACACACTCTTAAGGTAACAGCAAATATTTTAAGAACTAATCCTTAGCCCAACCGCCTTCACGTAAGGTCACTGTGCGATTAAAGACCAATTTACCGTCCACACTATCAATCGCATCTAAGCAAAAATAACCGGTTCTTTCAAACTGATAACCATTCCCTGCTTGTGCCGCCGCCAAACTCGCTTCAACACGACAACCCTCAAGCACGTCTAAAGAATCATGATTAATCACATCCAAAAAGTTTGGCTCATTATCAGGACTGGGTACAGTAAACAAACGATCATACAAACGAATTTCTGCGACCTTTGATTCCGGTTCAGAAACCCAATGAATCACACCTTTAACTTTACGGCCTTCAGGATTTTTACCTAAAGTATCGGGATCATAACTGCAACGTAATTCCGTGATAACACCCGCAGCATTTTTAATCACTTCATTACATTTAATCACATAAGAGCCGCGTAAGCGCACTTCCCCACCTTCAATTAAACGTTTGAATTTAGGCGGTGGTACTTCTGCAAAATCATCTTGTTCGATCAAAATAACTTGAGTAAATGGCACCTGACGTTTACCCAATTCTGGCTTTTGCGGATGATTACTAATTTCTAATTGTTCGACTTGGTCAGCGGGATAATTTTCAATGACGACTCGCAACGGTTGCAATACCGCCATTGCTCTAAAGGCATTCTCATTTAAATCTTCACGGATGCAATATTCCAACACGCCCATTTCGATCCAAGAGTTTTGCTTAGTCACCCCAATACGCTCACAAAAGTCACGGATTGATTTAGGAGTAAAACCCGCTCTACGCAAACCCGCCAAAGTGGGCATACGTGGATCATCCCAACCTTTAACATGCTTTTCAGTGACCAATTGATTCAGCTTACGCTTACTCACAATGGTGTACTCTAATTGCAATCGCGCAAATTCAATTTGCTGAGGCGTATGTAACTTAGCCGCTTGCTCAACATACTTTACTTTTAATAACGCATCTTCTGGCTTAGGTGGAATGCTGTCAATATTACGTAATTGTTCCAACACCCAATCATACAAAGGACGATGATCTTCAAATTCTAAGGTACACAAAGAATGCGTAATCCCTTCTAGGGCATCCGAAATACAATGCGTGTAATCGTACATGGGATAAATACACCATTTATCACCCGTACGATGATGATGCACACGACGAATTCGATAAATAGCAGGATCACGCATGTTCATATTCGGTGACGCCATATCAATCTTGGCCCGTAACACATACTGACCATCGGCAAACTCACCAGCACGCATCCGTCTAAATAAATCTAAATTCTCTTCAATAGAACGACTACGATCAGGACTTTCTTTACCCGGTTCAGTGAGCGAACCGCGATACGCTCTAATGTCATCGGCTGATAAACTGTCTACATAAGCCAAGCCTTGTTCAATCAATTGCTCGGCATACAAATACAACTGCTCAAAATAATCAGAGGCATTAAATAAACCCGCCCAGTCAAAGCCCAACCACTTAACATCACGCTCAATCGACTGCATGTATTCAATGTTTTCTTTTTCTGGATTGGTATCATCAAAGCGCAGATTACACGTGCCCTTAAATTCAGCCGCAATACCAAAATTTAAACAAATAGATTTAGCATGGCCAATATGTAAATAGCCATTAGGCTCGGGTGGAAAACGTGTTGCCACCTTTCCGTTATGTTTATGTTCTTTTAAATCATTCGTAACAATTTGACGAATAAAATTTGCCGAAGGCAGAGTATCGTTTGTGGACATAGGTCTTTATTAATTGAGTGTTATTGAAATCAATCTAGGAGACTTTCTAAGAGCATCAGTGATAACTCTTAGTCGATTGGCTCGTTATTTCTTTTTGATATAAAAAATCTGTTTATCATCCTGTTTTATCAACTCAATGATTTGATGACCGGACTGGTTAGTAAAAACCCCAAAATCAAGATGTGCTGCCGGATCGGTCGCAATCACCTTTACAATCTCACCACTTTCCATTGTCACCAATATTTTCTTTAAGCGCAACAAGGGTAAGGGGCACATTAAACCGCTGGCATCCACTTCTTGACTAAATTCAATCATTGTTTTTAGTTACTCACAAAACTTTAGATTGCTTATAATACCATTACCTTATGAATCTAAGCATCCCTGTCGTGAAATGGATTATTTCCCCATCTTTGTAAAACTTCAAAATCAACCCTGTCTCGTGATCGGTGCAGGTGAAATTGCCGCCCGTAAAATAGATCTATTAGTCCGAGCCGGCGCCAAAATAACTGTTATTGCCAATAACATTGGTCATCCTGTCGCCAGTTTAGAAGAACCGTATCAACTTAAGATATTACAAAAAGCTTTTGAGCCTGACGATGTACTAGGCTTTAAATTAGTGATATCGGCCACCGACAATAGAGAGACCAATCAACTGGTTGCTAACACAGCCAATGCGCACGATATTTTAGTTAACGTGGTCGATAGCCCTGACTTATGTAGCTTTATCTTTCCGGCTATTATTGATCGCTCACCGATTATTGCTGCCGTCTCTTCTGGTGGAGCGGCGCCGGTTTTAGCTCGATTATTACGCGCTAAAATTGAAACCATTATTCCCCCTGCGTATGGTCGTTTAGCTCAACTGGCTGATCGTTATCGAAGCGCAGTTAAAGAGATGATAAAAGTACCGGCTCAACGCAGGATCTTTTGGGAAAATATATTTCAAGGTTCGGTTGCAGAACTGATGTTCTCAGGCAATGCCGAGTCTGCAGAACGGCTATTACAACAAACGCTTGCCCAAGACAAAGACACCGTTAATCAAGGTGAAGTTTATTTAATCGGTGCGGGGCCAGGCGCTCCCGATTTATTGACGTTTAGAGCCTTACGATTAATGCAGCAAGCTGACGTCATTGTGTACGATCACTTAGTCTCCCCCGAGATTATTGATTTAGCCCGTCGTGATTCTGACAAAATTTATGTCGGCAAGCAACGTGATAAACATACCTTACCGCAAGAATCAATCAACACCCTGTTAGCAGATCTCGCTAAAGACGGAAAACGAGTGGTGCGTTTAAAAGGCGGCGATCCGTTTATCTTTGGTCGGGGCGGTGAAGAGATTGAAACCTTAATGGAACAAGGTATTAACTTTCAAGTGGTTCCCGGTATTACGGCGGCTTCCGGTTGTTCTGCGTATGCAGGCATTCCGTTAACACACCGTGATCATGCCCAATCGTGTACCTTTGTCACGGGACACTTAAAAGATAATTCCATTAATTTAAATTGGACCCAATTAGCCAAACCCAATCAAACTCTAGTCATTTATATGGGCTTAGTGGGCTTAGATAAAATATGCCAATCACTCATTGAACATGGCAGCCCTAAAGATTTGCCGATTGCTCTGGTACAACAAGGCACAACCGTTAATCAACGTGTTGTTACCGGCACCTTAGATACCTTTGCAGCCACCATTGCCTCTTTAGATATAAAGCCCCCCACCTTAATCATTATTGGTACTGTGGTCACTTTGCATAATAAACTGAATTGGTTCCAATTAGAGACTAACGGCGGCACAAAAAGATTATAAAGATCCAATCCATTAATGAATCTTACCTAATTGAAATAAAAGATTGAATTTTTCAGTTAAATTCCCTATTCTTACCCAGTTTAACTGGATTGTATTTTCCACCAAGAGAACGTTGTTCTCTTTTTTAACACCTAAGAGGTCATTATGAAAAAATCACTTGCTATCGTAGCTAGTCTTGTTTTAATCGCATTAAGCGGATCAGCTATTGCTGATGAACAACTTGAAATCGGTCAAAAAATTTATGATCGTGCTTTTGGTCGTGGCTGTGGCACTTGCCATGATATCGCTTCAAATCCACAATTAAGCGCAAACATCAAAGCCGGCACTTTAACTAGAGCAAGCTTTGAAAAAATGTTGAAAGAAGGTAAAGGTGGTATGCCTGTCGCGATCGCTGAGATCATGAAAAATAAAGCTGTAGAAAAAGCGGGCTACGGTGAAGACCAAGCCGTTGATGCTTTATACGCTTACATCAGCAGCAAATAAGAAAAACAAAAAAAGACGAGCACAAAAAAAGCCGCCCCACTCTCTGAGAGGGGCGGCTTTTTAATGTCTAATAACTTATTCAACTACTCATTGTTTCAGTGCTTTAAACTCTAAAGGCCCACAGATTTAAAAGCTGAGTCCTTAATGCTTTATCAAATACTTAACAAGAACTTCTTTATTAGGTAAGCGTAACCGATTTTTAAGCCAGACTCCAGCCATGGCCGCCACCATCAACCCACATGACGTTAAGGTCAAATACACAAGTCGTTTTAAATGCGACATTTCTTGTATCAATTGATCATTGGGTACCGCAACTGGCACTTCTTTATTAACCGGATCAGAATACGACTTAAGCACTTGCACATCATTCTTTAAATCTTCAAGTGTCCCTAAAGAATTAGACACCGTCCCTAACCGAATACTTTCTTCTAAAGCACGTAATTTACTTTCAATAGAACCACTGACCAAGCCAACAAACTGCCCCTTTAAGGTATTAACCTCAGCAGAAAGTACCGGATTAGAATCCACACCACTGAGGTCTTTTATTTTAAAACGCGCATTATTAGAAGGAACAATGAAAAAGCCAGCAACAATAATCACGCCCATCAACAAAACAACCGTGGCCATTAGCCAGCGATTGACTTTTACTAAATGCTGATGGGAAGGTATTCTTTCCAGAATCACCACCTCAGTTTTCTGCTCTTGCAACTCACTCATCGTTCACTTCCTCTCAAACCAGGTACAGATAAGCATCCCAGCAGGACTTTGTTGTTATTATTGTAATACTGACAGCCATTTTATAACCCGTGATTATACTAGCTAACTATCAATTGTCCCGCCTTTTTATTACGCTTGTTAACGCAATTGCTTGGCAGCGGCGATACGCATTCTTAAAGCGTTTAATTTAATAAAACCTTCTGCATCTTTTTGATTATAAGCGCCGCCATCATCTTCAAACGTGGCAATGCTTTCATCAAATAAACTGTCTGTATCAGACGCTCTACCGACCACAATCACATTACCTTTATACAATTTAAGTCTGACTTTACCGTTAACAGAGACTTGAGACGCATCAATCATGGTTTGTAACATTTTGCGCTCAGGACTCCACCAATAACCGTTATAGATTAAAGAGGCATAACGTGGCATTAATTCATCTTTTAAATGCGCCACTTCTCTATCTAAAGTTAAGGACTCAATCGCACGATGCGCTTTTAATAGAATAGTGCCCGCTGGCGTTTCGTAACAACCACGAGACTTCATACCCACATAACGATTCTCAACGATATCTAAACGACCAATCCCGTTAGCACCCGCTATTTTGTTTAATTGTTCTAAAACAGTGGCTGGAGACACGGGCACATCATCAATCGCAACCACATCACCTTGCACATAAGTCAACTCAATATACGTTGCTTGATCAGGCGCGTTTTCTGGTGAAACGGTCCATCGCCACATATCTTCTTCAGGCTCTGTCCAAGGGTTTTCAAGGATACGACCTTCATAAGAAATATGTAATAAGTTAGCATCCATTGAATAAGGTGAGGTTTTACCTTTTTTATTCTCAACAGAAATACCGTGTTTTTCCGCGTAATCTAACAAGGATTGTCTAGAATTTAAATCCCATTCACGCCAAGGTGCAATCACGTGAATATCAGGTCTTAACGCATAAGCCCCTAATTCAAAACGCACTTGGTCATTCCCTTTACCGGTCGCGCCATGAGAAATAGCTTCTGCACCGGTTTCATTCGCAATTTCAATTAAACGTTTTGCGATTAAGGGACGCGCAATAGAGGTGCCTAATAAGTACTCACCTTCATAAACGGTGTTGGCACGGAACATAGGGAATACGTAATCACGGGCAAACTCTTCACGTAAATCTTCAATAAAAATATCTTTGATACCAGCGGCTTGTGCCTTTGCACGGGCAGGTTCTACCTCTTCGCCTTGACCTAAATCGGCGGTAAAAGTGACAACTTCACACTCATACACATCTTGCAACCATTTAAGAATAATGGAAGTATCTAACCCTCCAGAATAAGCCAATACCACTTTATTGATTTTTGACATAACACGCATTTACTCAAAGTTAAAAAATTCCGCCAATTATACCCGAAAATAGATTGAACCATACATAAGGGAAAACGAAATCTAAACATAGTAGAGACAAATTCGAAGTCATTAAATTGTACTATCCCTATGAATCTTAGTGACTCTAGCCACTTTAAACCCTTCACCATGAACGCATTCAATAATAAAACAGTTCTAATCACCCCAAAAACAGCTGAAAAAAAATCCCCTTATCAACGGCACAGAAACGCTTTAATAGCCTGACTAAAAAGATGAAGTAGGTGGTAGGGTTGGGTGCTTACGAAAAAACAGCATGTTTGTTCATAGATAAATTTAAATTTCCGCTAATCGAGTATGGCGCATTGGTTTGTTGAGTAAATGGCAGATGGTAATTTGCCCCATCTAAAAGTGGCAATCTACAGGATTCAAAGAGTCCAAGGGTCAATAATTTTAACCCCACTACCTATAAAATCATTGGTGTTACGGGTGGCAACTATCCAGTTATTTACTTTTGCCGTGCTCGCAATTAAAGCATCCGCCAAATGAACGATACGTCCTTCTTGTTTGGCATCAGCGCGTAATACAGCGGCTTGAAGTGCTATTGCCTGATTTACGGGTATGATGTAATCATTATAGTGAGTGAGCAGGCTTTGTAATTTGTTGGCTATTGTGTTGCGCCGTTGTCCTTCGGGCAAAAAGCTGCAAGCCATAGTGCAACTCATGCAGCGTAATGGCAGATAAATAACTTTCTTTTATTTGGGCTAAAAAGTCAATGACGCGCTGGTTTGGCTCGGTTGTCATTATTTCTGAAATAACATTGGTATCCAATAAATACGCTTTCATGGTTGAAAAGGTATTTCTCTATCGGTTTCTTTTCTATCAGGTAAGTTTAAATTGCCTAAGCCCTGCATATTTTCAAGCAACCAGTTTGACAGTGTCAGTTTTTGCGGAAGGTTACCTTGTTTTATTTTTAACAGCAGTTGATAAACCAGTTCCAATATTTGTGGGTCTTCTACTGTATTAATTTCGTCTTTAAGTTGCTCTTTGGTAATCATTTTTTTACCTTTATTCGTTGGTGATTAATTTGCACTGTCTTCATAACCTAAAATATCATCACAGCTACGATGATCAAGTTCCGGCAAACCGGCACAGCGTTTGGAAATTTGCATAATGGCTTGTTCTTTAGCATGGTTGTTCGTGCTGGTCATTAAACGATTCGCTTGTTGCTTTAACTTTTCCTCCAGTTCTTTTATTTGTTGCTGAATAAAAGCCTGTGGCAAATTATCGGGGGTATTAATTGACTGACGGCAATCACTTTATCTATTAATGCGTCATCTAGGGTAATTGTGGTCATGGCTTTACTCCGTAATATTAAACAACTTACTGTTGTAAGAAACCTGGTTGGTAGTGTTTTAGGGCATTAAGTTGAGCTGGGGTATAGTTAATTTTATCATCATTACTGGTGAGAACATAGGTTCTGTTTTTATAGCGTTAGTGTGGTCCATTGTGATGGTAAGGCATAAGCGTTTGGGCGAGGGTATTACGGGTATGATGGCCTTGTGATAAAAAAAGCCGTCAGAAAGACCACGCCCATGATCCGACCGATAAATCTTAATCCTGTTATAGTTACAGGGTTTTTGGCGTCAATAGACTCAGTCAGGTTAAGACTGTTGTAATTTTTTATCCAAGAGTCGACAAAAAGCATGATCAACTTGCCCAGCGTTATGTCAGGCTAATCAAGGAATTTAATGGATATTCAGCAAATACTGGCTCTATGTGAATCGTAGTGGGTAATGCAATAATATAGC
>CAIPDT010000081.1 GCA_903863905.1 uncultured Methylococcaceae bacterium
GCATGATGGATAATGCGGTCAATGGCGGCAACGGTCATCATGGTATCTGGAAAAATCTGATCCCACTGGCTGAAAGGTTGGTTAGAGGTGATGATTAAGCTGCCGCTTTCATAACGATGCGCAATGAATTCAAACAATACCGGAAGATCGGTATCCATTAAACTAAAATGTAAGGGATGACTTAAGGTATAAGTGCCATCGGCAATAGTCACCGTGATGGCTTCAGTATAACCACCCGCTTTTTTTAACCTTCTTATGGCTTGCTTGGCTCGCTCTAAGGTTTTAAACGGCCCATCGGTTTGCGTTGTGTTAGCGGCATTTAATCCGCCTGACCATTCATCACTGCCTAAAGGATTGACATAAAAGTCGGTGGCTTAAGCGTTAAAAGCAATAAGATTTAAACAGGCTAAAAGCCCAAACAGATTAAGATGCTTCATGTGGAGGATGCGCTAGGTGTCTAATAATTATGTACCATAATACTTCAATATGGATATAAATCACGCACTGATGGCTTAGATCAGTAGGGGCTATTTTAATCGCAACAAAAGTTCGCTCCTACAGAGGTATTCTAAGCATTTATTTCTTACTTCAAATAATCAATTTGGTAACTGGGTCACTAAAATCACTGGTGCCCGCTGGGGATACCAAAGCAACACGTACCGAAATGTATTGACCTGGAATTAAGCCATCTATAATACACTTACATTGAGTTGTTGTTTTTAAAGGAACCCACACTTTTTCTGCCATAGAAGATACTTCAATGCAAATCTCCCAACTAAAGGCCACTACCTTATCACCTGTCGCCGATTCAACTTCAACAACACCACTGTGTTCGGTATAATGTATGGCTAATATAGATTTTGTCCGATGTTCTGGTTGCTTTGACATATTAAAACCACTACTGGTGATAATAACCACATCACCATTGGCGACTGTATTTACAAAAGCACATAGCGTAGTAAACATAGTATCAATCAGCAGTTCTTTCTCTCGCATAATAGCCTTTGCCGTATGACTACCATCTTGAGCATCTAAAATAGCGGCTTCAAAAGCATCTATCGCCGCATTTACCTCTTCTAAAGGGATTGTTGGGTTTAAAAAAACCACATTACTGGCTAAATGGCCAGACACATTACGGCAAAAACCCACTTTTACTAGGGGTTGGAATTGGATAAAATCTAAAGTTGCTTTAACTTTTTTCATAAGATAGCCGTCTAATAACATTAAGGATGAGTGACTAACTATAACCCCCCTATTTAATAAAGCTAGATAAATATTTTATTTCAAACATATTTATTCATCATAAAACTTAATTTAAACTTTAACCATTTGTAATAATACAATACTTTAAATAAAAACCATTTCTTAAAACTGGTTTTATTTTAGAAAAATGTAAATTACTAGGTCAGTGATTGCCTCTCTCTAGTGATGAAAACAGCTTTTAAATCCTCAATTCAGTTCAAATAAGGCGCATTAGTATTTATATTAAACCGACATTAACTTATATTCACTGCAAATTAATGTCCGTTCAACCAAACTAACATTAATTCACTGCAAACTAATGTTCGCCCAACCAAACTAACTTTAATTCACTGCAAACTAATGTTCGTTCAACCAAACTAACTTTAATTCACTGTAAACTAATGTCCGTTCAACCAAACTAACTTTAATTCACTGCAAACTAATGTTCGCCCAACCAAACTAACTTTAATTCACTGCAAAC
>CAIPDT010000082.1 GCA_903863905.1 uncultured Methylococcaceae bacterium
CGTGATGCAGAACGTATTCAAGCGACCGGTGTACAAGCCCTACAAATCAATACCGGCAAAGGCTGTCATCTTGATGCGCATCGAGTCGGTCATGCCTTAGAAACATTAAACCTTGCGGATCACAGCCTGTTATTTATAGAAAACGTCGGCAATTTAGTCTGCCCATCTGCTTTTGATTTGGGAGAAGCCCATAAAGTAGTGATTTTATCCGTCACCGAAGGCGAAGATAAACCGCTTAAGTATCCAGACATGTTCCATGCGGCTGATTTAATGATCTTAAACAAAATTGATTTATTGCCTTACTTAGATTTTGATCTTGACCAATGTATACAATACGCCAAACAGGTCAACCCTAAGATTAAAATACTCTCTTTATCCGCCAAAACGGGCGCTGGTATGGAGGCATGGTTACAATGGTTAAAGGCAGAACTTAAACTCCAACCCTAGAATTAAGTTGTCCACACGCGGCTAAGACATCATCACCCTTAGCCGTTCTTATTAAAGTCGGAATTTTAAAGGTATCCAAGGTTGCCTTAAACTGAGTAATCTTATCCACAGCTGGACTCTGATACTGTGAACCTGGAAAAGCGTTAAACGGAATTAAGTTGATATAAGCACTTTTACCCACCAATAACTCCCCCAGTTTTGTAGCATCCTCCGTTGAATCATTAAAATCTTTGATCAGAATATACTCATAGGTTACAAATTGCTTTTTATTTAAGTGTATCTGATCAATCATTGCCAACACCTCAGCCAGCGGGTATTTTCTATTAATAGGGATCAGTTCATTTCGTTTATCTTCAAAAGGTGAATGTAACGATAACGCGAGATTAACCCCTGGAATTTCTTCGCTCCATCGTTTAAGACCCGGGATATAACCTGCGGTTGAAATAGTAATCTTTTGAATACCAATAGACGTGCCGTGCTTAGACAAAAAGATCTCGCAGGCTTTTTTAACCGCATCAAAATTATGTAACGGCTCCCCTTGCCCCATAAAAACAATGTTTAAAATCCGCTCCTCTCCCGGCCTATTCGCTGCCAACCAACGCCAAGCCTGTATAAATTGTCCGACAATTTCACTGGTCGTTAAATTTCTTTTAAGACCTTGAGTGCCCGTAAAACAAAACGAACAATTCATCGCACAGCCAACCTGAGACGAGAGGCAGATAGAGTATTTATTATGAAACGGGATTAATACAGTCTCAACCTTATGGTTATCTTTAAGCTTAAACAGAAACTTGACCGTTCGATCGTTGCTGGACTCTTGAACAATATCAATCTCAGGTAGCGCAAAGTCGAAGTTACTCTCAAAAAAGGCCGCAGCCCCTTTAGCAATTTTATCAACACAGGGTACGGTTGCTTTTTTCTTATAATGCCAATTAAAGAGTACCGACGCGACCGAGTCATTTAAGTTATTCTGATGTATCACAGACTCTAAATCAGAATAAGTTAAATCATAAAAAGATTGTTTCAAGCCTGTCTCCTGACCATATCAATAAGTTACTGATATCAAATAGCCTTAACTATTGGATATAAGGCGTCAATTATAAGGAATCACAGTTCTTTAAGGTAATAAGATTTAAATATTTGTCAGTACCTTCTTGGCGGCTTGCGCTTGGCACTGCTGGTCCACTCTCGCTATCACCCATTATTGTGTAATTGTGTATAATATGACGCACGAACAGTAAAGACATTATTAAGCGATTAAACAAGCCGGTTGGGACTGGTAGGGGGTTTTATGTTATATCCTGTTTATGTGCACTTAGGCGACAAGGATCATGCTCATGGGGTTACAATCCCTGATTTCCCCGGCTGTTTTTCTGCTGCTGACGACTGGCAAGATTTACCAAAGATGATTCAAGAGGCGATTGAGCTATGGTGCGAGGGGCAGTATTTGACCTTGCCAAAGCCTTCTGAGCTGGAAGATTTAGTTAATAATACTGAATACACTGAAGGTGCTTGGTTGTTAATTGATGTTGATATTTCCAAGCTGGATACTAAGCCAATACGCTCCATAACATCATCCAATTGCTTATCTAGCAGATGTTCATCGGTTGCCGATTCCAGTTCTTTCAACTCAATCTCAAAAGCAGCCTTAATCGGATCAACCAGCTCACCCACTTCAACCGCTGGCACAATCGGATTAGGCCGTGGTGCATTTTCTTCTTCAGTCATCATGGTTGCCGCCGTTTTGATTTTAGTGCCAAACAGGTAGTTGGCTGTTGAAATAGCGTTATCGGTTAATTGTCGTTGCCATACACTACTGGAAGGTGACCATTTAAATCCGTTCTGTTTCATTTTGCTAATCATGTCGCTATCTGGTTTTGTATCGAAGTCAACTTTCAAGCGGTCTGCACTGTAATCCAGCTCAATAGTACCACCCTCAAAGTCAAAGCTGGTTTCACTATCGCCACTTGATGCTTTAGCCGCTGCCAAGTCTTGAGCTTCAAGTTGGGCAATGCGTTTTTTGGTGCTGACAATATTAGCGTTATTGTTGGATAGCTCGTAGGATTCATAACCAAGCTTGCCATTACTCCATCTTGGTGCAGCATCAACCATCACGATATTGCCAGTATATCCGGCATCGGTTAAGGCTGATTTCTTTTGCTCACTGGTAAG
>CAIPDT010000083.1 GCA_903863905.1 uncultured Methylococcaceae bacterium
CGCCTCTTATTTCAATTTCGCCGCAAAACGCAAGCAGCGAGGCCAAAATCGACTTTTAAAACTGGGTTTATAATAATGCCTATTGAGATAACACCTAGGTAGAACAAGTTGACGGGTAACTATTCAGCGTAAGTTACAGCCCTGATGTTCGCTGAGAACACCTACATCATGAAATCAGGCAGCTTTCCGGCGAACAGAAGCTCAAGAGCCGCCGTTGCAGACATATTATTTTTACGACAGGTAGACAAATAACTGCGCACGCGACAAAAAATATCCGCGCCTTCTTGTGATCGAAAACAACCTGATATTTTCTGATGTACCTTGGTCATCCGAATATCGTTTTCGCCCTGATTATTGGTAAATGGCACAATGGGGTTGGTCATAAACCGAAGCACCTCCTGTTCAAAGTCTCGTAGTCGTTCTAAGAGATTGCGTGATTTGCTGCGTTTAATCCGTCCTCGCTGCCCGGGTTTTCTGTTCATCTCAGGCGGAGGGCATTCAATATCCGCTTGTTTGAGCAGATTTCGGTAACGTTCCGTATAAAGCGCAGCTTGCTCATCGGGCAGTGAACCACCGTGTGCATAAACATCGCGCCGAATGTTTTCTAATAACTCTTGCATCTCCCTGGCCCACTGTTGCTTATCCTGCTCATAAGCACGGTCTAGTTCACGGGTGTGGTGAGCATTACACAAGGCATGTGAGCAGTCCTTGTATTGAAAATAAGGTTTCCAATGATCGTGACAGAGAATGCCCCTGAACTGCGGAAGTACGTTTTTCGCATCCATGGCTTCCGTGCCACGTTTTGCATGCGCATAGAATAAAGTCAGCTGATCATTAGAAATACAATGTAGCCACTGTCTTTTACCCTCAATATTGATACCCGTTTCATCCGTGTGCAATAAAGGAGATGCCAGAAGTTTCACAATCAACTTTTGTTCAAATTGAGCTAACAATTCGAATGCCTGCTGGTTAAAGTTATAGATCGACCCAGTACTCATGGGTAAGCCAACTTGATCAGCAAAATAGTCCTGTACCCTCTGATAAGGAATCAACTGAAACTGCGACAAATAAACAGCCTGTATTTTTACGCCATTGCCATATTGCACGGCTTTGGTAACCTTTGCCGGGAAAGGTGCAGTAAATCGTTGGCCTTGTTCATTTTCCAAAATTTGAGCCCTATACTCAGTCACGATTCGACTGATATCAATATCAAATACCTGGCGACTCTCAAAACCGACTTCGCGATAATGTCCTTCGGGTAGTATCGAACGATCAACTTCAAGCAGTTTAATTTCGTCGGGATCATCGATCTTCTTTAAGGTAGTGCCGACTCTTCCGGGTTGACCTCCGCGATTTTTGTTGCCTTCTTTGGAGCCTTTATCACGTTCACGATTGGGGTCGGATGAAGGTGGTTTGCTGCTATTGCGACTGTTAAGCGTGAGTCGATTCACTAACAACTTAACGACCACCAAAAGCACATCCAGGGTTGAGCGTAGTGCAGGCGACAGATTGGGTTCTTGAGCCAAAAGCTCTTGAACACTTTTTATCGTCGCTTCTACGTCTATGTTATCAACCGTCAACTTGTTCTACCTGGGTGTTATCTCAATAGGCATTATTATAAACCCAGTTTTAAAAGTCGATTTTGGCCTCGCTGCTTGCGTTTTGCGGCGAAATTGAAATAAGAGGCGAGACGGGTATTTTACAGATTCAAACTTGTCAGGTAGCAGCACATGCCGCTATTTTGATGTGATTTTAGTCGAGCATTAGAACTGCCTGTGGGTTTTACTTTTTCAAGCAAAAACCTTGTCAAGTATTTTTTATATTATTTTCGCTGAATAGTTACAAATAATTCGACATTATTTGCAATTAAAGTTGCAGCCTCTAAAAACAGTAAAACAACCCCCAAGGCAATGAATACGCACTTAAGACTTTTATAAAATGTGTTTATAGGCTTTAAATTTTACTTTTAAAACTAAAATAACCTCAGAAAAATAAATTAATCAAATGGTTAGTTGCATTATTTATTTTAAGGTTTACTGTTATAGGTTCAAACCTAACCTATATAAGAGAA
>CAIPDT010000084.1 GCA_903863905.1 uncultured Methylococcaceae bacterium
CAAAAACTGAGAGATTCTGAAGAATATTTACAACACACTAAAATACTTCTGACACATTTTTAAACTTCATAATAGAGTATTAATGAATACTCATTAATACTTTTTATCATCCATCAAATAGATATGATATCTATTACACAATTGAATGATAATCCTTAGCTACATAGAACCCACTAAAATAGAATAAAGAGAGACAACTAAATATCCTATAAATATACAAAGCATGCCAGATAACACAATTGCCCCTTTATACATAAGAGCACCTAAAACACCCATATAATTACCCCTTTAAAGATACACCCATATAAAATCTTACTTAAATATCGAAACTTTTAATTTAAAAACCAAACATTTTCTGTTTTATATACGCACAAACAAATCATAACATTACTTCTTTTTACCTTTACTTTATAAAAGTATTGAACTACGTAAGTTCAACACGGAAAGAAGTATATCAAAATGTAAAAAGACTTTAAAGATAAATATAAATTATTTTTCTTATAACCCATGAAATTAGAGATATAACATAAAATCAAAGAATAAAAAACATATAACATATTTACTAACACCATAATAAACATTAGGTTTTTTAATGTTTATTATGGTGACGCCATAATGTTAAGTTATTTTCATAAAATATTATTACACACACAATATCTCAAGGTAAAAAAATTTTCAAGCTGATATTTGTAACAATTGGTAACAATTGCCCGCACTATGCCATATATCCACCTCTCGACCACATCTGTCTTTAACTAATATCGGTGTATAATCACAAGACAGTAAAATCAGGTTATTTTGCACCAACCAACGCAATGTTTATGGGTTCATTCCACCCCATTCAAATAACCATTCTCAAAAAAATTGATAACACAATGAATTTATATCATTTATTATTTATGGCACATTAACTGCAAAACAACATTCCAATAAAACAATACGCGTCAATCAATACTCACAAAATAAACCAGGATTTAATCTATGTTAAAACACACGCACTTTATTCTGCTCACCATCCTTTTAACTGCTAGCTTTAGTTCATCCAGTCTTGCTGAAGAAGACGCCTCAATGCACGAAGTTTATTTAGCGGCTCAAGCAGGCAAATTTGATGAAGCACAAGCAATGATGGACAAAGTCCTCAAAGATCATCCAAATAGCGCTAAAGCACATTTCGTAGAAGCTGAATTATTATCTAAACAAGACAAACTCAGTGCCGCACAAACAGAATTAGATACTGCAGAAAAATTACAGCCTGGTTTAGCATTTGTTAAACCAGAGACACTTCAAAACCTAAAATCTCGCTTAACAAATACCACTTACACATCAACACAACGGAATACGGGACAAAACCTACCGTCCGCACTTAAAGACTCTCTACCATTAATACTCATATTTTTAGGCTTAGGATTAATCATTTTAGTAATTACCTTTTTTACTCGTAAGAACACCAACCCTTATCCTCAAATGAACAAATACACCGGCAATACACCTAATCCTAATAATCAAGGCTTCGGGAATAATGGCGGCATGACTGTCGGTCAGCCCAATAACTCAGGTATCGGCTCGGGCCTTATGGGTAATTTAGCGACGGGGGCCGCCTTAGGTGCTGGCGTCGTTGCTGGCGAAGCCTTAATGCATCATTTTATTGACGGGAACAATGAACATACCGCGCAAGCGTCTTCATTGAATGATAATACGCGTGTAGACTATAACGATAACAACTCAAACAACTTCAGCAACAATAATGATCTAGGCGGCCAAGATTTCGGTATCGCTGATAATAGCTCATGGGATGATGACAGTTTTAGTGACGATAGCAATGATGACTGGTCATAACACAGACCCAAATAAAACTTTTTGGAGCGTCTCAGTTACAGAGCAACTGAGACTCTTAAACTCTGAACTGACTGGACTCAGCACTGAAGAAGCTAAAAATCGTTTAAAGCAATGTCGTTCTGACCGCCTTAATAACAAGCATGAATCAAGCAACTTAACACTATTTCTTGCTCAGTTTAAAAATTCCATTATCCTTATCTTATTGTTTGCCACTGGATTATCTTTTTATTTAAACGATAAAATTGATGCGGCTATCATCCTCAGCATCATCTTAATCAGCGGAAGTTTAGGATTTTGGCAAGAAAAAGGTGCTGTCAGCGCCATTAAAGAATTATTGGCACTCGTACAAATTACGGTATGTGTGTTACGCGATAATCAACCGACCGAAATCCCCAGTGAACACATAATTCCGGGCGATATTATCTTACTTAAAGCCGGCGATGTCATTCCTGGCGACTGCCTACTCATCCAGTCTGAAAACTTATTTATTGATGAAGCGCTTTTAACAGGTGAAAGTTACCCTGTCGAAAAACTACCCGCCGTTTTAAACGCTAACACCCCTTTAAGTGGGCGCACAAATACACTCTGGATGGGAACACACGTACAAAGTGGCCAAGCCACTGCTTTAATCATCAGGATTGGAAAAGCCACTGAATTTGGAAAGTTATCTCAACGAATCAAACTTAAAGCACCCGAAACAGAATTTGAGAGGGGAGTAAGGCGATTTGGCTATTTACTCATGGAGGTGACTTTAATTTTGGTCATTCTCATTTTTGCGGTAAACGTATATCTTGCCAAACCGATTGTAGATTCTTTTTTGTTTGCTTTAGCGCTTGCAGTAGGCTTAACACCGCAATTACTGCCTGCAATTATTAGCGTTAATCTAGCACATGGCGCCAAACGCATGGCCAAGCAAAAAGTCATTGTTAGGCAATTGACCTCTATTGAAAACTTTGGCAGTATGAATGTACTCTGTTCAGATAAAACAGGTACTTTAACAGAAGGTATTGTTCATCTACATGGCGCCTTGGATTTATCAGGCAACGCTAATGATAAGGTAGCTCGCTATGCTTATCTCAATTCAAGTTATGAAACTGGCTTTATCAACCCTATTGATGAAGCCATAAGACAAGCACGCCTATTTGATCTAGACCATACTGAGAAACTAGCCGAAATTCCTTATGATTTTTACCGTAAACGCTTAAGTTTGCTCCTCAAAGATCAATCTGACACCTACTTAATTACTAAAGGTGCTTTAACAAATATTTTAGCCATTTGTACGCAAGCGGAACGTAGTGATGGCACATGGATTCCAATTGAAGAGGCCCGTCAAGAAATTGAACAACACTATAATGATTTTAGTCGTCAAGGCTTTCGAACCCTTGCACTGGCCTACAAAGCATTACCCGAACAAACCCAGCTCAATAATACTGATGAAGTGCAACTCTGCTTTCTAGGCTTCTTAGTATTTTTTGATCCACCTAAAGCGGGTTGCGCTGAAACTATCCATCAATTAAGGGAATTAGGTGTCACACTTAAAATTATCACAGGGGATAATCGCTTAGTTTCTGCTACCGTCAGTCAGCAACTTGGACTGGCTGAACACGAAATACTCACGGGGCCAGAAATTCGTCAAATGAGTGACCTAGCATTAATGAATCAAGTCGCCGATGTCGACTTATTTGCCGAGATTGAACCTAATCAAAAAGAACGTATTATTTTAGCCTTAAAAAAAGCGGGCTTTGTCGTCGGTTACATGGGAGATGGTATTAATGATGTATCCGCCTTACATGCCGCAGATGTCGGTATCTCTGTCGAAAGCGCCGCTGATATCGCGAAAGAAACCGCACAAATTGTACTCTTAGAAAAAGACTTAAGTGTTTTAATTCAAGGTGTTAAAGAAGGACGTATCACCTTTGCCAATACACTAAAATATGTTTTTATGGCAACCAGTTCTAATTTTGGCAATATGTTCAGTATGGCGGGTGCTTCTTTATTTTTACCTTTCCTCCCATTATTACCCAAACA
Organism: uncultured Methylococcaceae bacterium; assembly: GCA_903863905.1. Lineage (GTDB taxonomy): Bacteria > Pseudomonadota > Gammaproteobacteria > Methylococcales > Methylomonadaceae > Methylobacter_C. The sequence continues at coordinate 3,865 of CAIPDT010000084.1, forward strand.
AATTCTATTAACGAATTTACTCACTGACTTTCCTGAAATGACCATTGCCTCAGACACAGTTGATTCAGAAATGATTTCCCAACCTCGACGCTGGGATATTAGATTTATTCAGAAGTTTATGATTACCTTTGGCCTTGTTAGTTCACTGTACGATTATATGACTTTTGGCCTACTGATGTTTTTAGATGTTTCGCCTGAACAATTTAGGACGGCTTGGTTTCTTGAATCAGTCGTCTCTGCGGCCCTTATTGTATTTATAGTGCGCAGTCGTCATGCCTTCTTTAAAACCCGCCCCAGTACTTATTTAACCCTTGCTACGCTCAGCGTTGTCGTCATAACGGTGAGCGTACCGTATACTCCACTGGCGCCCTTAATCGGTTTTGTACCGTTACCACCCTATTTATTAGCACTATTAAGTTTAATTGTCATTTTATATCTATCAACGGCTGAAATTGCAAAACTCCTATTTTATCGACATACAAAAATATAGCCTATAAGTTAAGAACCCCTGATAAATAAGGTCCATCCTGCTACTATCTTAGGTTAAAAACATAATATCTGGACAAAACAGCTAAACAAGGTAAAATTAGCAACCTTTTTACCTTATTGACCCTACTAAAATACTTGTAAATGGCAACGATTACTGTTTTAAATGGCCCTAATCTTAATTTACTGGGTGTTCGAGAACCCGGTCATTATGGTAATAAAACATTGGCTGATATACATCAATTACTTGAAGAAGAAGCTTTGACATTAAACCATCGACTTAATTTTCATCAAAATAATGCTGAACATCAAATTGTTGAATTAATCCACGAGGCTTACGCAAACAAAGTCGACTTTATAATAATTAACCCAGCAGCCTTTACGCATACGAGTGTTGCCATTCGTGATGCGTTACTGGCAACCAAAATCCCTTTTATTGAGGTTCATTTATCAAACGTCTACGCACGTGAACCCTTTAGAAAACATTCCTACTTCTCAGATATTGCCATTGGCGTGATTTCTGGATTAGGAGCCAATGGATACACACTGGCCCTTCAGGCCGCTCATCAGATATTAACCGAGAGACCCTAATCAATGGATATTAGAAAAATAAAAAAACTCATCGAAATTATCGAAGAATCAGGCATTGCCGAAATTGAAATTAAAGAAGGTGAAGAGGCTATCCGTATTAGTCGTTACGGTTCATCACCAGCCCCCGTTGCCTATGCGCATGCTCCAGTACCCGCACCCATCGCTACAACGGCAACGGCACCCGTAGAAGAAAAAATTACCGGACACACTGTTAAATCACCCATGGTAGGCACATTTTATCGTTCAGCCTCACCTGGCACCAAAGTATTTGTAGAAATCGGACAGTCTGTTTTAGCCGGTGATACACTCTGTATTATTGAAGCAATGAAAATTCTTAATCAGATCGAAGCCGATAAAAGCGGTACAATTACGCAAATTCTGGTTGGAAATGCTGAGCCGGTTGAATACGGCCAGCCTTTATTCATCATTGGATAAACAGCGGAAAATTTATGTTTAGTAAAATAGTCATCGCCAATCGTGGCGAAATTGCCCTTCGTATCCTACGCGCGTGTAGAGAACTAGGGATTAAAGTCGTTGCAGTTCATTCTGAAGCTGACCGCGATCTTAAGCATGTCCGTCTCGCTGATGAATCCGTTTGCATTGGCCCAGCGGCCTCTGCTGATAGCTACTTAAATATCCCAGCAATCATCAGTGCTGCTGAAGTTACAGATGCTGAAGCTATTCACCCAGGTTACGGTTTTTTATCAGAAAATGCTGATTTCTCCGAAAAAGTAAAACAAAGTGGTTTTGTATTCATCGGCCCCAATGCAGATACTATCCGCATGATGGGGGACAAAATATCTGCCAAAAATGCCATGATCGCGGCAGGTATTCCCTGCGTACCAGGCAATAACGATCCTTTGTCTGACGATGACGAACAAAACCTTAAAATGGCGCGTGAAATTGGCTACCCCGTTATCATCAAAGCCGCGGGCGGTGGTGGTGGTAGAGGTATGCGCACGGTACACACCGAATCAGCATTAGTTAATGCCATCTCTATGACTAAAGCAGAAGCTGGGAGTGCTTTTGGCAACCCAACCGTTTACATGGAAAAGTTCTTAGAAGATCCTCGCCACATTGAGTTTCAAATCATGGCGGATTCTTTTGGGAACGCAATCCATTTAGGCGAACGCGATTGCTCTATGCAGCGCCGCCACCAAAAAGTAGTTGAAGAAGCCCCCGCACCTGGCATTACTGAAGAACAACGCAAATTCATCGGTGAACGCTGCGCTAAAGCATGTGTCGATATCGGTTACTTAGGCGCGGGTACTTTTGAATTCTTATATGAAAAAGGTGAGTTCTTTTTTATCGAAATGAACACCCGTGTTCAAGTAGAGCATCCCGTCACAGAAATGATTACTGGATTTGATATCGTGAAAGAACAACTTCGCATTGCTGCGGGTGAACCTTTATCGATTACTCAAGATCAAGTTAAAATAACCGGTCATGCAATCGAATGCCGTTTAAATGCTGAAGACCCTAAAACCTTCATGCCTTGCCCTGGCAAAATAGAACAATTTCATATGCCAGGTGGTCCGGGTATTCGTTGTGAAACACACATTTACAATGGTTATAAAGTACCCCCTTATTACGACTCTATGATTGGTAAACTTATTGCTCATGGTGAAGATCGTAAAAGCGCAATTGCTCGAATGAATACCGCTCTCAGCGAAATTATCATTGATGGTATTAAAACCAATATTCCTTTACAACAAGACATTATGAATGACAGCGCCTTTGCTCAAGGCCAACAAAATATCCATTATCTTGAAAAGAAATTAGGTATTCATTAAATCATTCATGCCGTAACTATCCAAAACCACCTTAATAGTCGCTCATTAGCCCTTATCAAGGTGGTTTATAGGACTAAGCAAACTCCATAAAGTCGCTTTAAATTAGTCTATTACAACCACGTTTTGCATATAAGTGCCTCAAAACCCGTTGTAGCCAACGATCTTGTTGGATACCCGCACGCTCCTAACCACTTACTCTTTAATTTTATTAAACATACTGTCTATTCTTATGGCCTGGCATCAAATTTCTGTTATTACCGATGAAAATACAGCACCACAATTAGCTGATTTTTTCAGTCATCTGGGCGCGGTTTCTGTCACCTATATGGATGCAGAAGATGAACCTGTCTATGAACCCGCTATTGGCGAAACTAAAATATGGAGCAACACTCAAGTCATTGCCTTATATGAATTGGATTCAGACCCTGATCAGATAAAAAATAAGATCTATGCGCACTTTAAGGACTCCCACTTACAAAATTGGCTTTATGAGGCCGTAGATGACCAAGAATGGGAACGAGCTTGGATGGAATACTACAAACCAATGAAGTTTGCTGACAGACTTTGGGTTTGTCCAACCGATCAAGAACAACATGAACCGGGTACCGTCTGTTTAACCCTTGATCCAGGTCTTGCCTTCGGAACAGGAACTCATCCAACCACTGCGTTATGTTTAGAATGGTTAGCCAGTCATGACTTAACCCATAAAACAGTGATTGATTACGGCTGTGGTTCCGGCATCTTAGCGGTTGCTTCAGTATTGTTGGATGCTGAAATTGCCTACGGGGTTGATATCGACCCACAAGCCATTACAGCGACAGAAAGCAACGCGGCTAAAAACCAAGTAGAAAGTAAAATTCACTGTTACTTACCTGAACAATTCACGCCCTTTCAAGCGGATATCGTACTCGCTAATATTTTGGCGAAACCTTTAATCGAAATGTCTGAGCATATTTGTGCTTTAGTAAAAACGGGTGGTCAATTAGTCTTATCAGGAATTTTATTCGAACAAGCTGAAGACGTTATCAATACCTATCAAAAATATATTATCTTTAATCCCTTAGTCCAACAAGAAGACTGGATTAGATTAGATGGCGTCAAACGCTAACCTCCTTAATCACTTTTCTCATCACTTAAAAACATCACTGACTTATGTCTCTACCTGAAATTTATTTAAAAAAAAATGAAGATAAACGCCTCCGCAAGGGGCATCTGTGGGTTTTTAGTAATGAGGTTGACACCAAGAAAACATTACTGGATCAATTTAACGCCGGCGATTTAGTCAACATCAAAAGTGACGATGGCAAACTCTTAGGTACTGCGTATGTCAATCCACACACGCTAATTTGTGCTCGTTTACTCTCTAGAAAACCCAATATAAAATGTGGCGGAAACTTCTTTAAAGAGCGTTTAACGACGGCTTTAGCACTGAGAGAAAAGGTTTTTTCAAAACCTTTTTATCGTCTAATATTTGGCGAAAGCGATGGATTACCAGGTTTAGTCATCGACCGTTTTGGTGATGTTTTGTCTCTACAAATCACCACGGCCGGTATTGAACAGCGTAAAGAAATTTTAATTACCACCTTAATAGAATTATTAAATCCGACTGCCATTGTACTTAAAAATGATAATAGTCAGCGGCAACTTGAAGGTTTAAGTTTAGAATCTGAGATCGCTTATGGTCAACTACCTGACACACTTATTATTGAAGAAAATGGGGCACAATTTAAAATTGATATCTTAGCGGGTCAAAAAACCGGTTGGTTTTATGATCATCGCAGTAGTCGAGCGCAACTTGCCTCAATGGCAAAAGGTCAACGCGTACTAGACTTATTTTCTTATACCGGTGCTTGGGGTATTCCTGCCGCCCTTTCAGGTGCATCCGAAGTGACCTGTGTCGATGCGTCTGAAAGCGCTTTAATGCTGGCAAAAGATAACGCAGAACTCAATCAAGTTGCTGATAAAATGCACTTTGAACACAGCGATGTATTTGAATTTTTAAAGCAAGCCCGCCAAAACAACCAACTTTATGATATTATTGTTCTCGATCCACCGGCCTTAATTAAACGTAAAAAAGATTTCAAACAAGGTTACGAAGCTTATCGACGCCTTAATCATCTTGCCTTACAAGTCTTATCTAAAAATGGCATTCTGATTTCTGCCTCCTGCTCATTCCACTTAAGCCGTGAAAATCTTCATGAAATATTACGTAGCTCCGGAAAACATATTGATCGGCATTTAGTATTTTTTGCCAGCGGTGGGCAAGGCCCTGATCATCCTATTGATCCAGCCTCACCCGAAACAGAGTATTTAAAAACTTTCTTTTGCTCAGTTTCTTCAAGTTTATAAATTGATTGAGACATCTTGATGGCCATTATAGAATATGAAACTTCGTGTACTCTTTGCGGACAAAAAGTCGTTTTAAAAAGCTTTACTATGGATACTACACAAGGCAAATTAAAATTTTGCTGTGCTGGATGCCTGAGTATTTACCAACTACTTAACGCAAATTAATCCACCATTAACCCAACTCTAACTACAAGATAAATGAGGATATCTAATCAATGAAAGCGTGTGACTCATGTTCAGGCCGTGCTGAAATCGGCAAAAATCATAAACAAGTACCTGTATTACGAAGAACAATTGGCTTGCTATTTGTATACTTACCTATTTTAACGTTACCGTTTGTATTTATTAGTGCATATTTAACGTACTATCACTTAATACTGATTGGCGGTAAGAATATCAAAAAATTCTCTGAGTTTCTTCCTGCAAGAAGCTCACATCGTTATGATCTTAAAAACCAAATTACTATGGATGGTTCATTTAAATTCAGTTTGGCGCAATCAAGGCTGTACTGGATATTAAACTGTACTTGGTACTGCCCTGTTAGTGTTGCTGTATTTGAATGGCACGCTTATATGGTAAAAATTGTTGAGAACTGGTGGTGTCCGTTCACACATGAAAAAAAAGAAGGTTATAGTAATGCAAAAATTGATAAATCATTCTGGCATATCTACCCTGAAGACATTGCAAAATTGGACCCAGAAGATAGAGACAACCCTATTTGGAATGACTCAACCGATCAATAATTAAACCCTATAAGGAAACACTGCCTCTTTATGCACATTGGCTCGTATGCACTAAGTAACAATCTAATTTTAGCACCCATGGCCGGTATCACAGACCGGCCTTTTAGAGAATTGTGCAAACAATTTGGTGTAGGCTTAGCCGTATCAGAAATGGTCGCTTCCAATCCCGCCTTAAGGCATCATAAACGCACCTTACTTAAAGCCGATCACACAGGTGAATCCGGATTAAGATCTGTACAAATACTTGGCACTGATCCAAAACAAATGGCTGAAGCCGCCGTGTTTAATGCCCAAAGAGGCGCTCAAATCATTGATATCAATATGGGGTGCCCCGCTAAAAAAGTATGCTCAGTTGCAGCGGGTTCGGCTTTATTAAGAGATGAATTACTCGTTAAAAAAATATTAGACGCCGTCGTTAATGCCGTTGATATTCCAGTGACTTTAAAAATCCGAACAGGTTGGGATTTACAAAACCGCAATGCAGTAGAAATTGCTAAAATAGCAGAGCAAGCAGGTATTGCAGCATTAACACTACATGGTCGTACCCGTGCTTGTAAATTTAATGGGCAAGCAGAATATGAAACCATTAAACAAGTAAAAGAAACCGTTGGCATCCCTATTATAGCCAATGGAGATATTACATCGGCAAAAAAAGCTCAAGACGTACTGAAAAGTACCGGAGCAGACGCTATTATGATAGGTCGAGCGGCACAAGGTAATCCATGGTTATTTAAACAAATAAACCATTTTCTTAAAACCGGTAACACCCTCGAAAAACCGACAGATATAGAAATTCAAAACACGCTTCTTAGTCATTTGGAGCAGCTTTATGGCTTCTACGGCAATATTAGCGGTGTTAGAATAGCAAGAAAACACATAGGCTGGTATTTAAGTCATCTTGACACCATCAGTCAGGAGACAAAAAATAAAATTAATCAAGCTCAGTGCCCAAACCAACAAAAAATGCTGCTTAACGCCGCATTTAATCTTTAATTAACGGATAGTGCTACATCACATGAACGCATCTCATAAAAGTGCTGATATTATTAGCATCGATACCAAGAAGCCAACACTGTTACCGCTATCGGTCTATGTTAAGCAGACTATAGAACACTATCTATCACAACTCAGTGGCCATGATGCAGTTGGTTTACACGCCATGGTGATCGGTGAAGTCGAAAAACCTTTACTAGAAGCTGCGCTTGAGCACGCGGGTCATAACCAGACCAAAGCGGCAAAAGCACTAGGCTTAAGCAGAAGTACGTTACGCAAAAAACTGGATCAATACGGAATCTCTTAAATTCCAGTTAATTTCACTCAAGAGAATTGTTTTACTTTTTACCCTCTTACCCACTCAATAAGGTTTGCATGAACAAAAAAATTACTCGCGCCCTGATCAGCGTTTCCGATAAAACCGGCATCGTTGACTTCTGCCACGCACTAAGTCAACAAGGTATTGAGCTTCTATCGACAGGTGGCACGGCTAAAATTTTAGCAGACAATCATATTCCTGTTACAGAAGTCTCTGACTATACTGGATTTCCTGAAATGATGGATGGTCGAGTTAAAACTTTACATCCCAAAGTCCATGGGGGTATTTTAGGCCGTCGAGGCATTGACGATGAAATCATGTTAAGTAATGGCATTAATCCAATCGACATGGTTATTGTTAATCTGTATCCATTTGAACAAACCATTGCGAATCCAAACTGTGATTTTGAAACCGCCATTGAAAACATAGATATAGGCGGCCCAACCATGATTCGAGCAGCGGCTAAAAACCATGCCGACGTAGCAATTGTTGTACATCCCGGTGACTATCAGTCTATCTTAACGGAGCTTAAACAAGCGGATAATAATTTATCAGCAAACACACGCTTTCAATTAGCTTTAAAAAGCTTTGAACACACTGCGCGATATGACACCGCTATCGCGACGTACTTAGGCAGCCTTAATGGCAATACCTTTCCCGAAACACTCAACTTACAGTTTTATCGTAACCAAACCATGCGCTACGGTGAGAATCCTCATCAAAATGCGGCTTTTTACCGTGAAAAAGCGCCAGACTCAGGTACGATTGCTGCTGCCGTTCAATTACAAGGCAAAGAACTTTCTTATAACAATATCGCCGATGCGGATGCCGCTCTTGAATGCGTTAAAGCATTTAATGACAAACCAACCTGCGTTATTGTTAAACACGCTAATCCTTGTGGTGTAGCCGAAGCAGATAGTTTACTTTCAGCTTACGACCTCGCCTACGCCACTGACCCTACTTCTGCTTTTGGTGGCATTATCGCCTTCAATAGAGAATTAGACGCAGAAACTGCGGCAGCGATTATCAATCGTCAATTTGTTGAAGTCATTATTGCCCCCTCATTAACGACTGAAGCACAAACGATACTCGCCGAAAAACAAAATGTACGCGTTTTAAATTGTGGCGCATGGGATAATCATAAAAGCCCAGCATTAGATTTCAAACGAGTAGCCGGTGGTTTATTAGTTCAAGACAAAGATCTAGGGGAAATAACCCTGGATGACATTAAAGTTGTCAGTCAACGCATCCCTACTGAACAAGAACTTGCAGATTTATTATTTGCATGGAAAGTCGGTAAGTTTGTCAAATCAAATGCGATCGTTTATTGCAAAAATGGCCAAACCATCGGTGTAGGTGCAGGCCAAATGAGCCGTGTCTACTCGGCCAAAATTGCCGGTATTAAAGCAACCGATGAAGGTTTAGTAGTCCCCGGATCTGCGATGGCTTCTGATGCTTTCTTCCCTTTTAGAGACGGTATTGATGCCGCCGCCGAAGCAGGTATTACTGCGATTATTCAACCCGGCGGCTCTATGCGTGACAACGAAGTAATTGCGGCGGCCGATGAGCATAATATTGCCATGGTATTTACCGGTATGCGTCATTTTAGACATTAATATAACGCACCTTTTGACCTATTTAGAGTATATATATGAAAGTTCTTATCGTTGGTAGCGGTGGTCGTGAACACGCCCTAGCTTGGAAAGCAAAACAATCGACTAAAGTCGATAAAGTTTTTGTTGCTCCCGGCAATCCGGGCTCTGCCCTTGAAGTTGGCATTGAAAACATCGCCCTTGCCGTCGATGATATTGATGGATTATTAGCTTTTGCAAAAACAGAACACATTGAGCTCACTATTATTGGCCCTGAAGTTCCTTTAGTTCTGGGGATTGTTGATCTTTTTCAAGCTGCAGGCTTAAAATGCTTTGGCCCTTCGGCAAAAGCAGCGCAATTGGAAGGTTCAAAATCATACTGCAAAGACTTTATGATTCGCCACCATATCCCAACAGCACAGTATCAATCCTTTACCGATAAAGACTTAGCCATCGCTTACATTCGTCAGCAAGGTGCGCCCATCGTAGTTAAGGCGGATGGTTTAGCGGCAGGCAAAGGTGTGATCGTTGCTCAATCTGAACAAGAAGCGATTGATGCTGTCGAAGATATGTTATCCGGCAATGTTTTTGGCGAGGCAGGCAATCGTGTTGTGGTTGAAGAATTTTTACACGGAGAAGAAGCCAGTTTTATCGTGATCGCTGACGGAAAAAATGCACTCCCTATGGCAACCTCACAAGATCATAAAGCCAGAGATAATGGCGATAAAGGCCCCAACACAGGTGGAATGGGCGCCTACTCCCCCGCACCTGTCGTCACGCCTGCTGTTTATGACATTGTGATGCGAGATGTCATTAATCCCACCTTAAAAGGTATGATCGAAGATGGTATCCCTTACACCGGATTTCTCTACGCTGGCTTGATGATTAGTCCTGACGGATCAGTTAAGGTTTTGGAATATAACTGTCGCTTTGGTGATCCTGAAACTCAACCCATTATGATGCGAATGAAGAGCGACTTAGTCGAACTTTGTGAGGCCGCATTAACAGGTGATCTGGATAAGACCCACACTGAATGGGATGATCGTGCAGCGTTAGGTGTCGTTTTAGCCGCAGGTGGGTACCCAGATACCTATCAAAAAGGCGATGTTATCTCAGGTTTACCTACTGAAGACTTTTCAGACCGTAAGATATTTCATGCGGGCACGCAACAAGTGGATAATGATATAGTCACTGCAGGAGGCCGAGTGCTCTGTGCTTGCGCGTTGGGTGAAACCATACAGGAAGCCCAAACGAACGCGTACGAACTCGCCAACAATATTCAATGGAACAATATCTATTACAGAACCGATATTGGCTTTAAAGCGATTTAGGTTTTAACCTTAAGTGGCAAGATCTTCTTGCCACTTAAAACACTACTCAGTTTTAAAAAACTGCTTCAATACTTTGATCATGTATCCATGATCCAACACCCCTGCACTTTCTCTAATACTGTGCATAGCCCACAAAGGATTACCCACATCAATAGAGCGAATACCTAAGCGAGCTGATGTAATAGGACCAATAGTACTACCACAACCTAAATCATTTCGATGCGAATATTTTTGATACGGTACGTCAACTTGCTCACACCAATTCATAAATAACGCTTGAGAGACGCTATCTGTACTATATCGATGATTAACGTTCACTTTAATCACAGGACCTTGATTAACATTGACTTTATGATCCGGATCATATGCTAAAGGAAAACTAGGTTGATAGGCATGAGCCATATCAGCACTAATCATAAAACTCTTCGCTAAAGCCCGTGTCAAATCGGTAGCCTCTTGAGTAGTCGCTAAAGCAATCCTTTGTATGACATCCGTTAAAAAACTACCATCAGCACCTTTACTACTTTCACTGCCTATTTCTTCGTGATCAAAAAGTCCACAGACTAAAGTACAGTCATTTTCCAATACCGTTTCATCAAGCAACGCCTTTAATATGGCATGGCAAGACGCTAAATTATCTAATTGACTATCCGCATAAAACTCGTTTTGAGCCCCCCAAAAAGTACCTTTTTGAGTATCATACACGGCTAAATCCCATGATAATATCCGCTCAGCAGAACAACCGATATGATCTTGTAACAGGCTTGAAAAATAAGCTTGTGGCAAGTAATCCTCAGCCATTGCTGACAAAATAAGTGGCAACTCATTCTGTTTATGCAGCTTTAAACCTTCCTCATTAACCCCTCGATTCATATGAATCGCTAAATTAGGCAACCTCAACAAAGGTTGATCAAATTTAATTAAGGTACTCGCTACGGCTTGATTTTCATCTTTATACGTCACCCTACCCGCTAAACTTAAATCACGATCTGTAAAAGTCGCCAAAATAGGGCCACCGTACACTTCTACACCTAACCGTAATAAACCATCTATGCCACTCGCCGCATTGGGTTTTATTCTTAAACCAGGAGAATCAGTATGAGCACCCACTAATTTAAAACCTGTTTCTACAATAGGCTTTTGCCCTTGCACAAATATAATGATCGACGAATCATCACGAATAACATAGTAACGTCCACCGGCTTTCAATCTCCATTGAACCGTTTCCTCTAACCTAACAAACTTAAACGCATGTAATTGAATTTCAATTTGTTCAACGGCATGCCATGGACTAGGACTTGCGTCAATAAAGTTTAATAAATCGTGTACCTGTTGCTGAGCATCAATCATTTTTCTTTTAAATTTAAGGCCGCAGAATTAATACAATAACGTAAACCCGTTGGAGCAGGACCATCTTCAAACACATGACCTAAATGTGCTTGACACACTTTGCATGTGACTTCAACTCTTCGCATTCCATAAGTGTTATCCACATGCTCGTCAACACTACTACCCGGCAAATCCAACCAAAAACTAGGCCAACCTGAACCTGAATCATATTTGGTTTCAGAATCAAATAAAGGGTTATCACAACAAATACAATGATATATTCCAACCGTTTTACAATCATTATATTTACCCGTAAACGGTGCCTCCGTTGATTTTAACCGACAAATACTAAATTGTTCGGCGGTTAATTTATCACCCCACTGAGTCTTTTCCTGCTCTAAATCTATCTCTGTCATATCGTTCCTTTTTAAGCCCTTAAAAACACAACCTAACCAATCACGCCACATTTTATTCAAACTCAAGGCTATCAACTTTCTGAAAACCTCGGGGTAACAAATTTCCTCTTTTTGCACGCGCTCCGATATAACTCTCCATATCAGACCCTTTCAGCGTTAAAAAGCGTTTCCCAGAGATCACCTTTAAAGTCGCCTTTTCAGGCATTGATAATACTGACAAAACGTAATCTTTTTCCAAGTGTAAATCAAGCGGTGGTATCTGTATCAGTTTATTTCCTTTACCTTTTGCCAAAGCCGGAAGATCTGCCACAGGAAAAATCAATAATCTTCCTTGTAATGTCACTACCGCCAATAATTCAGACTCCTGTTGCACAGATACTGGCTTTAGAACCTTAACACCTTCAGGTAAAGTTATAAGCAGTTTACCCGCTTTATTTTTACTGGCTAATTCTTTTAGTTGTACTCTAAAACCATACCCATAATGACTGGCTAAAACATACCAATCATCGGGTTGCCCAGTCAATAAATGTGTAAATAAAGCACCTGCAGGTGGATTAAGTCTTCCTGTTAAGGGTTCGCCTTGAGTTCGTGCAGACGGTAAATCATGCGAAGAAGTATTATAAGCACGTCCCGTTGAATCCAATAAATAGATGGGCTGTGTCGAACGGCCTTTTACAGCGTCAAGTAAACTATCGCCAGAACGATAATTTACACTATCTACATCAATATCATGTCCCTTAGCTGCTCTAATCCAACCCTTTTGTGAAAGAATAATCGTTAAAGGCTCATTACTAATCAACGCAGTTGTCTCTAAAGCCACAGCAGCGACTCTTGAAACTAAAGGTGACCGTCGTTCATCGCCGTATTGTTCTGCATCTCGTTCAATTTCTTTTCGTATTAAACGATTTAACAATAATTTAGACGCTAACGTTTTTTCTAAAGCCGCTCGTTCTTTCTCCAAAGCATCTTGCTCACCCCGAATTTTGATCTCTTCTAACTTAGCAAGATGACGAAGTTTTAATTCCAAAATAGCTTCTGCTTGTGTATCCGTTAATCCAAAACGCACCATTAAAACCGGTTTTGGATACTCTTCTTGCCGAATAATCGCAATCACTTCATCAATATTAAGATAGGCAATTAACAAGCCATCTAAGATATGCAGTCTTGCCAACACCTTATCTAAACGATACTGTAATCGTCTACGCACCGTTTCTGTTCTAAAAGCGAGCCATTCAGTCAGAATATCTCTTAAACCTTTTACCTTCGGCTTACCGTCTAAACCTATCATATTCATATTGACACGATAGCTTTTTTCTAAATCTGTCGTGGTAAATAAATGCGACATCACTGCATCGACGTCGATACGTTTAGATTTAGGAATAATCAATAAACGCGTAAGATTCTCATGATCTGATTCATCCCGAAGATCTTCAATCATAGGCAACTTTTTCGCCAACATAAGCGCAGCGATTTGTTCCATCAGTTTTGCCCCAGATACTTGATGAGGCAAAGCAGTAATCACAATATTACCGTCTTCTTGCTCATAAATAGCACGCATCTTAATAGAGCCGCCACCCGTTTGATACATCTTTTGAATGTCTTCCGCCTGCGTAATAATTTCTGCAGCAGTTGGGTAATCAGGCCCTTTAATATGTTTAAACAATACGTCTAAAGGACTGTCAGGCTCATCTAATAATTGAATACACGCCGCGGCAACCTCACGTAAATTATGTGGTGGAATATCGGTTGCCATACCCACAGCAATACCCATAGTGCCATTTAATAAAATATTGGGTAGCCTTGCAGGGAGCAATACGGGTTCTTTTAAAGTTGCGTCAAAGTTATCTGACCACTCAACCGTACCCTGTCCTAATTCACTTAATAGCGTATTGGCATAACCCGTTAAACGAGACTCTGTATACCGCATAGCAGCAAAGGACTTAGGATCATCTGGTGATCCCCAGTTACCTTGGCCATCGACTAAAGGATAACGATATGAAAAATCCTGCGCCATTAACACCATGGCTTCATAACAAGCAGAATCACCATGTGGATGATATTTACCTAAGACATCCCCCACGGTACGCGCTGATTTCTTATACTTAGCTAACGCCGTTAAACCCAGTTCTGACATTGCGTACACAATACGTCGTTGTACAGGTTTTAAACCATCCGCAATATTCGGCAAGGCTCTATCCAAAATAACATACATGGAATAATCCAAGTACGCCTTTTCTGCAAAATCCTTTAAAGGCAGTTGTTCAAAATTATCGTGCATACCCACTTAAAACTCATCCTCTGATAATTCTACATAAAACGTAATGTTAAGCATAAAAAAAGGCAGCCTATAGCTGCCTTTTTTAACTGTATTAAATAAAACCGCTTATAGTTTTTCTTTAATACGCGCCGCTTTACCGGTTAAGTCACGTAAGTAATACAACTTAGCGCGACGCACATCACCACGACGTTTTACTGTAATTTCACTGATCAAAGGGCTATGAGTTTGAAAAACACGCTCAACTCCTGTGCCATGAGAAATTTTTCTAACAGTGAAAGCAGAGTTTAAACCACGATTACGTTTTGCAATCACAATGCCTTCAAAAGCCTGAATTCTCTCACGCTCTCCTTCTTTTACTTTAACTTGAACAACAACTGTGTCACCTGGATTAAATACAGGAATATCTCTTAGTTGTTCTTTTTCCAATACATCAATAATATTGCTCATCACCACACCCTATTCAACTTCACTTTTAAATTGTTGCAACAGATAGTTCTGTTCTGCACTTAAATTCTTATTTTTTAATAAATCTGGTCTTCTTTGCCACGTCCTACCCAGAGCCTGCTTCATTCGCCATGTACCTATCTGTGCATGATTACCACCTAACAAAATATCTGGAACGGAACCTCCATCAAGTTGTTCAGGTCGAGTAAAATGCGGATAATCTAACAATCCATTCATATGAGAATCTTGCTGAGCAGACTCTTCATGGCCGAGCACACCTGGCAACAAACGTGTAATAGCATCAATAACAATCAAAGCAGCTAACTCACCACCACTAATGACATAATCACCAATAGACCATTCTTCATCACAATCCTTCTTAACGAAGCGTTCATCAACCCCCTCATAACGCCCAGCAACTAAAATTAATTGCGACACATTACAAGCGTCTGATAATAATGCCTGTGTTATCGGTATTCCCTGAGGACTTAAATAAACGACTTTAGCCTTGTCGTTGCCCGATTGTTTTGCCTTGTTTACTGCTTCATGCAAAGGCTGATACTTCATGACCATACCAGGTCCGCCACCGTAAGGACGATCATCGACGGTTTTATGTTTGTCGTGCGTATAATCTCTAGGATTCCATACCGACAAACTAACTATTTCTCGTTCTATTGCTCGACCCGTTACACCGTAACTTGCCGCCGCCGTTATCATATCGGGAAATAATGTGACTACATCAAAACGCATCAAAGTAATTAAAAATCTGGATCCCAGTCTACAACCATTATTCCTGTCGTCAGATCAATATTTATAATTGTGTGTCCCTGCAAGAACGGTATAACGCGCTCTCGATCACCTTTAACAATAACGACATCATTAGCTCCTGTTTCTAGCAAGCTTTCAACGACGCCCAATTGAACACCCAAATTAGTTTCAACCTGTAAACCAATTAGATCTGACCAGTAATATTCATCTTTTCTAGTTTTAGGTAACTGCTCGGGAGTTATAAAAATCTCCCACCCCATTAAACTAGCGGCTATATCTCTATCATCAATACCTTCAAGTTGCGCAACAATTGCTTTACCTTGCAGATTACCCTCAATGACTTTGACTAATTTACTTTTTGTGCCTTTTATTAATAACCACGGAGAATACTTTAATATATTCTCTTTCGAATCGGTAAAGGAAAATACCTTAACCCATCCTTTAATACCAAAAACGCCAGAAATCTTCCCAACGTTTATTTTTTGCGACGTTGACAACAGCTTAAGCAGCTGCTTTAACTGCGTCTTTAATTAACTTTGCAACGCGGTCAGAAGCTTGCGCACCATTGGCTTTCCAATATTCAACGCGCTCGTTATCTAAACGTAATCTTTCTTCATTTCCACGTGCTAACGGATTAAAAAACCCTACACGTTCAATATAACGGCCATCTCTACTGCTTCTGCTATCAGTGACTACAACGTGATAAAAAGGGCGATTTTTAGCGCCGCCTCTTGAAAGACGAATGGTTACCATAATTTCCTCAAATACATTTGATCATTGTTAATTTGCCCATTTTACGCGATTTTCGCTATAAGTGAAGAATAAATTAGAAATATTCGACACTTAGTTAACTCATATTGCGTAACTATTTGTTAAAGAAGAATAAAATTTACCTTCTCATGCCACGCACGTTGCTCTTAATGCCCCGTATCATATTGGCCATATTGCCGCCTTTAAACTTCTTCATCATTTTTTGCATCATTAAATATTGCTTTAATATGCGATTAACATCCTGTAATTGCTGACCACAGCCGGCCGCAATTCGTTTCTTTCTATTTCCTTTAATTAAATCAGGATACCGTCTTTCTTGCATAGTCATTGAATTAATAACCGCTATTTGGCGCGATAACTCTTTATCATTGACTTTATCCTTCATTTCTTGTGGCACACTGCTCATACCTGGCAATTTATCCAGCAAGGAACTAACCCCACCCATACTTTGCATTTGTTGCAATTGCTCACGAAAATCTTCTAAATCAAAACCTTTGCCCTTTTGCATTTTTCGGGCAAATTTGGCAGCTTTTTCTTTATCTACTTTTTGCTCAATCTCTTCAATCAGACTCAGCATATCACCCATACCTAAAATACGGGACGCAACACGCTCAGGATAAAAAGGTTCTAAAGCACTGGTTTTTTCACCGACACCAATAAATTTAATCGGTTTACCAGTAATGTGACGAATAGATAGCGCCGCACCACCGCGAGCATCGCCATCCGCTTTAGTTAAAATCACCCCAGTTAAAGGTAAGGCGTCATTAAATGCTTTTGCAGTAATCGCCGCATCTTGCCCGGTCATACTATCAACAACAAATAAAGTTTCAATGGGGTTAATCGCCGCATGAAGCGCTTTGATTTCACCCATCATTTCATCATCGATGTGTAAACGACCCGCCGTATCGATAATAATGACGTCTAAAAACTTTTTCTTGGCGGCTTCAATTGCATTTTTAGCAATATCAACAGGATTTTGTGACAAATCACTTTCAAAAAAGTCTAGATTTAGCTCATTAGCCAACACCTGCAATTGTTTAATCGCCGCTGGGCGATAAACGTCAGTACTGACCACACCGACTTTTTTCTTTTGATTTTCTTGTAACCAACGACCTAATTTGGCAACTGTCGTCGTTTTACCTGCCCCCTGCAAACCGGCCAATAAAATAACAGCTGGCGGTACCGCATTTAAATTAAGACCTTCATTTGCCGCACCCATGACTTTAATCAGTTCAGATTGAACCAATTTAATCATAGCTTGACCTGGTGTCAAACTACTTTGAACTTCCTGGCCTAAAGCACCTTCTTTGACACGTTCAATAAAATCGGTAACGACTGGTAAAGACACATCTGCTTCAAGTAAAGCCATTCTGACTTCACGTAGAGCCTCTTTAATATTGTCTTCAGTCAGACGACCCTGACCCTTAAGTTTTTTAAGCGTACTACTTAATCTATCGGTTAAATTATCAAACATATCGATGTCTTTGTTGTTTAAACTAAGGAAACTACTCGCTAGTACAAATGCGCTAGGACTATTTAATCGGATATATTACCATATCCACTTATCGCTTTGCACCCGTTGCAATAACAGAACTATTTAAACTCTGTTGACGGACGCTAAAAGCATGACCTATTTTTTGTACGTTACACCCTAAATATATAACAATGAACGCAACCGCAATCGCCATTTTATCTATCGGTACTTATCTCATCAGTACGCGACTCATTATTAAACATTTTTCTCAAAGACACCTTAATCGAAGTGCGCTCTATATAGGATGGCTAGCCGTTTTCTCTCACTTTCTTTACACTGCCTTTATTTTTCAACAACACGACGGCTTTAGTTTTAGTTTTTTTAGTACCGGATCATTAATAGCCATGATTGTAGCGCTGCTATTATTAATAGCAGCGCTTAATAAACCGGTAGCCACCCTCGGCATCGCTATCTTTCCCATTGCCGCGAGCATGTTAGCCCTTGAAGTTAAATTTTCTACCCAATCTCAAGAATTATCCCAATATAATTGGGAAATGAGTACGCACATTTTAACGTCGATTATTGCCTTTAGTTTATTGAACATAGCCGCTCTACAAGCTATTTTATTGGCATTTCAAGATCAACAGTTAAAAAGTCACCCACCCAAACATTTCATCCAATCCTTACCCCCTTTACAAACAATGGAGACCTTACTCTTTCAAATGCTGGGTACTGGACTGTTCTTTTTAACACTTTCGTTAGCAACTGGCTTTCTATTTATAGACGATTTATTTGCGCAACATCTTGTACACAAAACAGTACTATCAATACTGGCGTGGATTATCTTTATGGGCTTATTAATAGGTAGATCGCTTTATGGCTGGAGAGGAAAAATCGCTATGAAATGGACACTAATAGGCTTTGTATTACTACTGTTGGCTTATTTTGGCAGTAAATTAGTGTTAGAACTGATATTGCATCGAGGCTAAGTGCTAAATAATGTAAGGAATTAATCGATAGCGGACTTTCTTGGTATATTGTCTATAAAGAGGATCAAGCATCAGATGTTTTTCTTCCTTAATGATTCTTAAGCCCAAAAAAGTCATTGATAACAGATAAATAAAGCTATTAAACATTGTCGTATTGACCAATACATAACCTATAAGAATCAAACAATAACTCGCATAAATTGGATGCCTTACAACCTGATACATCCAGTGAGTCTTAACCTGACGATTTGCCGCCACTAGTGCAAAACTGCTATTTAGGGATATTAACCCTAATACCTGCAATACGATTCCCAGCATTATTAAATACTCGGCTATTGGGAATACCCCCCACGTAGAGGGCCGAAAAAATAAAGGTGCAAATGACCCTATCATCGCAATCACCCAATCAAAAACATCAATAGAAATCGTTTGGGGTTTACGTCTAAAAATATACATCCCCACGATTAATGTTTCAGAAAAACATAACATCAACCAAACAAATTGATCTGTTTTTATAAATGTCAAATAATGTGCATAAATAAATAAACCATAAATAACGCAAACCACGACACCACTCACTATATGAGCCACTCTTGACATTAATATCTGGGTGATTTTAGTCTTCATATATTCTTTAGTTAAATTCATTTCGTCACCATTCATCAATCATTCAACACTCAATTTCTATACTAAAACCAATCAAATAAATTAAAAATACTTTTTTTCGGTGTCTCAAACTCAATCTTAGCTAAGCTTTTCGCCAGTATTTTTATATCTTTAGACGTTTTTAAACGTGGAGAAGACTCATAAAGTGGCACACCCATATTTGACGAATCCACTACTTTTTTAAAATCATTAGCGACTGTAAAAACCTGATCATGATTGACCAACTGTTTTAAATCCTCTATACGTAAACTATTGCTAGAGTCATATCTATTAATCACAATAACGATTTTATCTAGACCAATATCTAAATCTTTATTTAAAATTTGAATTAGGCGCCGCGCCATTCTAAAATGAATCAACGTTTGCTGAACAATTAAAATTATTTCATCGGCTTGCTCCAAGATTAAATTTGAGACCGGATCAATCAGTCTAGGCAAATCAATCAAGATTTCACTATAATTGAGCCTCAATAACTCAATTAATCTCTGTACATTAGGCAGATTTACTTCACCTGGTAACACAACATCGACAGGGGAGGGTAACAATAAATTTAAATTTTCATTGCATTTTGACATGTACGCCTCTAAAGTCAGCGAATCTAAGTCATCCATAATATTTAACGCTTCCATTAGTGCATATTTAGGTGTTTTATCAAAGTTAAAACTAATCGATCCAAATTGTAGATCAAAATCCACCAAAACAACTTTTAATGCCCACTCCTTTGCTAAGGCGTAAGCCACATTACTGGCTATAAAGCTTGCCCCACTTCCCCCTTTAACATTAATCATGGCACTAACACGCCCTACCTGACCAGACTGCAACATATTTCTTTTAATATTGCCAATCACACCGCCTAATTTATCTTCATACCTTTTAACATCAATAAAGTCTTTAACCCCAGAGCGAAGTGCTTGACTTAATAAGTCAATATTGCTTTGATCGCCAACAATAATAATCATTGCTTTCTTATTAAGAATTGACTCCAAAAACTGCAACTCTTCTAAGCCCTGATCTGTTAAATTAATAACAACAATGTAACTTTCATTCTGCACAGACTCTTTGATCACATTAATAATCGTTTCACTGCAAATAACTAGGGGCTCAATATCCCCCAAGTTAGCAATAACAGCCCTCTGCTCCTCTAAGAACTCTGATTCATTTCCGATCAATACGACCTTAATTTTTTCGATCATCACGCATCCATTATTATTGAACTAATTTGGGATGATGGGAATCCCCTGGGAACCCAGAAGCAACCGCAATCGCCATAGCCCCAACATCCAAAGAATTGATCCCTAATACACCAGCAAAAAAAGTAGATACCCCGCCGTCATTTTGGCCAGCAGTTTTACGAATAGTCACTTGAAATGCTGGAAAATATGTCGATGAACAAGGACCCCCGCCCGGTAGTATCACACCCGAAAGATTCCGACACTCCGACACAATATCACTATTTATTAATTGCTTATTAGCGGCCTTATTTAAACTAATCACCACGTGTGCTTGAGCTAGGCCATTAATCCAGTCAGGTTCACCACTCGATAAATATACGCCGCTAGCTCCTGCCCCAGCTAAGGCTGCGGCATCTGCGGCGTTTTGTAACTCATTACGCACCACGAATAAATATCCAACATCAATCGCTAAGGCAAAAAAACCGAGTAACACCGCTAACAACAAAGTCACAAACACCAATGAAGCACCGTGTTGGTTGTGTTTATTCATAGCGCATGACAGTACTTGCCGATAAAACAATCGGATTTGAAAATGAGGGTATAAATAGACTCATTAAATTACCCAAGACTAAAAAGGTATAGCTATATTCCACTTTAACGGTTAAAAACTGTTCAGCCGCTATTGTCGTCGTCGTCACAGTAACGACGGGCGAAGCAACACTTGAACTAAACGACACTAAGCCCACACTATAATTATTTACAATCGTGGTGATATCATCATTACTTAAAACAGGGCTTCTCGAAACGACACCGGCTCTAGCACCTTCACGACTGGCATTAGTAATGATGGCTTTATCAAAAAACACTATACCAAATTCCATAATGCCAAAAAGAATCAATAATAACAGGGGTAAAACCAACGCAAACTCGACAATTTCTGCCCCTTTTTGTCTTTGTATACTTATCATAATTATCTTAAGCTTAATTACCGCCGCCTGAACCGCCTACATTTTTAGTATCAAAGACCACACCTTTCTTAGCATCCTCAAGAGGAACTAACGCACCTTGTCGATAAGCCTCCAAAGTTTTTTGTGCTTTTTGGCCATCCATAGCCACCACAGGCACATGCTCAGGACATAATTTAGCATCCTTAGCTTTTACACCATGTTCAGTACATAGAGTTTGATTTTTAACCATCGCATGAAAAGCCTTACTATAATTCTGATCGACAACCTTAGGCACAGAACTCCATTCGGCACAGCTTGTTATTATCATCACGACACTCAATAACAGCATTACTTTAACTTGAATATAACCTAGCATTATCGAACCCCTTCTACCAATTGCAAGCCATAATCGCCCTCAAGCCCCCCAGCGCTAGTCGAACCCTTAACAGTATTTAACCGCTGGCCTTTCACTTTTCTAGCTTCAGTGCGTCCTAACACATAAAAATCTATATCATCTGGTTCAATAAAACTATCTGTTGGCAATCTAACATTTTGAGCTAAAACGGGCTTAGCTAAGCGAGGCGTAACAAAAATCACTAACTCTGTGGTATCTTTTAAAAACTTAGAACTTCTAAACAACGCACCCAAACCTGGGATATCCCCTAGACCCGGAAACTTATTAATATTCTCACGCATTTTTTCACTAATTAAACCAGCAATACTCATGGTCTGACCATCTGCAAGTTCAAGCGTACTACTGACTTCTCGCTTCGTTAATGACGGTATTGAATATTGGGTATTGGTTCCACCTGCCTGTGCTATCACGGCCGCATCCGTAGATAATTCACTCACACTCACATGCATGTTCAGATTGATACGCCCAGAATCCAGTACAACCGGCACAAACTTTAAGCCAATGCCATACTCTTTGAAAATAATGGTCGTATTACTCGTCAACCCTATTGATTGAGGTACGGGAACCGGAAATTCCCCCCCCGAAACAAAGGTGGCGGTTTGCCCTGATAAAGTCGTTAAAGTAGGCTGAGCCAATATTTTGGCTAACTGCTGTTCATTCGCGGCATCAATGGTTAAGTTAAACATAAACTCACCGCTAATAGCCTGTAAAAACAAGGCACCGGCATCAAAACTATGGGGATTTGCACTCAATAAATTACCAATACCTGAGGCATTAACCATTCCACCGCCATTAACTGCGCCAATGGAAAAGTTATTTGACGCCTGTAAGGCATTAAATTTAATATTAAGCCCTTTGAGTATGGTTCTATTAATTTCAGCTACTTTTACATCCAACATCACTTGCTGTGCTCCACCCACACTCATTAAATTAATCACTTGCGGAATTGCACTGGCACTCGGGTCAACCTTAGGCTGAGCCGTATTAGTAGACACATTAATATTACTCTGTCCTCCACCACCCCCTGTATTTCCGCCCCCTAGATTAGTCGATACGCCTAAAAAACTTTGCGCTAATTGAATCGCCGCTTGCATATTGGTTAATGTACTGACCTCGCCACTTAAGACAATATTTCTTTGAGAAGAGCGAATAGAGATATTCGGCTTGCCTCTGCCATCGTGCTCATTAGGTAATAACTCATTCAACTTTGCTTTTAAAGAAGATAAATCATGGGTTACCTCGATATCTAAAATCTCAATAATTTTGCCATTCGCACCCCAGAGATATAGATTCGTTGTTCCCAAGGATTTACCATTAATTAAGATCTGATTCGGTTGTATAAACGTAGTTTCTGCAGGCTCTCCGACTTCTTTAAAGTTGGATGTAGCCGTGGTTGAATTTCCTTGAGAGATCTCCTCTATTTTGACTTGATGGCCCAAAGAAATTAATTTGGATTTATTTAAAGACACTAGCACTTTTTCTGTCTTAACATCAGCACCTACCACAGTGGCATACACGCATTGCCCTAAAGATAGAATTATCAATGAAAAAACACCGGCAATTTTAATTTTTTTATTCATACCTGACCTATTCCAATGATAATTCAATTCATTATTTTATAGCGCGACTTACTAATTATTTTCACCAAGGAATCACTCTTAACACATGCTTCTTCTCAAGTTTTTTTTCAACTTGCGCCACGTTAAAAGTTTCAGTTTTTTTGGTGGCCACCAATAATTCATTATCTATCGGATTTCTTAAGCTTAATTGAATAGTACCCTCTTGCAACGCCTGAACAATACTCTCAGCCTGCTCAGGTTGCAATTCCAGCGTAACTGACCTGACCACAACCGGCTTATCTTTTACAATATCTTGATCAACGGCCAAGACTTTAATATTCTGTAATAAAGTGCGTGTTACCGCTTGATTCATGGCTTTATCCAGTTTTGTCGCTAAGACATCGACATTATTAGTGGGTGAAATAAAACCTGCGACGCCCACCACATCATCTACTCTGACAGAAATAGCTCGATAATCTTTTTTGATAACTGAAGATAATTTACTTCCCGTAGAATTCTCTGATAACCTTTTTTCAGTGATTAACTCGTCTTGATAAAAGTTATTTTTGGTTATTTTATTGATTAACTGTTCTTTTGTTGCATAAGTCCCGGCGGGGGACGTCGTACCTAACCATTCAATAACTTTAAGATGTTGATTTTCGATATTAATGCCCAACGGTATATCAACAGCAGCCACCACCACGGGTACCGTTTTTTGAGTCACCGATTTATCTTGCATTAAAGTTTTAGCAATGCTTACTGCAAAAAAAGCTAACCCAAGAGCCGTTGCCAGCATAATGATCAATCGTACATTCATATTTTCATCCTTAAACCCACAATCAAAACGGCAAATAACGCATCAAAATCGACAAAAACCCTAAATCGCCCATTAGCGGTAACAATACCATCGCAGTCGCTAACATAATACTAGGCGCCATTGGCAATGGCCTTGTGGATGCCTCAAGATAAGACGGCTGTTGATAACTGAATTGCCCAAACAAACAACCATAAATCTGTGCCTTATAGCGAACCAACCACTTAAATAAATCACCCTTTAAAGCAATATAAAAAAAGCTAATGACACCCATAATCAAAAAACTATACAACGCAATGTGTAGTACATTCATCAAACCAACAACACTGCCTATAGCCGCAACTAACTTGACATCCCCCGCCCCTTGTTTGGCTAATAGATATCCAGGAAGCATTATTAAAAAGCCTGCGCCCAAGCCAAGCAACTCAGCCTTAACACCAATACCTTCAAGGCTTAACATATTGAATAATAAACCTATTAAAATAATAATCACGACCAGCCAATTAGGTATTTTCTGAACCTTTATATCAATAATGGCTGACATGAGTAACAAAGCGAGCAATAAAATATAAACTAATACACTATCGTTAATTTGAAGAAAACTAATCATTCGAAAATTTCATATTAAATAAACCCCTCCTAAAAAAAACCGGACAATAAAACTATTGCCGGTTTTTTTAAACGACCCACTGAAGAAACAGCCTTTAAACCCAATAGGACGAAAATGATTCAGAAATTGACATAACGATCTCTGAATCATCAACGTCTTTTTTAATCTTCACTAGACGGCATTCATCCTGCAACACCAGTCGTTATCTTACCGGCAACTGTACCAATAGCGACGCCTATGGTCCCTCCACTTGCAAAAAAAGTTGTACCTATAACAACTAACAACCCAACAATAACCGCCCACTCTGCCGTTTCAGCGCCTGTTTGTTCTGCTAAAAAAGCCTTTATTTTATTTATAATTTTTTTCATGACCATTCCTTACTTAAAAAATAAAAACGATTTTGATATTCCAAAATCCTAACTGACATTCATTATGAGCCTTAGAAGACCTATAAAAGTAATGCAAAATTATTGCTTACTCGCTATGAAAGTAGACTATTATTTTGAGAAGACAAGGTAAAAACGAAAATAAATAGAAAATAATTGAAAATAAATCTTAAAATAGCTTTTTTGCACCTAAATAGAGCAAAAATCAATCAAAATATGCGCCTTCTAACTGTTTTAAGCGCATTAAATTATCATTCGCTTTTTTATAATACTGGGGAGAGAGCCTAATCGCTTCTTGTAGATAATTATAAGCAGCCGCATAATCACCTTTCATCATTAGGATATAACCTAAATTGTTATTCGCTTCTGCCTCGGATGAAATACCCACAAAAATTCGATACGCCAAATCATAATGCTCAAGCTTAGCTTGTAATAACGCCGAATTATAAAGTGCTTTTTTAAAGGTGGGGTTAATCGCCAAGGCTTTATCATAAAACAGGCCAGCCTCGACTAATTGATTGGAGGAGTACAAAGAAAAGCCAATATTATTGAGTATGTCTGGTGAATGAGGCGCTAACTGATCTGCTTTTCTAAAATACTGTTCAGCGTCTAATGTCTCATGCTGCAAACTGGCTAAGACCCCTAAGCCATTATAAGCTTGCCAACTGGCTTGTTTTGACACCACCGCCATTAACTTCTTTTTAGCTTCCGCCCATTTTCTTTGTTGAAGTTGCAACAAACCATACTGCTCAATAAAATTAATATTAGTCGGCTGTTGCTTTAACATTAATTTTAGACTGACCTCGGCTAATTCATATTGATTGATCTTAATATATAAATCCACCATCGCTTGCAAGACTTGAATATTGGTCGGCGCCAGTTCAAACGCCTTAATGTAATACAGTTGAGCCAAATCCATTTTGCTTTCTTGCTCTGCTTTTTGAGCTTTTAATAACGCATCGTCTACTGAACTCACCTTAAGACCGACACTTTTTAACAACGCTTCCGCCTGCTGTTTATCTTCTTGACGCTCTGTTTGTTTAATATCGGTAGGATTACAAGCGATTAATAAAGGTAAGCTCAATATTAATGCCCCCCGCTTTAATAAAAGTTTTATTGTGTTATGCTTCATATAGTTATTAACGCCTAAATAAAATAAGAAAAGGCCATGTGGATAAGAGAGTGCCCTTCAAAGCTTATGGAAGACTTCAATCACCGGTGCCAAAATTAATAACAAAAAAGCCGGTAATAAACACATTCCTAGAGGAAAAATTAATTTAAGACCAATCTTAGCGGCAATTTCTTCGGCGATATGCGCTCTCTTATCCCGTAAATCTTCAGAATAAACACGCAAAGTATCCGCCACACTGGTACCAAAACGCATACCCTGAGCAATGGTTGACACCAAACCCCGAATATCATCAATTCCCGTTCTCTCTACCATTTTTTGTAAAGCTTCATGGCGATCGATACCGGCGCGTATTTCAGCCAACACCAGATTAAATTCAGTCGCCAATTCTGGATGCCCAATTGTAATTTCTGCTGTCACTTTTTGTATTGCCGCGTCTAATCCTAAACCCGCTTCAGCGCATATCACAATCATATCTAAGGCATCGGGAAACGATCGTTTAATCAATTTTTGCCGCTGACTAACTAACCGATCTAAGAAAAAACTGGGCCCTAAATAACCCACCACTGCAGCTATTAAAACCCCACTCAACAAATGCGTACCTTTTAAACTTGGCACAAAACTTAAACTAATCAATGTTAACAATGGCAAAACCACCAACAACAGAACCTTAATGGCATAATAATGCTCTATACTGGCCTTTGCATGAAAGCCGGCGTGATGCATACGCGTTGCCGTTCTTTGCAATAAAGATTTATCCTTAGGTACAAACTGTTTATGATGCTTTAATAATTGCTCTGACAACTGATCCAGTTCGTGCGATAACAAAGCCTCCCCCTTAAAGCCACTCTTAAAGCGAGATCTAACCGGATCAAAAAAGCCATAGACTAATGACATCAATGCTATCACTAATAAAAACACACCAGCAAAAAGAAGTAGCAACACACCCCATTGATTATTAAATAAGGCCTGTTGCCCACCCGTCATTAATTGAGTTAAGTTATTCATCTTTCACCTCACACATCAATATTAATAATAAATCGAATCCAGATGCCCGCCACAACTTCTAATCCCAAAAAAATGCCTAAATATGTCATCCTGTCAGGCGATTCATAGAGCGGTTTAAAATACTCGCCATTCATTAAACTCAGGACAAAAAATAATACAAAAGGCAATGATAATAATATCCAGGCAGACATGACCCCTTCTGCCGCTATGACCTTAACCCGACGTTGTAATTTAAAACGTGCATTTAACACCAGTGATATCCTCATCAATACCTCAGAAAGATTACCACCCGTTTCTTTTTGAATCATAATCGCCGTGGTCATAGAGACTAAACTTAAGCTAGGCATCCGTTCAGTCATTAAAGCAAAGGCAACATCGACATCACGACCATAGGTTATCTCATCATAGGTCAACTTAAATTCCTGACTAATCGGCTCAGCCATTTCCATAGCCACGATTCTCATACTTTCTAAAAAAGAATACCCCGTCCGCAAAGCCCTAGACATCATTTGCAAGGCTTCGGGTAATTGCGCCTCAAAGGTTTCTAATCGTGTAGCGGCTTTTTTCTTTAACCACCAGATCGGTAATAAGATTCCCGTGACAAAAACACCAAAGACTATCGCTATGTGATGAAAATATTCCCATGCCAGGATCGACAGCACGATTATGATTAACCCCATCACCAACGTAACGCGATAAGCCAATTGCCTATAGCCCGCTTTCTCTAATAACATGCTTAAATGCTTAATACCCGGAAACAACTCTAAGATTCGCGCAACCCTGCCTAAATGCAATAGGTATTTTTGCTTCACAATGGACGTCTCAATTTCACCATTTGAAGCAATAATCTCAGCTAAACGTTTTTTTAATTTACGATTATTAGCGTGCGTTATGCCAAATGTTGGAGAAATTAATAATTGCGAAGCGATAAAAATAAAGACAAATACACCCACCACTACCCACTGTTCTGTATCAATAATCACTTTGACGCCTCTTTTGATTAATATTGTGCCTAAACAGACCCATGTCTATTTTTAAACCACGTTGCTGCATCAACTCAACACATTGGGGCACCAAGCCTGTTGAGCCATACTGACCCAATATGACACCGTTTTCATCAAGCCCTTTACGGGTAAAATTAAAAATCTCAGACATGGTAATTACTTCGTCACTTGCCATGCCATCCACCTCTTGGATACTCATAATACGCCGACTGCCATCTTCTAAACGACTGAGTTGTATCACCAAATGAATAGCAGATGAAATTTGCTTTCTAATCGTCTTTGCGGGTATATCCAGTCCAATCATCGAGACCATATTTTCCAAGCGCCCTAAAGCATCTCTGGCGCTATTTGCATGCACCGTGGTTAAAGAACCTTCATGTCCTGTATTCATCGCTTGTAACATATCAAATGCTTCGCCACTACGCACTTCACCAATAATAATACGATCTGGGCGCATTCTTAAGGCATTACGCACCAAATCTCTAAGCGTTATCTCACCTTTACCTTCAATATTCGCCTGCCTCGTCTCTAAACGTAAGACGTGTGGCAACTGTAATTGCAATTCAGCCGAATCTTCTAAGGTAATAATACGTTCATTATTGGGAATAAAATTTGAGATTGCATTCAACATCGTAGTCTTGCCAGACCCTGTGCCTCCCGAAATGAGAATATTTAATTTTGAGCAGGCAGCTATTTTCAAGAACTCAGCCATATATTGAGTTAAAGCCCCCTTATCAACCAAATCATCTAACTTCATTTTGTCTACAGCAAAACGTCTAATTGACAATGAAGGCCCATCAATGGCTAGGGGCGGAATAATAGCATTAACACGAGAACCGTCCTTTAATCGGGCATCCACCATCGGTGAAGACTCATCAATACGTCGCCCTAT
The DNA here is from genome assembly GCA_903863905.1 of uncultured Methylococcaceae bacterium. Classification (GTDB taxonomy): domain Bacteria; phylum Pseudomonadota; class Gammaproteobacteria; order Methylococcales; family Methylomonadaceae; genus Methylobacter_C. Next base: position 33,133 of record CAIPDT010000084.1, read on the forward strand.
ACGGGTCACAATTCGATTAATGATTTTCATTAGATGATTGTTATCATTGAATTTAATAGACGTTAACTCCAACTTACCAAAGCGCTCAACATACACATTATTATAGCCATTGACCAATATATCACTGATACTGGGCTCATAAAGCAACGCTTCTAACGGACCTAACCCTAACACATCATCTTCAATTTCTTTAGTGATTTGTTGGCGAACCTGAAAACTTAACGGAATAGACTCTTCTTCAATTAATCGTTGTACCACCGTTTGGATTTGTTTTCTAGCCTCCTTATCATCTGTGCTGCTGATCAACGTTAAATCTAGGGTGTCTAATAGTTTAGAATGAATTGCTTCTTTAAATGCTAATTCTATCGGTGATAATATTTTTATTGATAACGCGGACAACCTAGACACGTTGGACTCAGTTTTATAATCAACCGCTGACAACATTTCCTGATCAACAGTCATTGGAATTGGCAAACCCATACCTTGTATTCTTGTTTTTAATCCCATTAGTCCTCTCCTAAATCTATAAATTATCTATAGACTATAAACCAAGAAATAAAAAAAAGTCCACCTATTATTTTGCGTTAGAGCCCCAAACCCTTTAAACCATTTAAATCATCAGATATTTCTTTCATCAACAAAGACAAACACTGACTTTGTGCTTTGACCATCAAGGTATAATCCGTTTTTGAAGTAGGCACTTGATAATCCGAACGTTTATCCAAGATAATTTCATCTTTATGTTTAACCGTCCATTGCGCGATTAAATGACTTTGTCCTAATTGATTAATATTAAACTCTAAAATATCAATACTCACTTGATAATCAACGGGCTGTCGTTGTGACCAGGGATACCTTACAACTCGATCAGTATTTACGTATTGCGGTAATGTTTTATACAAAGCCAATAATATATTTTGATCCAATCTTTCTGCCCAACGATGCTCTTCAGACATTACATATTCATTGTCCGACACTGCTGTGACCATTTGTAAACGATTTAAATAATCTGGAATTTTAACAGGCCCCAAACCAATCACTGGACCTGAGTTTAAAGGTGACTTCTTAACAGCGTCCAAATTTTCTGCCCAAGTCTTACCGGTATTAGATCTATCAAAATCAGCACTCAGTCGATAAAACTTTACGGGTACACTGTTATGAGAGCACGCAGAAAGTACCCCTAAAGAGGATGCCAATAGTAACCTCAATAGCTTCATTTATTTTGCTCCTTTCCATAAATAAGGGCATCAGGATGACGCTCTAAATAATCTGTTAACGCCTTAGTCGATTGTGCCGCATCTCGCAAAGCCTCTAAAGACTGCCACAAAGGCGCCTCGGGTGCCGACAATGCCTCAACAGAACCTAAGGCATGTTGAGATTCTGATAATACCGCAGTTGCTTTACTCAAGGTTTTTTCAGTTGATTGCAAGACTGGCGTTATATCTTGGGTAAATTGTTGCATCATAGATCGACTGTCTACAATAGCCCCATTCATATTAGTGACTAACGGAATTAAATTCTTATTTAAACTCTCTATCAACAATTCTGTTGCTTTTAAAGTTTTACTTAACGCGACTCGATCTTGTTTTAAATCATCCGAAGTGGTAATCGCCTTTATTTCTTTGAGTGTTGTAGCAAAATCATTCACGATTTGTTCAATCGGTAATTGCCTAAAATTATCCAAGGCCTCTTCAGCCGCGGTTTTAATTTGATCCACCGTAGACGGTACTGCCGGTAATTCAGGTAAACCCTTATAATCTAGGCCCGTTAATTTGACCGGCATATCCCGATAAAAACTAAACTCCACATACAACAACCCCGTTAATAAACTTTGAGTCTGCAACTGCGCCTTTAAACCGGCATCAATAAAATACTGCGCATTTTTTTGATTCTCCTTCAAACTGGTTGCCGCATTAAAAGGATGGCCACTGGAATCTAAAACGGCTGCTGGATCAATTTCAATCACGACTGGCTTAGTAATATTCTTAGCTTGCTGACTTAACTCTAAAGAAATCTCTTTAACCGTACCAATTTGCACGCCTTGTAACTTAACGGGAGCCCCAATATTTAAACCATTTAAAGCCGAATCAAAAAAAATCACATACTGAATTTTTTTCTTAAAAAACTGACCGCCACCAAAGACTAAAACCGCCACAATCAACAGCGTCAAAGAACCCACTATAAAAGCACCAATGGTATAAGGATTAACAGGTTTACTCATAAATCATGGCCCTTTTAATAAGAAGCATCAACTGTATTATCTGTATCGCCACGCGTCAAAAACCGTAGCACTTTTGGATCAACCGTCGTCGCCAATAACTGTTTAGGATTACCTTGGGCAATCATGGTTTTAGAGTCAGCATCTAAAAAAATAGAATTAGTCCCAATAGCAAAAATACTCGCCAACTCATGAGTCACCATCACAATCGTTGCCCCCAGATGATCACGTAAACTCCGAATTAAATCATCCAATAACTTAGCACTCACGGGATCCAAACCCGCCGACGGCTCATCAAAAAATAAAATTTCAGGATCTAAAGCCATAGCACGTGCCAAGCCCGCTCGTTTTTGCATACCGCCACTAATCTCAGAAGGATAATAATCTTCAAAACCGGATAAGCCTACTAAAGCTAACTTATAAGAAGCGAGTTCTCTAATTCGCCTTGCCCCTAATTGAGTATGCTCAGCTAAAGGTAACGCAATATTTTCGGCTAACGTCATTGAACTTAACAAAGCGCCACTTTGAAACAAAACCCCTGTGCGCTTCAATATAGCCTGCCGGGTTGCCGCATCAGACTGCCAAAGACGTTCTTGACCATACCATACCTCCCCTTTCAAAGGCGCATGTAAACCAATCAAATGCATTAATAAGGTACTTTTACCACAGCCACTTCCCCCCATGATAATAAAAATATCACCTCGTTCAATGGTAAAATCAAGATCACGTTGAATAATAAAATCACCATAGGCCATGGTCATGTTTTCAATGGTTAAACACGGCTTAGACATGCCTTAAACTCCTAAACGATTACACATAAGCGTCATTAAGGAATCGGCAATCACAATAAAAACAATACCGGTAACCACCGCGGAGGTTGCTGCCTCACCGACGGCTGAAGCACTACGACCACATTGCATGCCTCGTAAACAGCCAGACAACGCAATTAACACCCCAAACACCGCACACTTAATAATACCTATCGTTAAATCCATTAAATGTACCGAACTTGCCGTCCGATTAAGATACTCTAACCAAGACACATCAAAAAAACCTACCGTGACTAAGGAGCCGCCTATCATGCCCATTAAATCGGCATATAAACATAATAAGGGCATCACCATAACCAATGCCAAAATACGCGGCAACACCAAAAACTCCATCGGTGCAAAGCCCATGGTTTTAAGCGCATCAATTTCACTATTGACTTGCATTGTACCCAACTGAGCCGCATAAGCAGCCCCTGTGCGCCCTGACATAATAATGGCGGCCATTAAGCCCCCCATTTCACGGGTCATCCCTAACCCCACTAAATTAGCAATATAAATCTGTGCCCCAAATAAAGCTAATTGCAGAGCCCCCACAAACGCCAAAATCAAACCCACCAGTAAACTAATTAACGTAATAATCGGCAGTGCGGAAGGGCCACATTCTTGAATATTTAAGGCTAAATCGACCCAGCGAAAACGCGCCTTACCGCGAATTAAAGCCCAAAAACTTAAAGCCACCTCGCCCGTAAACGTCACCAATGCATTGGCCTCTTTAACACAACGTAAGCCCATGTAACCTACGACTTCAAAAAAAGACCTGTGTGTTAATTGACGTCTTGCGCCGACCCGTTCAGGTACGGCATACACTAAACTTAATAAACCCTGAATACCCGCAGGCAACGTAGACGTATTAACAATCAACGCTTGCCGTTGACCGCAATCAATCAAACGGATTAAATCTGTCATCAGTAAACTGTCCCAGCGCCCCAACGATTGGGTACTAAAAACCACCTGCTTAATACCTGAAGAAGCCTGCATTTGGGTCAATAAAGCATTTAAACATGGCGTCTTAGCCTCAAGCACCCAATCACCGACCAAACTCACCTCTAGCGTCTCTTGATGAAGTGTTACGTCTAGTTTACACAACACCTCATTGACATAAGACTGGGTCATAAAATTACTCTCATAAAATTTTATTTTGATTTTAAATTAACCCAAAGCACACAGCCCAATACCCCGAAGCTAAGCAGAAGGAATCGTTAACTGAGAACAGCCCTGTAAATGCGCTGGATTCCAATGCGTCATTCCCCAAGCCAATAACTCATCAACACTCGCTTCTTTAAGGGCATTCGGTGGATTTTGCTTTAACAACGTCAATAGCTTAAATATAAGACTCTCAGGCTGAGTTAAATCAACTGCAGTGGCCAAGGTTTGCTTACTCAGTTTGTAGCCCTGTTCGTCAATAATAATAGGCACATGCATATAACTCGGCAAAGTGTACCCTAAAACGTGATGCAAGAAAATTTGTCGAGGCGTTGAATCCAATAAATCATAACCTCTAACAACCTGATTAATCCCTTGCAAATGATCATCAACCACCACTGCAAACTGATAAGCCATGATCTGATCTTTCCTTTTCAAAATGAAATCACCCTGCTCAGATAAACATTCAGAGACAGAACCCTGCAAGACATCCTTAAAAGAAAGCCGCTGCTGATCGGTTTTTATGCGCCAAGCATGAGGCAAAACCAAATCAATAGTCTGATATCTACACCTACCGTTATAGCGTTGTGTTAAGGTTTTACGACTACAAATACAGGGGTAAATTAATTGATGGAGCGCTAATTGTTCAAGAACTTGATGATAGACGTCTAAGGTTTGACTTTGATAAGCCACCTTGCCATCCCAATATAAACCTAGTGTATCTAACGTGGATAAAATGCTCTCAACAGAGCCTTTAATATTGCGAGGCGTGTCAAGATCATCTATACGCAACAACCACTGACCCTGCTGTGAACGTGCTTGTAAAAAACTCGCTAACGCCGTATAGACAGAGCCAAAATGTAACGGGCCGGTAGGCGAAGGTGCGAACCGGCCAATGTAAGTTTGTTTTTGAAACACAACAAACTTAGTTAGCCCATTTGCTTCTCTCTAATTTCATCCAGTGTTTTGCAATCAATACACAAACTTGCAGTCGGTCTCGCTTCTAAACGACGAATACCAATTTCAATACCACATGACTCACAAAAACCATAATCACCTGATTCAATTTCTTTAAGAGAATCATCAATTTTCTTAATTAATTTACGTTCCCGATCACGCGTTCTGAGCTCTAAACTAAATTCTGATTCCTGAGTCGCACGATCATTAGGGTCTGGAAAGTTAGCCGCGTCATCCTGCATATGATGCACAGTACGATCGACTTCATGCATTAATTCAGCTTTCCAATTCTTTAGAATAACCTCAAAATGTTTCAATTGAGTTTCATTCATATACTCCTCACCCTCGGTTTCAACATACGGCTTAAAACTAAACGGTGAAGCAGTCGATTTTGTACTATCGGTCATCCATTAACTCCTAAAGACAGGATAAATAAAAACTTGGCATTTTTAGCAGAATAAACCTCAGTTAGCAAGTATTATTAATATTACGACACATTGAAATTCCTCAACCTACCCATTTTTGATAGAATACCTCTCGCCTTGATACCGACATTCACTCACCTACCTAGGAACCTTATGAGCGTTAAACCACTCTCCGTTACCGAACTTAACCAAAAGCGCCAACAAAACCAAGCTCTCTTTTTATTAGATGTTAGAGAGCCTAATGAATACCAATACGCCCATATCGCCGATAGCGTTCTTATTCCACTGCGACAAATTCCCAATCGCTTAACTGATCTTAACCTGGATGACGAAATTGTTGTAGTGTGTCATCACGGCATGCGCAGCCAACAAGCCGCTCAATATTTAGTACAACAAGGCTTTAAGAATGTCTCCAACTTAACCGGTGGCATTGACGCGTGGTCCTGCACTTGTGACAGTTCAGTACCTCGATATTAATCGCTAAAGATCCCCTATTAGGAAAAAAAATACGCGTTAACTGCAAATAGCATTATGATAGCGGATTAAAATCACACATTGTAAGGATTAATCATGCCCTATACTCAAGATATTGTAGACGAAATTAACATTCTAGTACGCTATAACTTAAATACCACGCAAGAAGGTATTAAAGTTCATAAAACAGCGGCACCTGAAACCATTGCAGCCACAAAACGTTTATACGACAAAGGCTTAGTGACACAAGAAGATGGCGGTTATTTAACAAACCTAGGCCATGAAGCCGCAGAACAAGCTCAAACGGTCTTAAACCTTCTTAACCCGGCTTAAGTGTCACCGGCTTAAAACATAAGTCTAATAACAAACAAGGCCCAACGATACTACTATCGATGGGCCTTGTTTGAATAAATCCCAACCTCTTATTACGCCTCAAACGTAACAGAAGTCTTAATTTTTTTCATCGCGTTTTGTTCTAACTGTCTAATTCTTTCAGCAGACACATTGTAACGTTCGGCTAATTCATGCAACGTTGCTTTTTTCTCTGCCAACCAACGACTGGATAAAATATCAAAGCTACGGGCATCTAATTGGGCCATTGCATCTGCCAATTTATCTTGACCGTGTCCTTCCCAATCAGCTTCCTCAAGTAAGATAGAAGGATCAGCGCCATATTGTTGTAAATAATGCGCCGGATAAGCCGTACTCTCTTCACCCGATTCGTCCACAGGCATATCAAAAGACATATCATGGCTGCCTAAACGCTTTTCCATTTCGTAAACATCACTTAACTCAACATTCAAGTTCTCAGCAATCGCCATGGCTTCTGCATTGGATAACCAGCCGATATCTTGCTTAGACTTTCTTAAGTTAAAAAATAATTTACGCTGCGCCTTAGTCGTGGCAATTTTAACAATGCCCCAATTTTTAATCACATATTCATGGATTTCGGCTTTAATCCAATGCACCGCAAACGAGACTAAACGCACGCCCATATCCGGGTCAAAACGTTTAACGGCCTTCATTAAGCCAATATTACCCTCTTGAATAATATCGGGCATCGATAAACCATAACCGCTATAGCCCCTAGCCACGTGCACCACAAAACGTAAATTAGTCATGACCAACTCACGGGCAGCCTCTAAGTCCCCGTCATCTCTAAATCTTAAAGTCAGGTCACGTTCTTGTTCGGACGTTAACCGAGGCATTTGGCGAACTAAATTTAAATAGGCATCAAATGTTCCGACAGACAAATTAATAGGTAAAGCGATTGCATTACTCATGGTATCTCCTAGGGGGAAAAATTTTTTATGATTTTAGCACTCTCTAACAGAGTGTGCTAATAATTTTTTATCCTAACTGAGTTAACGGGTCTTTTTACCATAAATAAAACAAATTAAAACCAACCAAGATCCCAAAATACCTAATAAAGAAGACGCAGCGATTAAAGCAAAACTCTCCGTAAAACTTAAAAATAACAAATGAAAAGTTCCACCATACAAACTGGATAACGCTTCAACGGAATGATTTAAAATCAGCATAAAGATCGCTACAATAAACCAAGCGGCCACCCCCGAAAAAAAGCCGATCCAAAACCCCGTATACAAAAAAGGTCGCTGAATAAACGCATTCGTTGCCCCCACCAATTTAGAGATAACCACCTCTTCACGGCGCTGATGTAATTCTAAGCGGACCGTATTACCAATCACAAACAACACTGCCGCGCCTAACAATACACTTAATAAATTAGCAAACAATCGAACCACCGCCACAATAGCTTGCAATCGTTCCACCCACTGTAAATCCATTTGTGCAAAATCAACATCCGGTGATTGCTCAAAGCTTTTTAACAAAATACTTAACGATTCTTTATCATCCAAAGTATTTTTAGGAAGTACTTCTAAAACAATCGGCAACGGGTTAGTTTCTAAATGATTAATCGCTTCGCCAAAACCGCTGTACGTTTTAAATTCGGTTAATGCTTGCTCTTTAGTAATGACTTTAACCGACTGCACGGCTTGATTTAAACGAATACTGTCGGCCAATTTTTTAGCATGAGCCTCAGACACATCTTGCCGTAAAAATAACGAAATTTGATTACTGGTTTCTAAGTTTGCGGTTAATTGCTGTAAATTAGACACCAAAATATAAAAACCACCTGCCAATGAAATCGCAATGGCTAACACAGCAATGGTAATGGTTGAATTATAAGGCGTAGCCAATAAACGCCCCAAACTCGAAAACAACGCATGCGCATGCAAATCACGATGCGCATTAATCTTATCCTTAAACGTGCCGCCCGCGACCATTGTCTTACGCGACTCTAGTTTAGGTGCCTTAATCGGAGGATCTTTTTTAATACGATTTTTATTACGATACTTCATAATCTACTCCGCCACCAATTGACCATGATCTAACTTTAAGACCCGGTGATTCAATTTAGTAATTAAAGAAATATCATGCGAAGCAATTAAAATAGTCACCCCCACCTGCTGAAATTGTTCAAACAACGTCATAATCTCAGCAGACAAGGCTGGATCAAGATTTCCCGTGGGTTCATCGGCAATAATAATGGGGGGTTTATTAACCACCGCTCTGGCAATCCCTACCCGCTGTTGTTCCCCACCCGATAACGCAAAAGGATATTTTTTCTCTTTGCCGTTTAAACTAACTTTATCTAAAGACGCTCTAACCCTACGCGTTACCTCATGATGACTATAGCCCGCAATCACTAAAGGTAACGCCACGTTATCAAACACCGTTCTATCTTGTAACAACTTATAATCTTGATAGATAAAGCCCATTTTCCGTCTAATGTAAGGCACTTGACTGTCTTTAGCCGAACTTAAATCTTGTTCATCCACTAATATTTGCCCTCGACTGCAGCGCTCCGTCACCGAAATAAGTCTTAATAAAGTACTTTTTCCCGCCCCGGAATGCCCCGTCAAAAAAGCCATTTCGCCACGCTGCAAATGAAAACTGACATTACGCAACACATCACCTGTTTCAGGATACCGTTTACTGACATTGACGAAATTAATCATAGTTTTTAATCTTTTACAAATAAGGCATCAACAAATAACTCGGCATCAAAATCTTGTAAATCTTCAATACCTTCCCCGATACCAATAAAACGAATCGGCAAGCCCGTATGTTTAGCTAAAGCAAAAATAACACCGCCTTTAGCCGTACCATCTAACTTAGTTAACGCTAAACCGGTTAGTGCCACTGTTTCATTAAATATCTTAGCTTGTGACAAAGCATTTTGTCCGGTCCCGGCATCTAACACCAACAACACTTCATGGGGCGCTGATTCATCCAGTTTCCCCATAATGCGCTTCACCTTCCTTAATTCTTCCATTAAATTAGATTTAGTCTGCAAACGCCCTGCGGTATCCGCGATTAACACATCAATGCCTTTCGCTTTGGCTGATTGTAAACCATCATAAATAACAGACGCCGAATCTGCTCCGGTATGCTGCGCCACCACTTGAATACCATTGCGCTCACCCCAGACTTGAAGTTGTTCAACCGCCGCCGCTCTAAAGGTATCCCCGGCGGCCAACATCACACTATGACCTTGCGCTTGTAACCGATTAGCCAGCTTACCAATGGTCGTGGTTTTACCCGCACCATTGACACCCACCACTAAAATAACAAACGGGGTATCTTGCTTAGGAATCTCAAGCGGAATATTGCACGGCTTTAAAATACTCAATAATTCTGCTTTCAACGCCGTTGATAAAGCCTCACCATCGGTTAACTGATGACGTTCAAGACGTTTGGTTAATCGCCGAATAATTTCAGTCGTGGCATCAACACCCACATCAGCCATCAATAAATTGGCTTCAATCTCTTCTAATAAATCATCCGTAATGGCACTTTGACCCAACGGCAAGTTGGCCAATAAACCACCCAAACCTGAACGTGTTCTTTTTAACTGTGATTTAAGACGCAAATATAACGATTCTGGCAACGGTTCTTCATAAGGCGCCTCCAAAGTCGTCGTCGCAGACAACGGCACATCTACCGTTCTTACCGCTGGTTTATCCGTGACCTTATCCGCGGGAACAAACGCTTCAAACCCAGCATAACGACTATAAAAACTAATCGCGATCAACGGTAACATTAATAAGGCAGCCAAACCCTCATGAATCGGTGCCACAACCAACGGTAACGCCAACTTAATGGCTAGTATCGCCAAGCCAATCAAGACAAATAATAAGCCGCCTAACCACAAACCGGCTGTTTTAACGGCGGCCGATGACTTCGTTTGCGTTGCTGTAAACAACACCGCACTTAACAGCAAAAATACCAGTA
>CAIPDT010000085.1 GCA_903863905.1 uncultured Methylococcaceae bacterium
AAAAGTTAAACCAGTAATCGCACTTAAATCAATCTTATCGCCAACATCTAAATCTGTGATTGTTTCTATACCAATACCTAAAGCGCTAGTCATACCTGAAGTGAGAGTCATACCAGATATATTGCTACTAAACTCAGCTAACGCATTATATTTAAACGTGTCAACTCCCGTACCACCGGTTAAGGTATCGCCTCCTGCACCACCCACTAAGCGATCGTCACCTGCACCACCATCCAACATATCTCCGCCCATACCGCCACGTAAGGTGTCATTACCGTCCAAACCCATCAAAGTATCGTTACCATTACCCCCTTGCAAATTATCATTCAGCACAGTACCCGCTATGTTTTTATTTGGGGCAAACACCAAAACATTTGAACCTAGCGCTGTTTCTTGAAGCATTACTGAAGTAGGCAGATTAAGTGTTACGTATTGATTTGAGTCAGCAACTCCATCCCCATCAAAATCAAACTGAATACACGCTGGGGTACTATTGCCAATAACCCCCGCCATATATAGAGAATTAACAACTGCTTGTTGATAACGATATTGCCCAGGAACACCACTAAATAAGGCATCACCTATATAAGTAATACCTTGAAAACCAAAAGCAATCTGATCGCCCGCTGTAAAATCATTGATGGTATCACCAAAGTAACCATACCCCCATGGCCCAAATGACCCCCATATCCCAAATGACCCCGATGGCCCCGTACAACCGGTTATTAGATCATCGGCATTCAAAAAACGGAAGGTATCATTACCCAATCCGCCTGTTAAAGTATCCTCTCCTAAACCACCATCCAGAGTATCATTACCGGCCCCACCTAATAACCTATCGTTACCTTCTCCACCGATTAAGACATCATTGCCAGCAAGTCCATAAAGCGTATCATTACCTGCACCTCCAGTTAGAGTATCAACACCCACTGTACCAGTTAATTGCTGATTAATTGCGGCCGTTAAAAGACCTGACCCCACAGCAGTTTCTGTAAAATCGAATATCCCGCTCTTAACTAATAAAGTGACATCACTATTGGCATCGCCATCAATATCAATATGAAGAAACTCTCGAATATTAAATTTATTCAATGTTTGAAGATAAGTAATAGGATTCATTGAAACGCTAAAGCCATAAACCACCTCATACCGAATCTCACCAGCCACACCATTAAATTGTGCATTACCAATAAAACTACGACCAGCGGGGGTAATTGCAGAAAAATCAATCAAATCTAACGCCGTTAAATCATTGATCACGTCATTATTAGCTTCCATAAAAGTCTGATATTTAAAAACATCATTCCCAGCACCACCATTTAAAGTATCGGCCCCTTGACCACCCACTAACGTATCATTACCATCACCACCCGAAAGGATATCATTGCCAATCCCACCATTTAAAAAATCATTTCCTGCTAAGCCGTATAAAAGATCCCAGCCATTTGTGCCCATGATAGTGTCGTTATTGAGTGTGCCTAATTTAGTTGCCATGTGTACTTTCCAGTTAGATTTATAATGAATAGAAGGATAGGTTTATACATTGAAGTGCACGTAAATCTTTGAATAACTTCTCTGATTAGTGGCAAAGTCTACAGTTATTTCTTAGAATTACAATAGACCGTACAAATTAAAGCGTTATTTAAAGACTTTCTATTATTGGGGCTTAATTCCAAACCATTAGGCCAACATAAAGCACCCAACGCCAACAAAAATCCAACATTTCCCTTGCACTTTCCTCAAATAAGCCTATAGTCTCACCTAGATCTACTGAGTTAGCGGTACATTTTGTTAGGCGAGCACTTACCCTCTTTCAAACACCCTTAACCCATCACTCATGAGTCACCAGCAATGATTAATTTGCTATGGAGAACAATACTAAGCACTCAAAACACCCTTATAAGCGCTAACCGCACCCAACCCAGCACTCTGCGGATATTTTAAAACACCCATCTACCCCGAACTCGCCGCAATAAGGCTTAAGCACCACCTAGTAACCCAGTTATCGCACTCAACCGATTTATTAAAGCACTGGCCAAGCACCCAGACTTAATTTTTAAGACTCACTAGCGCTTAAAAAGTAAGTTTCAGTACTGCAACGGCTTTAAGACGCAGTGAGCCTTGCTTTGTTAGCGCACAGCAAGCCTTTTAGTCACCAGCACACAACACGCCAGCACTACGCTAAGTCATATCAGCGCGGCGCTTAAGCGCTTTACCGTTCATCAGGTATTATTTGCATCTTTACAAGCATGTCCAGCACTACATAAGCCTCACAAAACAGGCTAAAAGGACTAAACAGCCCATAATCATTTCGGCTAGATGCAACTTTATCACAGCAGGACGCTAACACGACTTTGCAGACAACACCTTAAGCGCTGCTGCAGCCTTTACATTGAATATTACCTAGGAATCACAAGATCATGAGCACTTTAACCTACATGCCGAACACAGATAGCGGAAAAGCGGACTTGCTTCAGCATTTGCTAACCGCTTTACCGGCTTATACCAGCACCTTATCTATTTCAGAAGAAGACCTCGCCAACCTAAGTATTGACACAACTAACTTTCGGTATTCGCTTCAAAGCGCCGGTGATATGCAAGCGTGCTCTCAAAGTTGGACGGCCTTTAAAAATCAGCTTCGGGACGGGCCCTATAGTGTTTTAAATTTGCCTATGACGCCGATCGTACTTCAACCGGTGCCGGTGGTGATCAATGCCGGAATCATTCCACGCTTATCCGCCTTAGTCGCTCAGATTAAAGCCCATAAAAACTACACCGATTCCATTGGAAAAGATTTATGGTTAGTCGGTGCCACCCAAATTATTGACCCTAGTACTTGGAAACCTATTTTAAATATCCAAAACCAAGCCGGGCACCCTATTATTGTGTGGACTAAAGGCCATGCCGGTGCCATTGAAATTTGGGTAGATCGTGGCGACGGCAATAATTTTTCGCTACTCACCATCAACACAGAACCCAACACCACCGATAAATGGCCTTTACCCTCAGCGGGCAGTAGTCAAATGTGGAAATATAAAGCCATCTATTGGTTACATGATGAACAAGTTGGGCAATGGAGTGACGTGATTAGTGTGTCTGTGGGGGGGTAAGGTTGCAGGCAACCTCCCCTTAAACCCACAGCCGGATCTTAACGCCAACCGAGTAACCATTGATTGGCGTCTTTCAATAGTCGCCAATCAAGTTCTATTTCACGATGATTAATCACCGCCTCAAGTACACAATGAGTGATTATTTCTGCTTCGTCCCTCAGTACGCGGACCACTAAAAAATGTTTTTCTTTATGGGTAGGCGTTACCGCCGTCCATTTGCTTAACATTAATTTTTCTGGATTAATTTGATGCTGTCGTTGTTGAGTCATGAGGTTACTACCTTCCATTTGCTTGCCATTGTTTAAATCGTTAAGGTCATTAACTGACTGACTGCTTGAGTGATTGCCGCTGTTTTTAAGGATCTATATCGGTGCGAATAATAAGAACCACACGCTACAGGTATACTCTCCCTTGAAAATAAATCAAGGATGTTATAATATAACATCACACTAACCCAACCCAACTACCCATGACAACGCTGACCGCCGCCCTTCCCAATATTTTTTCTACGTTGGAACATGATCATAAAAAATGCGTCAGTAAGGCCTTAGATACCGCACAACATTTATGTGTAGTGCGAGGGGTACAGCTCACACCGATTCGACTGCAAGTGCTGGAGTTGATTTGGGATAGCCATAAAGCGGTTAAAGCTTATGACTTGTTGGATCGTTTTAAACTTCAACAACAAGCCGCAAAACCGGCAACCATTTATCGTGCCCTGGATTTTTTAATCGAACAAGGGCTAATTCATCGCGTGGAAAGCTTAAATGCGTTTGTCGGCTGTAATTGTTCTGAACATCAACATGAACTGTTACTCTTAATTTGTAAACACTGTCATGAAGTTGATGAACGCCCTGCCCCCAAAGTCATGGCGGTGTTATCAGAAGAGTTTTCTCAAGCCGGTTTTATCGCTTATAGCAAAGCAATCGAAGCGCAGGGAATTTGTCTTAAATGCCAACAATCTCAAGATGAACAAAACTCATTAACGGGCCGCACTGACTTATCAGTAAACCTAAAACCCTATAGTGTTTTTGATCTGTCACAAGATTGACTTCAAAACGCTATATTATGAATGATGGCTTACATGCCATTCTTGCAAGTCAACAACGAATAAAGCCTTACGCTCATAATTTATAGCGCCATGAAAAAACTACCCTCTATTGTTACCGTCCTATTTGCTGTAATAACAGCACCTGCAAGCTATGCCGTTGATGATAATATTGTAGAATTAGACGAATTAGTGGTAACTGCACCCTTACAAGATAACGTTTCTGAAGCGGCCGTACCCGTTACCGTGTTAAGTGATAAAGAGTTGCGTTTAAAGGTGGGGCACACGCTTGGTGAAACACTAAAGAATGAATTAGGCATTACGAGCCAATCATTTGGCCCCGGGGTAGGCACACCGGTTATTCGTGGCCAAAGTGGCCCGCGCGTGCGAGTATTAAATAATGGGCTTGGCAGTAACGACGTCTCCGCCATTAGCCCTGACCACGCCACGAGTGTTGAACCTTTATTAGCCGAGCGAATTGAAGTGTTGCGAGGCCCCGCTTCTTTGCTCTATAGCAGTGGTGCCATAGGTGGCGTAGTTAATGTACTCGACAATCGAATTCCTGAGAAATTACCAGATAGATTGGTGGGAGGCGCGGTTGAACAACGCTTCGATTCGGTCTCTGCTGAGTCTTCTACTGTGTTAAAAGTAGAAGGCGGCAAAAAGAACCTAGCGTATCATTTTGACGGCTTTAATCGTGACCGCAACAATCTTGATATTGGCGGTTCTGCGATAGATATTAATGCAGCTCAAGCCACCGATCCAACGCTCTCTGTGATTCAAAACAGCCAAGGCTATATTAATAATACCTCTGCTAAGGCTATCAGTGGTTCTGCCGGCGTGTCTCTGATTGGAGATCCAGGTTTTGGCGGCATCTCTTTTAACCGCTTAGAAAATAACTACGGGATTGCACCCGATGGTTCGGGGGGGGATATTACTCGAATTGAGCTTAAACAAAACAGATACGACTTTAAAAGTGAACTTAAAAAACCCTTTAGTTATGCAGAATCCTTGCGGATGAAACTGGGTTACACGGATTACCAACACACTGAAATTCCGAATGGTGTAGCGGCTTCATTTTTTACGAATAAAACCTATGAGAGTCGTTTAGAACTGGCTCATAATCCACTGGGACTGTTTCGCGGCATGGTGGGTTTTCAAGCGCTGGCGGGAGATTTTGCGGCAATTAATAAAGCCACCCATAACGTTATTGTTCCGCAAACGCAAAGTAATAGTTACGGTGTGTTTGCGGTCGAATCTTTTAATATCGGCGCACTTCCTTCTCAATTGGGTCTCCGCGTTGAGAATACCTCGCTATCGCCAACCGGCTTATCGAACCTAAGCTATACGCCCGTCAGTGCCTCGGCTTCTAGTCTGTGGAAAATAAATGATAGTCACGCTGTTAACCTTGCCCTAACTCGCTCACAACGAGCGCCACAAGTACAAGAATTAACCGTGAACGGTTACCATGATGCCACCCGAAGTTATGAAAAAGGTGATATCAATTTACATGAAGAAACCTCATATAACTTAGATTTAGGCTATAAATTTAAAGCAGATTGGGTAAGAGCTCAGGTTGATTTGTTTCACAATTGGGCAAATTCTTACATTTACCAACAACGGAATGGCGAGTTTATTAATGGTGCAGTGGTGCTTAAGAGCAGTCAAGCCGATGCTACTTTTATGGGTTATGAAAGTAAACTGACCTTCCCTTTAGTCCAAAACCACTTTGGCTTGATTGAGTTAATGTTGTTTAGTGATTTTACGCGCGGGCAATTTATCAGTGGGGGGGATGTACCGCGCATGCCTCCGTTACGTTTCGGTTTTGAGTTAGATCATAGCAAGGGTGAATGGGACACTAATCTTCGCCTAACACGGGGAGAAACTCAAACTCATGCCGGTGATTTTGATACGCCCACGGCAGGATATTTATTGCTGAGCTTAGGAACCCAATATCAACTCTTAAATCTGCACGAAGCGGATGTGATGCTGTTTGCCAAAGCGAATAATCTATTAAATGAGAATATCCGCAATTCAACCTCTTACCTTAGAAACTTCGCGCCCGAACCCGGACGTGGCGCAGAAATTGGCATTAGAGTGACTTATTAAATCTTGACGGACAGTTGGGTCGGCATTCTCATTAATGGTTAATGAAGCCGAGGTATGTTGAATAAACAGGTGTAGCAAGCCACAATCAATCCGCTTTAATTCTGGAATCGCTTTAATGACTTCATCCGTGATCAGATGAAAGCCTCTACTTTTTGCAGCTAAATTAAATTCTTTTTGTATCCACATAGATTAATATTTGCTCATTAAAGAAACATACGCCATTAAACAATCGGCCTCTGACTCGACTTGCCAATGCGGTAATTGTTCATGCGCGGCAAAGGCATTGTGCAATTCTTGAATTTCTCTGGGCACATCCAGTACCCGCTCACCCTCTAATACTGCGGTGACTTGATCAATAGTGAGGCTATTGTTTTCAATCGCTAAGGATACCTGAATACTACGAATACAGTTGCTTCGACGTAATTGAGGCGCTAAAGACGCTTGACTGGAAATTTGCCACCGTGTTAATAACGCAACAATATCGGCAACTTGTTGCAGTATTTTTGGGGTGATGGTGTAAGGGGGGTGATAGCTCATTAATCAAGAATCTATTAAATACGCGTAGATTTACTTACCAATTGAATTTTATCAAAGAGCCTTCCCACATGTACAAAGCCCTCATAGTTTTTAACTGACACAGAGACTGAGCGAAAAGCAGACTGCTTAAACCTGCCCTCATTTGGCTTATAAACACTATTTTTCTGAGGGCGAGTAGTCGTCACAATAGTACGCTGAAAAATAACGTCTGAAATATCTTGATCATAATGATATTTCAGCAAGGACAATAAATATTGCACATACAGTTCAGAATTGAGTAACTGAGTTTCTGTTTTTTTAAGCCTGGGCTTGTCAGACTTCAAATCTAAAATTAATACCTTCCATGTATTTTTAGCGGCCATAACAATGACAAGATCACAACTTTTATTGATCTTTTCACTGGCAGGATTTAAATAACATGACAGTTGTTTAAAACATTTAGAATCTTTATGGGTTCCATGATCCAATGTAAACGCGAGACTTTGTTCTGGCAGACCCGTGATATGTAATTTTTTAATTTTGCTATCTGGCGCACTCTCTTTTAAAATCAACTCGCCTTCACTTGGATCGTCTTCCTTGAAACTGATATTGATTAAAATCTCTGGCAAAATTACATCTTGCAATTTTATCAACATCACTACTCCCCAATACGATAATAAATGTCATCGGCAGCTTGATTCGAATCGGCAATAAGCTCATCAAAGATAGTCATATTAATACCAAACTTATCGACGTTAACACGGGTTATTGCATGACCTGAACCAATGTTGTAAGCAGAAATTTGCTCCGGCTTAAGAATATCTTGTTCAATAAATCCTTGCTTCTTCATTAATTCATGCTTGTTTTTTATTTCATTACTAAACATGATGCAGTTATTGAGTTCTCGAATTAAATAATCACTATGCGTTGTCACTATGATCTTTATCCCTGAATTAACTAAACGCGCCAAGAAACGCGCCATAATTCTCTGGTTATCAGGGTGTAAATTTAACTCTGGTTCATCAATAATAAGTAATCCATTTTTTTCAGCTAAACAATTTACATAATAATCAAAAAGAAATATAGATTTAGTTGATGATGAAGCTATATAAACCGGAACAACTATCTTTTCTCTTCCCCGTTCTTTTTTAGGTTGGAAAAACACTTGTTTATCAATACTCTTAAAAGCTCCACCTAATAACTCCTGTAAAACATCAAACACGCCTTGATACTTTTCCTTATCTTCTTTTAGAAAGCTTTTCCTTTTACTGACATTTTCATAATCTCTAATAACATCAATATTATCTTTGATGGGCTCAGCATATCGAGACCGCATACTATTCAGTAATTCGATTGGATTCACTTTATCATTATCAGATAAATGTTCAAAAATTGCGTTCTTACTAATATCGAGCTCTTTATAAAACAGTGCAATTCCTGTTCGCTCAGAAGTAATTACAAAAGGCAACGGTAATTGCCCAGAAAAAAGACAGGTGGCAACTTGCTCTGCAATAATGTCACTTAATATGCCAAGAGGAATTTGAGCTCCACCGCTAGTTTGTAGGGCAATATCAAGTTTGTCAGTGTTTTCTGCCTTATCAAATCTTAATATCCCATGCTTTCCAAAATTGATTGTTTTCTTAAATAAACTTGAAAAATCTGGCTTAAAATCATCATAAACAAATTCGATTTTAGTGTTCTGAAAGTAATCATCAGGCGCATTAAAGAAACCTTCAAGACCATTAGTGAAATTGTCGCTAGCACTTTTAAAACAAGACTGAATTCGCTCAGACAAACCTAAAAGATCAATCTGAATAGCTCCATTTTCTTCAAGCTCATCCATTTGATGCTTTTCAATGTGAAACTCTGCCAAGCGCTGAAGTTTTTTAAAAAAACCATAAGTTGCGTAACTGATGTAGGTCTTGCCGACATTATTTTTTCCACAAAGAATGGTAAGGTCAGCAAGCTCAACCTCCCCCTTATCGATATAACCAAATTGAGTGAATTTAAATTTCATTATTTTATCTCTTTATCTTTACAAAACCACATCAGGCCATAATCCATTTCATTCTACTAAAATAAAAACCTAACAGTCATTATTAATACGCAACACACCGCATTAATAATGCAATACAATCGGCAACTTGTTGCAATATTTTAAGAGTGAAGGTGTAAGGCAGTTGATAGCTCATGCTTTTGTTTTTTTGCCGGTTTTCTTAGGTTTCACAACCATTTCACGTTCAGCTTTGATTCTGGATAATAAAGCTTCTGCACTGTTTTCACCACTGATGAGTTCAGGGTTTTGAACACGCCATTCGGCAGTGAGTTCACCTCGAAAAGCTTTGGCTAGGATAGCTTGGGTAAGATGGTTAACGCGAGATTGGGCATCTTTAACACGTTGCTCGATTTGGTCAGCGTAAGTGAAGAGTTGTTCGACGCGGGCGACGATTTCGGTTTGTTCTTCAATACTGGGCTTTGGTAAGTTAATATCTAGGAATGTTTTTTGACCAATATTTCTCATTGATAGCTGATTACCGGTAGATCGAGATTCAATTTCTTTTCGCCCAAAATATGATCTCAAAAATATACTTAACCACATTTTATCCGCTTCATTCATCACTAGCCGCCAAACTTTATCACTAAGCATCAAGTTTTTTAATACGTCTTTGACAATCACAGGCATTCCAATCAATTCAAGTGTATTTGCTCTGGATATTAGAAAATCACCGGACTTAATCCGCCGACTTTCTACAAATAATTTGTGATCAGGTAACGTCTTACTTTCGTTTTCGTCATAGATTCCCCATGTAACAGCACTGATTTTTATAATACCGTGCTGATCTCCAACTGGTGGTGTCTCGATACACTTCAAGTTCTTTCCAGCTTCAATAGACTTAACCAATTTCCCTATTTTTGTTTCGCGCCAATCACCTTCTGAAATTAGATTTTCTATTCTCCAATCCTCAGTCAACTTCCCACTAACCGCAGCGGCGAGGACTGATTGACGGAAGCGTTTGAGGATTTTTGGGATATTGTCGAGGCGAGTTTTAAGGTTATCGACCTGCGCCAATAACTCATCCAACTTAGCAGCAATTTGTTGTTGTTCGGCGAGTGGAGGAAGTGGAATAAAAATCTGAGAATATTCTTTAAACTTGAGGTTTCTTAAGTTATTGCTTCCAGCTTGATATTTAATTACCTCACCAGATAAATAAAAACATTTCAGATAATAATTTAAGAATGTTGAATCAACATTTACTATAGGCCTTGCCAATCTTAAGAAGTTTGTACAAACAAGCTGTTTTCCAACGAATTGGTTAATAACTCTTTCATCAATTATTACTGTTCGTCCTACAGGCTGATCAGGCCCACCGCCAGAAATCTCAATTAAAATATCATCTAGTCTCAATTGTCGAGTTTGCAAACTTGAGTGTTTTATTTTACGTAATGATGCCGAAGCACCTCTATATTTATCCCAGTGTTTAAATTCAGACCCTCTAATACAAAAAGCATCAACAAAATCTATATGTTCAAAATCACAGTCTTTTCCCCAGTCACCACCGATAACAAAACCAAATAACGACTCCAATTCAATTTCTTGCCATTCTATTGGCAGTATTAAATATTTAGTTTGAGGCGAGAAAGTCAATTCACGTAAATTACCATTAGCAATTAAGGTTTGCTCTTGCAATTCATTTTCATTAGCTAGCTTTATTGATTCATTCATAATCATTAGCTCACTATATCCCAGACATAAAAAACCCGCGCGATTTGAGCATAAGAACACAAGTTCTCATAGGCTTGGCGGGTCTGTTACCGTGCATTGTATCAAAGAGTGCTTGATGAATGTGGCTCATTCCAAACTCCCCGCACCCAAGCCCAATACCTCAGCCAACAATTCAGTCTGCACTTGTGCCTGATCGCCAGCCCCCAGTGCTTGCATTAAATCATTTAACTCTCTCAAAGCTTCAGTCAATTCACTCATGGCTTCTGCTGCCAATACATCCGGCTCTGGCAAACTCGCCGCATCCACACTGTCTTGATCTTTAAGCCAAGCAATATCTAAAGAATCGCCTTTCTGTGTGTTAATCCAGTCGCGAGAAAAAAACCGCCAGCGCGTTGGTAACTCAACATCTGTTGCACTCTCATCAATTGCGTTAATTTGGCCCTGGGCTTCTTGACGCTCTGAGGCATGAAAACAATCTTCAAACGGTTTTAAATACTGATCACTAAACGGTGTTCGTTTACCAAAACTAGGCATGTTGGTACGCAAATCATAAACCCAAACTTGTTGGGTACAGTGTTCATCTTGCAGTGGATTCTCTGCCGTGCCTTTGGTAAAAAAAAGCACATTGGTTTTAACGCCTTGGGCATAAAAGATACCCGTTGGTAATCTGAGGATGGTATGCAAATTACATTTATGCATTAAATCTCGGCGAATATCCGTACCCACACCCGCTTCAAATAATACATTATCAGGCAACACCACCGCCGCACGACCCGCAGGTTTTAGGCTACGGTAGATATGCTGTAAAAAGGCCAGTTGTTTGTTACTGGTTTTATAAGTAAAGTCATCACGCGTGGGACCGCCGCCGCCTTTAGCCGTACCAAACGGCGGATTAGTTAAAATCACATCAGCAGCTGACAGTTGCGTACCGGGTAAACCCAAGGTATTGCCTAAGTGCACCACACCTTCATCGTCGCCTTCCATGCCGTGTAACAAACAGTTCATCAACGCTAAACGCCGCGTACCCGGCACTAGTTCCATACCCACAAAGGCTTTATTACGTTGAAAGGTTTGGGCTTGCTCGTTTAGATTATAAAGCTCATCAGTGTGACCTTTAATATAGGCATCAGCCGCAATTAAAAAACCAGCGGTTCCGGCAGCGGGGTCTTGAATCACTTCACCAGCTTGCGGTTTTATACACCGAATAATGCTGTCGATTAAAGGCCGTGGTGTAAAGTATTGGCCTGCACCTGATTTGGTTTCACTGGCATTCTTTTCTAATAAGCCTTCGTATAAATCCCCCAAGCCATCGCGTCTAGCACTAAACCAGTCGATGCTGTCTAAGGATTTAATCAGTTGTTCTAAATGCCGTGGTTCGCGTAAGCGGGTTTGCGCATCGGCGTAAATGGCTAAGATTAAGGGGTCGGTGATAACGACTTTTTCAATGGTTTTATCGGCATCGTTAGGGTCTTTGCTGATTTCTTTACCCGTTGAAAGGGTAAACAGCATACGCTTATATTCGGTCAACAGAGATAAGCCACTTTTGCTATTCAAATCCGGCCAGCGGCAACCTTCTGGGAGTTTATGCTTATCCAACAATCTGGCTTCGGTATTTTCAAATTCCATTTTAATGAATAACAGTAATACTAGCTCAGTCACATAATCACTGTAGTTAATGCCGTCGTCACGCAATACGTCACAGAGGTTCCAAAGTTTTTGTACGATGTCGTTGTTATTCATTAATGGGTATTATTAGCAGAAAAAGAGGAGTAGTTTAACCGATTGCTTGCCATAGGTTCTCATTGAGTGCTTCCAGCACTTTATCCAGATCACCGTCCAGTAGGCTATTTAACCGTTTTGCACCACCGTCTTGGGCAAAGGCACGATTAACAAAGTTATGATCGATGACCACTTCAAGAATAAGTTGTTTAGCGAGACGCTCCAGCCATTTACGTTGTACGTTTGACCAGTTATGCTGCATGTAGATTTTTTGCATGGCATTATTAACCCTCTGTTCAAAGGGCAACAAAGCCTCCCCTAAAGCTGCCTGACGAATATAGCCAACAATACTGGCGGCAATCTCCTGATGGGTTTGATTGCGCCAGGCTGTTTTTAATTTGGCTTCACTGTAGCCGTGTTCATCCAGTAACAAACGCACTTCTTTAAGTTGTTCGCGGGTCA
Source organism: uncultured Methylococcaceae bacterium (assembly GCA_903863905.1). Classification (GTDB taxonomy): domain Bacteria; phylum Pseudomonadota; class Gammaproteobacteria; order Methylococcales; family Methylomonadaceae; genus Methylobacter_C. The sequence continues at coordinate 12,689 of CAIPDT010000085.1, forward strand.
GGTCTTTGGGGTTATTGATAATAACACCCAAGGAGACCGACTGGTTAATCTGATTACGGATAAAATGGTTAAAGCTGTCTAAATAATCAGCGGGCTTTTCATTGACGCCATAAGTCTGGGTACGTTTTTTAAATTCATCAGTCCCTTCGTAAATTAAGGGGTTTTTATCAGAACCTAATAACTCATTCACTTCGGCTAATTGCTTGAGAAAACGGCTATGCGTTTGCACAAATTGAGCGGCTTGTTGTGGGCCTAACTGATGTAAATGCTGAGGTAGTTTTTTAAGCTCAATCCCCCACAGTGCTTGCAGTTCTTGAAGTTTTTGCTTGAGCTCTGGTTTTTGTTCGGCTTTTTTATCCGCTTTACGCAAGATACGCATCACCTTTTGACTCACCACAGCCAAGACATCGTGAGCATGACTGGTATTGGGTTTATTACCTTGCACCGCATGACTATTGGGATCGACTAATTCTTGTAGCAATTGCTCCAGTGTAATATTGGGATCTTTAACCAAAGGCTTCATGGCGCTCACTGCTTGCAATGCGGCATAAATATCCACGGGATCATATATTTTAAAGACGGTCTTACCGATTTGATCACAACGACGCGTGCCACGGCCTAGCATTTGTTCAAACAAAATACGTGAACGTACTCGACGTAAAAACACAATATGACAGATTGCAGGTACATCAATACCGGTGCTGAGTAAATCAACGGTGATGGCAATCGAGGGGTACTTTTCATTTTTGTATTGCCGTATGAGTTTTTTAACTTTATCGCTTTGCCCAGTTATTTTACGAACGGCGGCTTCGTTATACTCATCGTCATAAAGGACTTTAAAAGCATCATCCAATAAACGCTTAACCATGTCAGCATGTAAATCTGTGGCACAAAATATCAGGGTTTTCTCTAAGCCAAAGGGCTCTAATTCTTTGGCCAGTTGCTCACAAATCACCTTGTTAAAACTTTCGGTTATAACCCGACGGTTAAAGGCTTCTACCTCAAAATCAAGCTCATCGTCTAACTCTGCCAATTCTATGGCACCAGTTTGAGTATTAATCACACTGACTTTCTCACCTTTTTCAAAATGAATACCTTTTTGTGTCAGCAAGGTTTCATAGCGAATGGGCGGCTCATGATCAATTAACCAATCATCGGCCACTGCTTCTCGATAACTGTAGGTGTAGACTGGTTTTCCAAAAATCTCAGTGGTATGTTTAGCGGGGGTGGCGGTTAAGGCAATTTTAACGGCATCAAAATAATCTAAGACGCGACGATAACAAGAGAGGTATTGCGCCACCTCTCGGATGGTTAATTCGCCTTCGGTCATTTCTTGATCCAGCGTATAACCCCGATGCGCTTCGTCAATGATAATGCAGTCATACGCATCAATATTCGGCGGAGTATCCGATTGAAAAATACGTTTGACCATTGCTTGAACAGTAGCGACTTGAATACGAGTTTCAGCTTCTGCGGCCATATCGCCCAACTCGGCAATATTGTAAATTTTAGAGAGCGTTAAATTATGCTCTAACGGCGCATCATTAAAAAAGTCTATGGCCTGCTCACCCAAAGCTGTGCGATCGACTAAGAATAAGATACGTTTAAAGTGTTCAGCTTTTAAAAAGCGATACATCAAACCGATAATAGTACGGGTTTTACCGGTACCGGTCGCCATCGCTAAAAGGCAGTTAGTTTGATTCTGAGCTAAAGCTGCTTCTACGGCAGTAATCGCCTTTTGTTGATAGTCTCGTAATTTAAGATAAGCAAAACCTTCGTCTTGCAGTTTCTGTTGAGCCTCAATCTGACTACGTTTTAATTTATCCAGTAACCCTTCAGGGCTATGAAAATCATGGAGTGGCTTGGCAAGATTAGCAGTTTCTCTGACATCACGAAACCAAGTTCCGGATTGTTCAGCGAGTTGTTTAACATAAGGCCGACCATTGCAGGAATACACGAACGGAATTTGATAATGACCTTCTTCAGAATCTGCCCAAGCAATAGTACGGCCTTGTAATTGCCAGCTGGGTAACAAGCCTTCTGCTTGTTTAAAGCCACGTGAATAACGCTCTGCTTGCAGAATTTTACCGGCGACATTGGTGTTTTCACGTTTGGCCTCTACGATTGCGATCGCTGTTAAACCTGCAAATAATACATAGTCGGCCGATTGCTTGCCTTGGGTGGGCCATTCTGCAATGGCTTTGTTTTTACCTTTCTCGGGTCGCGCCCCGTTTGCATGCGTTAACACTTGGGTATCGGCTTCCCATCCGGCGACTATTAATTGTTGATCAATTAGAATACGGGTAAGTTCTTCATTTAAAGACAGTTGGGCAGTGGCTTTATTAACCGTAGCACTGATAAATTCGGTTCGATTCTCTTTATCATCTAACTTGGCCTGCAGGGCTTTAAGCCGAAGCTCAAAGGCTTTTCTTTCTTCAACCAATTGACGCTCATGTTCTTGCGCCAGTTGCTCAAACACTCGGGCTTCTTCATCCATTTGTTCAGCCAGTAGGGAAAATTGCTCTTTCTCTTTGGCCACTAAGGTGATTAATTGCTGATTATTTTCTACTTGTTCATTAGCATCCGATAATTGAGCTTTAAGCTGTTTAATCTGAATCGTTAACGCTTGTAACTGTTGACTGGGATCAGTCGGTGCAACAAAGACCCCCGGCTTAAAGCGGGCCCCTTGTTTTCCAAAGGCTTGATGAAACCAAACCGCTAAAGCTCTCGCCAGGCGTAAGCCGTCTAAAGCTTCTTTGTGTTGGGTTTTAAATTGATGGGTCGCACGATTGCCTTCGGTGCGTAAAGTATGGAATAGTTCAAGGATATTGGCATCAAGGCGTATTTCTCGACCCACTTTAAACAGTAAGTCCGCTTGCGAGGTTTTGTCGTTAAACTCAATGCCACACCGGGCGGCTAAATCTTGAGCTAAGGCTTCACCCAATTGTCGGAGTTTGATTAAGGTGGTGTTGGGATCACCGACAAATGCCCGTTCAGCAGAGGCAGCTAATTGAAAAAAAAGAGCATCATGTTCCCTTAGAAAATCAAAGTTACTCTTCTCAATCATAACGCTCTCAGAATGATTTCATAAACACAGACATGGTAGTTCATTAAACCACCACGTCTCCTCATCTTAAAATACCCTTCACACCCATCTAACTATTTAGACTTGGATGCCTTTGCTTGTTTTGCTGACTTACCATTTTTAATCGGTAAGGTTTGGGCTAAGAAACCGTCTGCGTTTACGGGGACTGTATCAATGGCTAAGATAGCCCCGAGTTCACTCATCGCTTTTTGATACACTTTACGTTTAAAATAAACCACGTCATTCAAGGGTTCCCAATAATCAACCCACCGCCAACTATCAAACTCGGGCTTGGGGCACTGATCAAAGCGAACATTTGACTCTTGCGTGATCAAACGTAACATATACCAAATTTGTTTTTGGCCTATGCACAACGGCATAGAACTTTTACGAATATAACGCTCTGGTAATTGATACCGTAACCAGTAACGTGTTCTTCCAAGCAACTCTACATGTTGCTGTTGTAATCCTGTCTCCTCCCACAATTCTCGATACATCGCTGCTTCAGGGTCTTCGTCGTCATTAATTCCGCCTTGCGGAAACTGCCATGCATTCACGCCCATTCGTTTTGCCCAAAACACACGACCCTCATCATTGCAAAGGATGATTCCGACATTCGGTCGGTATCCTTTAGAGTCTATCATGTTAAAACCTGTCTCTATGTGTCTGCCTTTTATTTTGCTTTATCCCGCGGGTAAAATTACAAAAATGGCTAGGTTGTTTATAATACCTCCATTGTTCCATAAAAAAACCCTAGATGCCATAGAGCATAGCCCTTTTAATTACTTCTGATAGGTTTAAAGTGAGTTTAGCGATTTTTGATTTAGATAATACCCTAATAGCGGACGACAGCGATTACTTGTGGGGACAGTTTCTTGTTGACCAAGGTATTGTCGATAAAACCTATTACGAAACGGCAAATCTTAAGTTTTATCAAGAGTATAAACAAGGTACTCTGGATATTGTTGAGTTTTTACATTTTTCCTTAAAGCCTTTGGCAGACAATGATCCGGCTCAATTAGAGGCATGGCGCGCCCAATTTATCCGCGACATTATTACACCTATATTATTACAACCAGCCCATGAACTCATTGCTCGACATAAAGCACAAGGTGATACGTTATTAGTTATCACCGCGACCAATCGGTTTGTCACAGAACCCATCGTTAATTTATATGGCATCGAAAACTTATTAGCTACGCCACCCGAATGTGTGGATGGTAAGTATACCGGGCACTTTATCGGCATCCCTTGCTTTCAAAACGGTAAAGTCGAATTATTAAAAGAATGGTTGCTTAATTCTTCTGAGACCTTAGCAGGCAGTTGGTTTTACAGTGACTCACACAATGATTTACCGTTACTACAATTAGTCGATCACCCGGTTGCGGTTGATCCTGATGAAAAACTAAGCGCTTTTGCTCAAGAAAATAACTGGCCTATTATTAGTCTAAGACAAGACACGATGCCTGATGAGCATTTTCATAAATAAAATTGATCACCCTCCCACTATTAAGGTTAATTCTGTCACAGAAAGCACCCACTCATAATGATACAATGATCGTTATCTAACACAGGTAACGATCTGATATAGACCGTCAACGACTTCATTCATTTTTCTTATATCGGAGCATTCATGGGACCGCATTACTTAAACCGCTTTTTTACGCCTAAATCCGTTGCGATTGTCGGTGCTTCAGAACGTGAAGAAAGCGTAGGCTACCGCCTTTTACTAAACATGCAGGAAGCAGGATTCTCAGGTGGCTTATATCCTGTCAACAATAAGCGCGAACAATTGTTAGGCTTAAAAGCCTATCCGGATTTAAACGCAGTCCCTGAAGATTTGGACCTAGTCGTTATCGCAACCCCAGCTCTCACTGTGCCTAGCATTATGCGGCAATGTGGTGAAAAAGGCGTAAGCTCCGTTATTATTATTACTGCGGGCTTTGGTGAGTTAGGGGTAGAAGGCACTCGCCTGCAACAAGAAGTTTTGGATATTGCGCACCGCTACAATATTCGCCTAATTGGGCCTAACTGCCTTGGCGTGATTCGTCCCAGTGGTCAATTAAATGCCACGTTTGGCGATGGTAAAGTCAAAGATGGTAGTTTGGCATTATTATCCCAATCAGGTGCCGTGTGTACCGCTATTTTAGATTGGGCTAAAGTTCAAGATATTGGGTTTTCAACGGTCGTGTCAATGGGCGGAGCAGCGGATATTGATTTTGGTGAAGTCCTTGATTACTTAGCCACTGATAGCAAAACGACTGGCATATTAATGTATGTTGAAGGGATTCGGGATGCCCGACGCTTTTTAAGCGGACTTAAAGCGGCGGCAAGATTAAAACCGGTGATCTTAATTAAATCAGGTCGCCATGAAGCGGGTTGCAAAGCGGCTATGTCGCACACCGGTGCGATGGTGGGTGGAGATAATGTCTTTGATGCGGCCATTGCCAGAGCGGGCGTGGTCAGAGCCTATACAATTACGGAACTGTTTTCTGCAGCACGAGTATTAGCCAATAACTATGTGGTTAAAAAAGATCGTTTAGCGATTATCACCAATGCCGGTGGCCCTGGGGTGATGAGTACAGATCGTGCCGAAGATGTGGGTATTCAAATGGCAGAACTTAGCCCGATTAGCCTAAGTGCGTTAAATGAAGTCTTACCGGTGCATTGGTCTCATGCGAATCCAATTGATATTCTAGGCGATGCCACGGCGGAGCGCTATCAAAAATCCCTAGAAGTCTGTATTAATGACAGCAATATTGATGGTATTTTAGTTATCTTGACGCCGCAAGCAATGACTGAACCGACCGAAATTGCCCAATGTGTGATTGATGGCGCTAAGAACAGTAAAAAGCCGGTACTCGCTTCATGGACAGGTGGCGCAAAGGTACAAGAAGGGCGTAATCTATTTGCTAACAGTAATGTTGCCCATTTTAGTACCCCTGAAACCGCCGTTGATGCCTTTGCCTTCTTAGCTAATTATGCTGAGAATCAAATTCTACTGAAACAAATTCCAACGACCACTGAAGAATTAGCATTGCCTGATGTGTCTGGGGCTCGTTTAATTATTGAACGTATTCTGTCTGAAGGTCGTCAAGTACTGACTGCGCAAGAATCTAAAGCGATACTGGCTGCCTTTAATATTCCAGTGACGCAAACCATTTCGGTATCGAATGCTAAAGACGCCATGATTGCCGCCGAAACGCTGCGCTTTCCTGTGGTGTTAAAAGTCAATATGGCTGAGTTTAGTCATAAGTCAGATATTGGGGGGGTCCGCTTAAATATTAATAGCGTTCAAGACATCTCTCACCATTATGCGGAAATGGAAGCGGCCATCAAAAAAGCCTATCCAGACGTTAAACAAGTGGACATGACTGTTGAACCTATGTTTAAAAGTGCAAATGGTCGAGAATTAATGATTGGTGTCGTCAGAGATCCAGTCTTTGGCCCAGCCATTAGTTTTGGTTTAGGTGGGACAATGGTCGAAATCTTAAAAGATAATGCGGTCGCCATACCACCGCTCAATGCGTATATGGTTGAGCAAATGATTGCTAAAACTAAAGCGGCAAAATATCTAAAAGCTTTTAGACAACTGCCCCCGGCTAATACACAAGCCTTAATTGATACCTTGCTGAAGGTCTCAGTTATGGTGAGTGAGTTACCAGAAATTTTAGAACTGGATATCAATCCACTGATTGTCGATGAAAAAGGGGTGATGGCGGTTGATGCGCGTATTAAGGTTCAGTTATCTCACCAACTAATCCGCTATTCACACATGGCGATACACCCGTATCCTCATGAGTTGATTCAGCACTATCAATTAACGAATGGCGTTAATATCACCATTCGCCCTATTCGTCCTGAAGATGCGACGCTGGAGAAAAACTTTCATAGTCGTTTATCAGATCGCACTAAATACTTTCGGTTTATGCAGGCTCTACATGAATTAACCCCGGAAATGATCGTGCGTTTTACTCAAATTGATTACGACCGAGAAATGGCTTTTGTTGCAGTCACTAACGATAATAATACCTCTAGTGAACTAGCGGTGGGGCGCTATGTGATGAACCCTGATGGCAATTCAGTGGAATTTGCTTTAGTAGTGGCGGATGATAGCCATTGCCTAGGCATAGGTAGTCGGTTAATGACCACCTTAATGCAAGCGGCCAAAACAAAGGGTATTTCCTTTTTTGAAGGCGAGGTACTTGCCATTAATAACCCAATGTTATCACTGGTGAAAAAACTCGGCTTTAGTATCGAGCCCATTGCCAATGATCAAGAAGTCGTTCGTGTAGTTAAAGACTTAAGACATTAAGCGTTTAATAATTCGGGATATTCATTAAAACACGCTTAGGTGGGTATGGACGTCATGACTCTATGACGTCCATCCTTTGAACCGATTATTTTTTAGACTGCGACGATGGGGATAGCGGTTGTTGATGTTTTACGACTTGAGGTGCTAATTTCCAAATATCTCGGTTATACTCATTAATAGTTCTATCGGTTGAAAACTGACCACTATTAGCACAATTGATAATGCTCATTTTAGTCCAGTGATCTTGATCCCGATAGGCGTCTTCAACACGTTGCTGGGCATCAATATAACTTCTAAAATCGGCAATCGTCATCCACGGATCATGAGGACTTTTAATAGAGTTAATGATGTCATCAAATAGCCCAGGCTCACATTGATTAAAATGTCCTGATTCTAATAATCGCATCACGTCACTTAAATCTTCATCCTGAGAAATAATACCGACCGGGTCATAATGTTGGCTTCGAGATTGAATTTGTTCTTCAGTTAAGCCGAATAAAAAGAAGTTTTTATCGCCGACTTCTTCACGAATTTCAATGTTAGCACCGTCTAAGGTACCAATGGTAATAGCCCCATTCATCATCAATTTCATGTTGCCGGTTCCTGAGGCCTCTTTCCCCGCTGTTGAGATTTGCTCAGATAAATCTGCTCCGGGGCAAATTTTTTCCATCGCAGATACCCGATAATCAGGTAAGAATAATAAACATAATTGATTGGCGGTATCAGGATCCGCATTAATCACTTCAGAGACATTATTAATAAATTTGATGGTTTTCTTAGCCATTCGATACCCTGGCGCGGCTTTACCACCAATTAACACACACCGAGGTACCCGATGCATTTTGCCATGTTTTTTTATCTGGTTGTATAAATAAATAACATGCAATACATTTAAAACCTGACGTTTGTATTCGTGGATTCGTTTGACTTGTACATCAAAAATAGCGTCTACATTTAAATGCAGTGCCTTTGGATGTTTACGTTTTTTATAATCAATAAGGCGTTGCTTTGCAGTTTGTTTAATCTCACGCCAACGCTGCCTAAATTGAGCATTCTCCGCATAAGGCTCTAGTCTTTTTAATTGTGTTAAATCAGTAATCCAGGCATCACCAATCGTTTCAGTAATTAATTGCGCTAATTCTGGGTTACAAGACGCTAACCAACGTCGAGGGGTCACGCCATTGGTTTTATTATTAAACTTATAGGGCCATAGTTCATAAAACTCTCTAAATAGGCCTTGTTGCAATAATTGCGAATGTAATTGAGCCACACCGTTAACAGAAAAACTACCGACAATTGCCAAATAAGCCATTCTAACCTGCTTCTCTCTACCCTCTTCTATGATAGACATACGTCGTAAACGAGCAATATCGCCAGGCCAATGCGCGGAAACTTCTGCTAAAAAATGCGCATTAATTTCAAAAATAATCTCCATCAACCGAGGCAATAACTGCTGCATTAATTTAACAGGCCATTTCTCTAAGGCTTCAGGTAACAAAGTATGGTTCGTATACGCCATGGTATTTCGAGTAATCGTCCACGCCTCATTCCATGATAAATGATGATGATCGACTAATAGTCGCATCAATTCGGCGATTGCGATACTCGGATGGGTATCATTTAACTGAAAACAGTTCTTAGCAGCAAAATCACTAAAATGATTCCCATGCACACTCACCCATCGGGTTATCACATCTTGTAAACTTGCTGAGGCTAAGAAATACTGTTGTCTAAGGCGTAATTCTTTACCGTTTTCATTGGCGTCATTGGGATACAACACCATGGTAATGTTTTCTGCAGTGATTTTTGAGGCTACTGCCTCCGCATAATCACCCGCATTAAATTCTTCTAAATTAAATTCTTCAGTAGCGACTGCTTTCCACAAGCGTAGAGAATTAACCGTGCCATTTTGATACCCCGGTATAGGCGTATCATAAGGCACCGCCAACACATTACAAGATGAGTGCCACACAAAATGCTGACGACCTTCGTTATCGGTATGCACTTCGGTATGCCCACCAAACTTAATACAATGCGAATACTCTATACGCTTAACTTCCCAAACATTACCATGTCGTAACCAATGATCAGGTTTTTCAACTTGCTCACCATTCACAATAGTCTGAGTAAACATGCCGTACTCATAACGTAAACCATAACCGAGCACGGGTAATTGCAAAGTGGCGCAACTATCAATAAAACAAGCCGCTAAACGCCCCAAACCCCCATTGCCTAAACCGGCATCTTGTTCACTGGCTATAAGCTCTTCTATTTCAATGCCCAGATCATACATGGCCTGTGTCACCGTATCGGTCACGCCTAAATTAAGCATAGCGTTGCTTAACGTACGACCCATTAAAAATTCCATAGACAAATAATATAATCGTCTACAGTCATTCTCCCTATACAGTTGCCGAGTATCATTCCATCGCTCCATCAAACGATCACGTATCGCTTCTGATAACGCCTCATTCGCGTAATAAGGGGAACAACAATCCTCATCTCGACCTAATAAATGCACGTAATACTGTTTGAAATCCTCAATAAAATCTTTTTTATCCATGCCTTGTTCGGGCAATTGATTGATTAATAACTTAGGTTTACTGGTAAAGAATTTATTATGCGGCATAATGGGATATGTCCTAAAGATTGTTAAGAAGTAATTATTCTGGCTTATTCAATAACTCTAATACTTTCTTAGCCGCTTTTTGTTTTATTTGAGTTTTAACTGAGTCAGGCGTGTTATCAACCGTTGTCTTTAAGTTTTTTAAGGCTTGCTTACCCGCCGCAACTGTTTCAGGACTTTTTTTAACTTTTTCAACTAAGGCCTTAACATCGTCTACATGTTTACCCGCATCGGGCACTGCTGAAGTAATCGCCTCTTTTGCTGCATGTTCCGCTAAGGCATCTAACACACCTCCGGCTAAGACATTATTAGAAAGTAAAGTGACTACGATTAAGAGTAATAATTGATGACGCATAACATATCCTTGGATTAAATTAATTGAAGTTTAAACTGACTTAAATGATCGACTTAGCTTGAAGATCGGCATGATAAGAAGACCTAACCATTGGCGCACTAGCAACTTGTTTAAAACCTAATTGCAGAGCGAAAGCCCCATACTCATCAAATTGTGCAGGGGTAATATAGTTTTGAACGGGTAAATGCGCTTGAGTCGGCTGTAAATACTGGCCCAATGTTAACATTGAACAACCGTGTTCAATTAAATCTCTCATCACTTGATGAACTTCTTCAGGTTCTTCACCTACGCCCAGCATCAAGCCTGATTTAGTGGGTACTTGAGGTTGTACTTTTGCATATTTAGCCAATAACTCTAAAGAACCTACATAATCTGCACCTGGACGCACTTGTTTATATAGCCGAGGTACGGTTTCTAGATTATGATTAAACACATCACACGGCTCTTCTGCCAAGATAGCAATGGCTTTATCAATTCGACCCCGAAAATCAGGCACTAAGATTTCAATCTTTGTAGTGGGTGTTTGCTGACGAATGTGTTGAATACAATCCGCAAAATGTGCGGCGCCGCCATCTCTTAAGTCATCACGATCTACTGAAGTAATTACGACATATTTTAACGCCATCGCCTGTATAGCATCAGCCAAATTCTTTGGCTCATTTTTATCTAAAGGTAAAGGTTTACCATGGGCCACATCACAAAAGGGGCAGCGACGGGTACATAAATCACCCATAATCATAAACGTGGCCGTGCCATGCTGAAAACATTCTGATAAATTAGGGCACGCGGCTTCTTCACAGACAGTGTGCAATTTATGCTCACGTAACAATTGTTTTATTTTAGTAATTTCATTACTAGCAGATAATTTAACGCGTATCCAATCGGGTTTACGTAAAACAGTCTCCACAGGTTCAACTTTTATAGGGATACGGGCTAATTTTTTAGCACTGCGTTCATGTGATTCAGGAGTTGATCTTGAAGGGGCTTGATTATTCATTTAGAGAGTGCCTGTGTAAGAGTCTGTGTCACGACATTAGCTAGTTCATTAAAACTAACATTAACACCCAGATCAGACAATTGTGTGATTTTAAGGCCTGAATAGCCACAAGGATTAATGTGCTCAAAGGGACTTAAGTCCATCTGATTATTTAAACTTAAGCCATGGTAACTACAGTTTTTTTTAATTCGTAAGCCAATAGAGGCAATTTTTTGACCCTGAACATACACTCCGGGCGCATCGTGCTTTGCTTCAGATTGAATTCCATAATCTGCCAGCGTCTTAATAACCGTTTGCTCTAATAAGGTCACCAACGCCCTCACAGAGAACTCTAAGCGTTTAATATCTAAGAGTGTATACACGACCAACTGACCGGGGCCATGATAAGTCACTTGCCCGCCCCGATCTGTATTAATAACAGGTATATCACTCATGCTCAATAAGTGTTCTCGCTTACCATTTAATCCCAAGGTATAAACAGGATAATGCTCAACAACCCATAATTCATCAGCCGTTTGTGCAGTACGCTCTTCCGTAAAACGCTGCATATCTAACCAAGTCGATTGATAATCTTTAATTCCTAGGTAACGAACGGTTAACACAGAATCCAAAACGACTACAAAGCATAGAGAACATGAGGATGATCAGTTAAGTCTTGATAAATAGCATCCAACTGTTGCTTACTGGACGCTTCTATAATGACTGTTATGGCCAAAAAGTTACCATCTTTACTGGGACGCGCTTTCACTGCACCTTCGCTAATATCGGGCACGTGCCGCCGAATAATTTCTACGACTAATAAATCAATCTGCACATCAGTTTTTCCCATTGCCTTAATGGGAAACTCACAGGGAAATTCGAATAGTGTTTCTTCTGTCATAGCAATGATTTTTTATAGGTCTGAAAAATATCGTTCATCTGGTGCCATACTAACCCGGGCGTACCATCTCCGATCTGTACTGAATCTAGTTCAACAATGGGAATAATTTCTCGAGTTGAACTGGTTACCCATAACTCAGTCGCTCTTTTGGCGTCAGCAAAAGCAATCTTATCTTCACTGGTTGTAATATTATTTTTCTTAGCTAAGTCTAAAATCACATCACGTGTGATTCCGGGCAAGATCTCATTGCTTTTAGGTGGGGTGCATAAAACACCGTCAATCACAGCAAAGACGTTACTAGCCGCACCTTCAACCAAATAACCCTCATTGATTAACAATGCCTCAGCACAACCTTGCTCAACAGCAGATTGTCTATGCAAAATATTACCTAATAAGGTAATTGCTTTAATATTACACAACTTCCAGCGGGTATCATCCATAGTAATGGCTTTAACGCCTTGATTTAATCCGGTAAAAGGGACAATCGTAGAACACATCACAAAGACTGTGGCTGGCACATGCTCTGGAAAAGCATGATCTCTTTTAAAAGCCACACCACGTGTCACTTGCAAATAAATATATTGATCAAGTTGTGCATCTAAAAACGGCGCTAAGATAGTGGCCCATTCTTCACGCGTATGCGGATTAGGTAACCGAATACCGTCTAAGCTATTTTCTAATCGCTGTAAGTGATCTTCAAAATGAAAGAGATGCCCGGAATAAGAAGGTATCACTTCATAAATGCCATCCCCAAATAAAAAGCCACGGTCTAGAACGGATACTTTAGCTTCGTTAAGCGGCAAATAGTCGCCGTTTAAATAAACTATTTTATTTTCCATCTTCTGATTTTCCCATCATCATCATAACGCTCTCAGATAATCTTTGAAAAATATTGCCTTTTTCAACCGTATTTAAAGCAACCAAGTCTTTATCTGCAACAACTGTATCATTAAGTGTTACTTTGACTGAACCAAGTTTGGCACCAACTTCAACAGGAGCGGTAATGTTTTTATCGACATTAATCACTGCCTTAAGATCTTTATATTGACGACGAGGGATGGTGACATAAATATCATCAGCAACCCCTAAAGCAATTGTTTTACTGGCACCTTTCCAAATTCTAGCTTCATTTAAACTCGTTTTACCTTGATATAAACGATGAGATTCAAAGAATCTAAAGCCATAATTAAGCAAGGTTTGATTTTCATTAGCTCGTCCATTGGCATCTTTAGCGCCCATAACGACAGAAATAAGACGCATATCTTCTCTTAACGCAGAAGCCACTAAACAATAACCAGCTTCATCCGTAAAGCCAGTCTTAACACCATCCACAGATTCATCACGCGATAACAGTTTATTTCTATTTTGTTGAGTAATCTTATTAAAGGTAAATTCTTTTTGAGAAAACCAACGATAGTAATCCGGAAACTCTTTAATAACTGAGGCTGTCAAAATCGCTAAATCACGTGCAGTCGTATAATGATCATCAACGGGTAAACCATCACTATTTTTAAAATGAGTGTTAACCATACCTAATCGGGCCGCATGTTGATTCATTAAGTCTGCAAATGTTTCTTCATTACCACCTACATGTTCAGCTAAAGCGACACTGGCATCATTTCCAGACTGAATAATAACGCCTTTTAACAGATCTTCAATCCGAACCTGATTACCCAATTCAACAAACATACGTGAACCGGACGTTTTCCAGGCTTTTTCGCTGATTGTCACTAAGTCATCTAGGTGCAGGTGATTATTGCTTAACTCTCTAAATACAACATAAACCGTCATTATTTTAGTTAAACTAGCGGGCGCAAGTCGAGTATCGGCATTATTCTCAGCCAATACCTTACCTGTGTGAAAGTCTTGCAAAATATAAGCGGAAGCCGCTAGAGTAGGTGCAGGAGGCGTCGATATTTCGGCGCTTTCTGCATGAACCTGGAAGAAACTACCTAACAGGCCTAAAAATAAAAACACGATAATTTTTTTAAACGGGGTCATGGCTCTTCGATAAACAGTAAAAAAATATTTTCTTACATTGTAGCACGCGAGCGGTCAGATTGTTTGGATTCAGTAACAAATTGTGTGTCCGTTATGCCTAAAGTAATCAACTGATCATTCAACTGGTTAGCACTTGCCGTTGAATTAATAGGCCCAATTTGCACTTTGTAAAGCGTTGATTTCTTATAAGTAGACGATCGAATATTTGGTTCAGGTAAATTTAAAGAAGTAATTTTTTCTTTTAAACTTCTCGCTTTTATCTCACTACCAAAACTACCGACCTGCAAATACAAATGCTGTTCTTGTCTAGCGGCAAGTTGTTGTATCTGAGGCAATGCTTGACTGGATGAAATTGGCTTAATCTCTACATTTCCAAGGCCCTCTTCTTCTAAATCTAATGTTTTAGCCGCCGCATAAGACAAATCCATTTCACGATTGCCTACATAAGGCCCTCTATCATTGATTCTAACTATAATACTACGATGATTTTCAAGATTAGTGACCTTTGCATAAGATGGAATCGGTAACGTCTTATGAGCGGCTGTCATTGCATTCATATCAAATATTTCACCGGTCGCTGTTTTCTTACCGTGAAAACCAGGTCCATACCAAGAAGCAATACCTTGTTTTATATAGCGGCCAATTCTGGGAAAAATATCGTCTTGCTCAGTCAAATCCGTTATATTTGCATTATTAACAGGTAAAACTGAATGTTGCCTAGTAGGTTGAGTGCTTGAAACGTTTTGATCGATGTAGCTATAAACCGGAGGTTGAGATAACTCAACTGTTTTAATGTGCTTAGCTGAGCACCCGTAGAGCGTTAATATAACAAAGGTTAATAAGAGCTTATTCATGGGAATTTGCCTTTTTCATTTAAAATAGATTGGCCTAACTGATAAACAGCCATCGCATATAAGGGACTATGGTTATAACGTGTGATCACATAAAAGTTGTTTAATCCAACCCAAAGTTCTTCACTCGTATGCTGTCCTGATATGCTCTGTTCAAAAGCTAGCAGCGTTACTTCTGTATTTAAAGGTAGGGGTCTCTTTATGTTTAAGTTGAGTGATTCTAACTGGTCGAACCTTAAATGTGGCTTAAGGTCCTGATTCAAAAACACCTTATAACGCTCCCCAGAAGCACTCACAGGCAAAGCAATCTCTTGTCCTGCCTGCCACCCATGCTTAATAAAATAATTTGCAACACTCGCAATAATATCGCTATTGTTACGCCAAATATCTCTACGCCCATCCTTATTAAAATCAACCGCATAAGTTCTAAAACTACTCGGCATAAATTGGGGGCTCCCCATAGCTCCTGCATAAGATCCCTTTAAATCTAAAGGATCAAGATGCTCTTCTCGACACAACAACAAGAAATTCTCTAACTCACTCTGAAAGAAAGCACTCCGCGCAGGATAAGCAAAAGCCAAGGTAGATAAGGCTTCTAAAACCCCATAATTACCGGTTTTTTGACCATAAGAAGTCTCAACTCCAATAATGGCCACGATAATTTCTGGAGGAATGCCTGTTTTTTTCTCTACGAGGCTTAAAGTTTCAGCATTTTCTTGCCAAAACTTGAGACCACCTTGAATGCGTGCTTCAGTTATAAATATTTTTCGATACTTATACCAAGGCAATCCTTCAGCGGGTGTTGACATTCTTTTAAGAATATCTTGATTAATGTGAACTGACTCAAATAATTGGTCTAATGCAACTTTATCAAATTCATGGGTTTCCACCATTTTATTAATAAAGATTGTTGCTGAATCAGTGCCTTTAATATTTGAGGTACACGCTGTTAAAAATGACACTAAAGTGATCGCAGATAAAACCACTTTAGTTTTTATTGATAGCGGATTATTTTTTAACATGAAAAAACTTTCAATCGGAGCAACTCGCGTTAACGGAATTTTCTATGAGTATGAATTGACATGAGTATGCCAAACCCAGATAAAAGTGTCACAATAGAAGTCCCGCCATAACTAATCAAAGGCAAGGGCACTCCGACTACCGGCAATACACCGATAACCATACCAATATTTACAAACACATAGACAAAAAAAGTAAACGCTAAACTGCTTGCTAATAAACGACTGTAACTGTCTTGAGCCTGTGAGGCAATAAATAAACATCGCGCAATAATCAACAAATACAAGGTTAATAAACCCAGACAACCTAACAAACCAAACTCTTCAGCAAACACTGCAAAAATAAAATCGGTTGAACTCTCAGGCAAAAAATCTAACTCTGATTGGGTACTACCTAGCCAACCTTTACCGTAAACCCCCCCAGATCCAATCGCGATTTTTGATTGAATAATATGATATCCACGCCCTAAAGGATCCGCTTCTGGATTTAAAAACGTAAGCACCCGATCACGTTGATAACCATGCATGAAATGCCAAATAATGGGCGTTAATGCGGTCAAAAGTGCCGCAATACCACCCATAATCCACCAAGAAAGTCCTCCAAAAAACAACACACCCGCTCCCGAACTAGCCACTAACAACGCTGTCCCTAAATCAGGCTGTTTTGCAATTAATAACGTAGGAATAATAATTAACAAGGTCGCAATAAATAATTGCTTTGCTTTTGGCGGTAAAGGATACTCTGCTAAATACCAAGCTATCATCATAGGCGTGGTGAGCTTAATCATTTCTGAAGGTTGAAATCGAAAAAAACCCAGATCAAGCCAACGCTGCGCACCTTTTCCTATCTGTCCAATTATTAACACAGCGATAAGTAATATAATTCCAAAACCAAACAAGACGGTGGAATAGCGTTTAAATTGATAAGGATGAATATGCGCCAAGACCGTCATCAAAAAAAAAGCTAACCCCACTCGCCCCATCTGACGCATTAAAATATCGATATTCTGGCCACCTGCACTATACAATATAACCATACTTAATAGTGCTGTTAACAATAACCCTATAAATAGTGGAATATCAATATGTAATCTTCTTAGAAAAGTACCTAAGACTGAGGGCGCTTCAAATTGCTCATGACGAGTTTCAGTTTTCATGTTTTTCCTTTAAAAATTGCTTGATAACCTGCCCAGCTATCGGTGCGGCTACTGAACCTCCGTGCCCTCCATTTTCAACAATTACTGCAACGGCAATCTTAGGATCATCAACCGGTGCAAAAGACATAAATAAGGCATGATCCCGATATTTAAAGTCAATGCTATTTTCGTTATATTTAGCGTTTTGTTTGATACCTAATACTTGAGCTGTTCCCGTTTTACCTGCAATTTGATAATCAATGCCTCGATTAATACCTTTTGCAGTCCCTCTAGCACCATGAACCACGTTCACCATCCCTTCAATAACCGACGCTACATTTTCCGACTTCATCGGAATATTATATGAATTAAGGACCACCCCAGGTCGAACACCTTGTACACTAACCATTTTATCAACCAAAAAAGGCGTGATCATCTTTCCTTGATTCGCTAATGCCGCTGTTGCTCTGGCTAATTGTATTGGTGTAACTTGCAAATATCCCTGACCAATACCAGTGATGAGTGTTTCACCTGGATACCACGCTTGATTTTTTTTCTCAAATTTCCACTCACGAGAAGGTAGTAAACCGGTTTTTTCTCCGACTAAATCAATTCCTGTTTTCTCACCAAAACCGAACTTATGTAAGAAGTCATACATATTATCAATGCCTAACGTAGCCGCCAGTCGATAAAAATACACATCACAAGACTCAGTAATAGCTTGATTCATATTCACTGAACCATGCCCACCTTTTTTCCAATCACGATAACGATGAGTGACGCCTGGCAATTGATAAAATCCCGGACAAAATAGCTTTTGATCGGCGGTAATGGCTTCATATTCAAGTCCAGCCAGCGCAACAAAAGGCTTGACTGTTGATCCGGGTGGATATAACCCCCGTAACGCTCGATTATACAAAGGTTGATTTTCTGAAGATTGTAAACTTTGATAAGCCTCATTAGTGATACCAACCACGAATGGATTGGGATCAAAGCCTGGGCGACTCACAAACACTAAAACACCACCGGTCTTTATATCAATTGCAACGACTGCCCCATTAAATGCCTCCAAGGCATCATAGGCCGTCTTCTGTAAATCAATATCTAAAGTCAAATAAAGATTGGCTCCCGGCTCTGGATTCACTTCATTTAAAGTATTCAGAAGACGGGCTTGCACATTGGTTTCTATTTCCGCATAACCTGTTTTACCGTGCAGGTCATTTTCATAAGAACGCTCTATACCCAACTTACCAATATGAGTCGAGCCACGATATTCAGCAACAGGTAAATCCTTCATTTCTGCTTCATTAATACGCCCCACATAACCAACGACATGAGCCGTTAATTCGCTATACGGATAATGTCTGACCAATTGCCTTCGGATATCCACACCCGGAAAGTAAGGCCTAGCAACGGCAAATTTTGCTAATTGCTCATCATTCATGCTTAATAGTAGGGTGGAACTTACAAAACGTTTTTGACGTTTTCTTAACTTTTGATACTGATCAATTTCTTCATTAGAAATATCCAGTAATTTTTGTAAACGTGAGAGCGTATCATCCATGTCATGGACTTGCTCAGGAATAATTTCCAAACTATAAGAGGGGGTATTTTCAGCTAATACTTTACCGTTCCTATCGTAAATCATGCCACGAGTTGGTACTAAGGGCACTAATTTAATACTATTATCTTTGGCTAAGGAAGCATAATGGGCATGCCCCACAACTTGTAAATAAATCAGTCGAACAATTAAACCGGTTGTTAAAAAACTAATAACAATAAAAGCAGCAAGAATTCGATTAATGAATAAATGCCTTTCCAGCGAATGATCTTTAATAGCATACATATTAGGCATAAGTGGCGGAATACTATTACTTTAAAACTTTAAAGGAACTGACAAAACGCAATAATCCATACACCAAAGGCCAAATTAAAGTACCCGTAAA
Source organism: uncultured Methylococcaceae bacterium (assembly GCA_903863905.1). GTDB lineage: Bacteria > Pseudomonadota > Gammaproteobacteria > Methylococcales > Methylomonadaceae > Methylobacter_C. The sequence goes on from CAIPDT010000085.1 coordinate 31,900, forward strand.
AACAGGCAGCCAAAAAGTGGCATGCAGTTGAGCGGGATGCTGAAGGTTCTTAATAAAAAACAATAATAATTGCGACAACAGCAAACAAAAGAAAATAAATAACCCTTGCTGAAAAAAAGGAAACTGACGTAAGCGTTTATGAAATTTAAGACAGATATAAATAACTAATGAATAGGCTAAGGCATATTGCCCTAACAATCTTCCTGTTAATACGTCTGTTAATAAACCAAAGGACCACGCATGAAAAATACCAACGCGTTCAGGTAATATTAACGTCCAATAAACTAATGCTAAGAGCACCCAGTCGGGATTTAACATCGCGACATCTCCTGATATAGGCATCACTCTTAAACACATTGCTAAAATGAGTGTGATAAAAATTCGAAAAAAACCAATATAATTATTTAACCTCATTAACCGCACCCTCCTCATTGACTACTGGCTTAGTAATTAACGGCACAGGAATTGATTTACTCCACACAATCATTAACTCTCTATTTCGATCTAATAAGGCTTTTGGAGTGGCTGTAATCGTTGCAAACGCCTTATTAGGTTGAGCAGTAAATTCATCAACCACGGCTACCGGATACCCTTGAGGAAAAGTCCCACCTAAACCCGAGGTAATCAATAGATCACCGGGGCGAATATCTGCATTACTAGGTAAGAAAGGCAATACCAAACGATTTAATTGTCCACTGCCAACTGCTATCGTTAATAATCCATTACGATTTACCTGTACAGGTATCGCATGATTTGGATCGGTAATTAACATAATTTCAGAGGTAAAAGGTAACGCTCTAAAAACTTGGCCTACTACGCCATTGGCATCTAATACCGGTTGCTGAGGATGAACCCCAAAACGAGTACCCTTGTTAACCACGACAATATGCTCATAAGGAGCCATGTTAACAGATAACAATTCAGCGACTAAAACTTGCTCCCCTAATTTAAAAGAATTTTCTAATAACGCGCGTAAGCGAATATTTTCTTTTTCTAAAGCAGCAAATTTAAGCAATCGAGTTTGATGAACCAATTGATCCTCGCGCAAACGAGCATTTTCTTCTTTTAATGCGCTATACGAACTGGCTGAATTTGTCGCCTGCTCAACAAGTGTCGTCGGCAAATCCACCAAGTATTTTAAAGGGTCAACAAAAACAGACAGCGTCGTTCTAATACCGCCTACTTGTGCGTATTTATGCTCAGTTAGCAACAACACTACCGAAGCAATAACAGCGACTAATAGGCGGGTATTGATTGATGGACCGGTGGCAAATAAAAGTTTTATAGGAATGCCTCGTATCAGTTAAAAAACGCTGTAACTCCGCATATAAAAACTGACGTTACAGCTAAAAAACTACTTACAGAGACATTACTCTAAAGAAAAAGTTGAAAGTCCTTTTTTATCCAACATTTCCAGAACCATGCCGCCGCCTCTAGCTACACAGGTCAAAGGATCATTTGCGATATGTACAGGCAATCCTATTTCTTCAGACAAAAGACGATCAATATTTTTTAATAAAGAGCCCCCTCCTGTTAAATAAATCCCTCTATTAGCGACATCAGTCCCTAATTCAGGCGGCGTTTGCTCCAATGCTACTTTGACTGCACCCACAATACCTGCCAAGGGCTCTTGTAATGCTTCTAAAATTTCATTGCTATTTAAGGTAAAGCTACGAGGAACACCTTCTGCTAAATTACGACCCTTAACTTCAATTTCTTTCACTTCATTGCCGGGATACGCAGACCCAATTTCTAATTTGATACGCTCCGCCGTCACTTCACCGATTAAAGTACCATAATTTCTACGGACATAATTAACGATAGCTTCGTCAAAACGATCACCACCTATACGCACTGAACTAGAATACACAATACCATTTAAAGAAATAACCGCCACCTCAGATGTACCTGCACCGATATCAAGCACCATTGACCCACAGGGCTCATCTACCGGCAAACCGGCACCCACCGCTGCAGAAATAGGCTCTTCAATTAAGTACACCTCACGCGCACCTGCCATAGCGGCAGATTCACGAATAGCACGGCGTTCAACTTGAGTCGAACCACAAGGCACACAAATCAAGATACGTGGACTTGGGCGCAGCCAGCGATTCTTTTTATGCACTTTTTCTATAAAAAATCGCAACATCCGTTCAGTAATTGCAAAATCAGCAATCACGCCATCCTTAAGAGGACGGATAGCTGTAATATTTCCAGGGGTACGTCCTAACATCAATTTAGCTTCAGCACCCACCGCCGCAATTGTCTTAGATCCACGAATTCTATCTTCTTTAATAGCCACGACAGAAGGTTCATTAAGAACAATTCCCTGTCCTGGAATATATATCAATGTATTGGCGGTTCCCAAATCTATAGAGAGGTCATTGGAAAAAAGACCGCGAATTCTTTTGAACATCTTTACCTGTTTCCTTTGAGGAATAAAAAAAAGAGTGATACTTTATCAATCAAGCAGGTATTTGAGCAAGATATAAGTATCATATTTGTAGTAATATACTCAGCAATGACACAAGGTACAAGGTTAAAAACTAAAGTATGTGTCAATCTAACGTTACGTTTTCAATTATAGACCCCTATCTGTCGCCTATATCCCCAGTATTTTCGGGAAAAAAGAGTAAGTGACACCCTATTTAAAGAGGAAGATAAAGATGTCGTTATCGACAAATGAAGTGATCCAAATTGCGCACTTAGCGCGCTTAGGAATCGATCCGCAAGATATTGACTCTTACGCAAAAGATTTATCAGGAATTCTGGACTTAATGACCCAAATGAGTGAACTGAAAACCTCTGATGTAGAACCCATGGCGCACCCTATGGACCAAGTTCAACGATTAAGAATAGATGCCGTTACCGAATCCAATAATCGTGAAAAATTTATGACTATTGCCCCACAAGTAGAAGATGGACTCTATCTTGTGCCCAAAGTGATTGAGTAAAGGAAACCGACACTAATGCACACTAAAACACTCACACAATTAGCGCAAGGCCTACAATCAGGCCAATTTTCCAGCATTGAATTAACAAAACACTTTTTAGATCGAATCAGAAAACACTCAGATTTAAACGCCTTCATCACCGTTACAGAAGAATTAGCTTTACAATCTGCGCTAGCTGCTGATACCAGAATAGCTAATAAACAAACACAGCCCCTAACAGGTATACCACTTGCACAAAAAGATATTTTTTGTACTTTAGATGTTAAAACGACCTGTGGATCAAAAATGCTTGATAACTTTATCGCGCCTTATAACGCGACGGTGGTTGAAAAGCTAAATCAAGCTGGTGCAGTCATGTTAGGCAAACTTAACATGGATGAGTTTGCAATGGGATCATCTAATGAAACGAGTTATTACGGTGCCGTTAAAAATCCGTGGAATACTAATACTGTGCCTGGTGGCTCTTCGGGTGGCTCTGGCGCCGCTGTTGCAGCCCGCTTAGCACCTTGTGCTACCGGCACTGATACTGGCGGCTCCATACGTCAACCCGCTGCTTTATGTGGCATCACCGGTCTAAAACCTACCTACGGTCGCGTGTCTCGTTATGGCATGATTGCTTATGCGTCAAGCTTAGACCAAGGCGGCCCTATGGCTCGTAGTGCCGAAGATGCCGCTATCTTATTGCAAGCCATGGCCGGCTTCGATACGAAAGACTCTACCAGCGTTGACGTTCCTGTACCCGATTATAGCGCTCAACTTAATAATTCTTTAGCTGGATTAAAAATTGGTTTGCCCAAAGAGTTCTTTAGTGAAGACTTAAATAGTGACATGGCGTCCACACTTCAAAGTGCTATTAATGAATATCGTCAATTAGGTGCAGAAATTATCGAAGTTTCAATGCCTAATCTTAAACTCGCTATTCCTTCATACTATGTCATTGCTCCTGCAGAATGCTCAGCTAACTTATCACGCTTTGATGGTGTTCGCTTTGGCCACCGTTGCGAAAGCCCCGTTAATTTATCAGACCTATATACCCGCTCACGGGGAGAAGGTTTTGGAAAAGAAGTTAAACGTCGAATTTTAATGGGCACCTATGCGTTATCAACAGGCTACTACGATGCTTACTATGTTAAAGCCCAGAAAATTAGACGCTTAATTAGTGATGACTTTAAAAATGCCCTGACCCAAGTGGATGTCATTATGGGCCCTGTTACCCCAACAACGGCTTTTGGTATCGGCGAAAAAATAGCAGACCCTATTGAAATGTATTTGTCTGATATATACACCATTGCTATTAATCTAGCCGGTTTACCTGCAATCTCAATTCCAGCTGGGTTTATCAATAACCTACCCGTAGGCTTACAAATTATCGGTAATTACTTTACTGAAGAGCACTTATTAAACATTGCTCATCAGTATCAACAAGTCACTGATTGGCATCAACAGACACCTAAAGGCTTTGAATAAGGAGATAATGATGGAATGGGAAACAGTGATTGGCTTAGAGATTCATGCTCAATTAGCCACACAATCAAAAATATTTTCTGGCGCGTCAACCGCTTATGGTGCAGAACCTAATACTCAAGCTTGTGCTGTAGATTTAGGTTTACCTGGCGTACTACCCGTATTAAACGCAAAAGCCGTGCGCATGGCTGTTATCTTTGGCATGGCTATTGAAGCTCATATTGCCCCTTATTCAGTCTTCGCTAGAAAAAATTACTTTTATCCTGATTTACCTAAAGGCTATCAAATTAGCCAAATGGATCACCCCATTGTAGGAAAGGGACACTTAGATATTGAAGTGGATGGTGAAACTAAACGCGTCGGCATTACTCGGGCACATCTTGAAGAAGATGCGGGGAAATCTTTACATGAAAACTTTCACGGCTTAAGCGGTATCGATTTAAACCGTGCCGGCACCCCTTTATTAGAAATTGTTTCTGAACCCGATATGCGTTCAGCCAAAGAAGCGGTCGCTTATATGCGTAAACTTCATGAATTGGTACGCTATCTTGGTGTGTGTGACGGTAATATGCAAGAAGGCTCATTCCGCTGTGATGCTAACGTTTCTGTTCGCCCCAAAGGTCAAAAAGAATTTGGTACACGTGCAGAAATCAAAAACATCAATTCATTCAAGTTTGTCGAGAAAGCCATTAATCATGAAGTCGAACGCCAAATCGAACTGATTGAAAGAGGTGGTAAAGTCGTGCAAGAAACTCGTTTGTACGACTCAGTTAAAGATGAAACGCGTTCCATGCGCAGCAAAGAGGAAGCTAACGACTACCGATACTTCCCTGATCCTGATTTATTACCTGTTGTGATTGATGAAGCCTTTAAAGCCCAAATAAAAGCGGAGTTACCTGAATTACCGCACACTAAAAAACAACGCTTTAAAACAGACTATTTATTAGATGAAGAAAGCGCAACCATCTTAACCTCTTCACGTCCTTTAGCAGATTACTTTGAAGCCACAATTAAAGCTTCAAACTCAGAAGCCAAATTATGTGCAAATTGGATTACCGGTGATTTATCCGCAGCACTAAACAAAGCTGGATTAGAAATCACTGACTCACCCGTTAGTTATGAACGCTTCGCGGGATTATTAACGCGTATTAGTGATAACACGATTTCCGGAAAAATTGCGAAACAAGTCTTTGAAGCCTTGTGGCAATCAACGTCTACAGCAGATGAAATTATTGAAGAAAAAGGTTTAAAACAAATCACTGATACCGGGGCTATTGAGGCCATTATAGACAAAATTATTGCCGATAACCTCGGTCAAGTTGAACAATATCGTAGTGGTAAAGACAAGGTATTTGCCTTCTTTGTCGGGCAAGTGATGAAAGAAATGCAGGGAAAAGCAAGCCCCGCTGAAGTTAATAAAATGCTAAAAGAAAAATTACAAGGTTAAACACCTACTACGAACACAAATAAATACGGGAGCCTAGGCTCCCGTATTTATTTGCTTAACCATTATTCTAAACCGTTCTGGACTCAACGCCATTCTTTCAGCTTTAAGTCCAGATACAGCTCATTTTATAAATGATACGCTGTCTCGCCATGCTCAGAGATATCCAAACCTTCACGCTCAGCTTCTTCACTGACTCTTAAGCCCATCACAATATCAATCAACTTAAAGGCGATAAATGAAACAACACCTGACCAAATAATACAGACGCTTACACCCCAAAATTGACTAATAAATTGTGTCGACATGCTGTATTCAGCAACCCCATTAGTCACATAATCCCATACACCTGTACCACCTAATGCAGGACTTGCTACCACTGAAGTACCTAAAGCACCGATAATTCCACCAATACCATGAACACCAAAAGCATCTAACGAATCATCATAGCCTAACAAACTCTTTAGGCTCGTGACTGCAATAAAGCAAGCCACACCAGCGACCACACCTAAAACAATCGATCCCATTGGACCTGCCCAACCACACGCAGGAGTGATGGCAACCAAACCTGCAATCGCACCTGAAGCGCCACCTAACATACTAGGTTTACCACGAATAACCCATTCAGCACCACTCCATGCTAAAGTAGCTGCCGCGCTGGCTAATAAAGTATTAATGAAAACTAAGGCAGACAAACCGTTCGCTTCTAAGTTAGAGCCTACGTTAAAACCAAACCAGCCCACCCATAATAATGAGGCACCAATCATAGTCATGGTGACACTGTGTGGCGCTAAGGATTCTTTTTTATAACCAATACGTTTACCAATGATCAAACAGCCAACCAAACCAGCAATACCCGCATTGATATGTACTACTGTACCACCTGCAAAATCCAAAGCACCTTTTTGGAATAAGAAGCCCGCTGTAGCACCGGCTGTAGAGCCTGCCGCCGCATCAGTATAAGCATCAGGACCCGCCCAATACCAAACCATGTGTGCCATAGGTAAATACGCAAAGGTAAACCAAATCAACATAAACACTAAAATAGCTGAAAACTTAACTCGCTCAGCAAACGCACCAATAATCAATGCAGGCGTAATACCGGCAAAGGTTAATTGAAACGCCACATAGATATATTCAGGAATGTAGACGCCTTTAGAAAAAGTAGCCGCCATGGAATCAGGAGTAATCCCAATTAAAAAGAGCTTACTAAAGCCGCCAATGAATGGACTGCCTTCTGTAAAAGCAACACTATAGCCATAAAGTGCCCACAAGATCGCCATCATTGAAAAAATGACGAACACTTGCATCAAAACAGACAGCATATTTTTAGCGCGAACCATACCGCCATAAAATAAAGCTAATCCTGGGATAACCATCAAAATAACTAAAACCGTCGCGACAATCATCCATGCCGTATCGCCTTTATTAATCGTAGGTGTTACTGCGGCCGCATCGGCTAAAGCAAAACCAGCAAAACTCAATAGAGCGACAAAAATAAAGCTTTTTAATAAATGTTTCATGTGTTCACTCCATCCAAACTAAAGCGCTTCATCACCGGTTTCACCGGTACGAATACGCACAACTTGTTCTAAGTCCGTGACAAAAATCTTACCATCACCAATTTTTCCAGTATTAGCTGCTTTAGTGATCGCTTCCACAGCTTGGCTTAATAATTGATCAGCAACAGCCACCTCGACTTTTGCTTTAGGTAAAAAATCAACGACATACTCCGCTCCGCGATAGAGTTCAGTATGACCTTTTTGACGACCGAAACCTTTTACTTCAGTTACGGTTACCCCAGAAACCCCCATGTCTGATAACGCCTCTCGGACATCATCTAGTTTAAAAGGTTTGACAATAGCAGTTATCAATTTCATTTGATCCTCTCTCTTTAAGTTTTAAAGTAACGCTTCATAATTACTTAAAGCAGAGAGTATGCCAATAAATGAATTTAGATTAATTTATTATATTCTCGCACTAATAAAGTAGTATTCATCTGGTTATCAATAGACTTAAGAGCCTATATTGACAGCCTTATATCTTAAAATAGTTCGCAATCTTGCCATTCTCCGTATTCGTCACGCCCTAAAAAACACATCCATAATTGCACCATATCAGAGCAAATCAATTATTTTTATTCATAATGGTGCAGACCAAATTATAATATTGCTAGGTTATGGCAAACTGGCCCTTTAACTCCGCCTTATTCTCTAACGGCAATATCACTTTCAGATGAATTTGTCCGGCAAACTCTTGTTCAAGTAGGCGCCCATTCAATTTTTTAAGGGTATATTCAAAGGCCTGAAATTTTTCATAGTCCAAAGTGACATTAAGCGTAGCCATTTCAATATAGGGCTCTAATAATGCGCTATCAATCACCTGTTTTGCCATCGCACTATAAGCACGAGTCAATCCACCCGCCCCGAGTTTGACTCCACCAAAATACCGAATAACAACCACTAAAGCATCAATAATATTTTTACCATCAAGATGCTGAAAGATTGGTTTTCCTGCAGTACCGGTTGGTTCACCTGCATCATGAAATCGATAAATAATGCCCTCAGGCGTTTTTATTCGATACGAAAATACAATATGCGAAGCATGAGGATGCTCTATTTGAAGGGTCTTGAGATGCTGAAAAACAACTTGCTCATTGGCACAAGGATAGATAATACTTATGAATCGTGATTTTTTAATAATTTCTTCGAAACTATAACATTGAGTGATATAAAACATGTGTTATTTAAATTGCGCCAAAACCCTGTTACTGAACACCCTCATAATATTGAAGGATGGAATACCTTAAAAAAGCTACTTAAATAAAAAGAATCTCTGTTAAGCTTAACCCCGTTAATCCTTTATCATCAATAATCTAATTATATTATTCATACCTAAGAGTACCACATGCGTAAACCACTCTCTATATTACCGCTTATCCCCACCTTATTACTGTTAAGTAGTTGTGCGCACCATTTTACTGTCGCCTCTAAACTTGATGATATCAGCACCGGCATGACTAAAGCTAAAGTATTATCCTTAATGGGCGATCCTGATCGCACGACAAATAATAACAACGCTGAAGATTTAATCTATTTACTCAATGACTCGGTTTTAGATACCAAACTCCCTGAAACTTACGTCATTCATTTAGTCAAAGGGGTCGTCGATCGTTTGGGGACTCAAAAAGAAATGATACAAATTGAGTCAGGAAATAACCGTGTAGATAAAACACCAAAAGTTGATCTCTTCACAGAAATTTCCAAACTAGATGAACTCAAAAGAAAAAAACTCATTACTGACAAAGAATATACCACTCGAAAAGAAGCCTTATTCGATGGTATTTAAGACTCATTAAACCTTAAGATTTCTTAGCCGCCTGTTCGCTTATGAGTTTTCTCATTTCAACAGGCGATACTCTCCCCCTTTGAAAAGAGACCCTTTGATATACCTCTTCAATCGCTGGGTGACAAAATGATAGTTGTTCACCTAGACGATCATAATCACTATGATCAAACATGCGTCTAAAATCATCTCTACTGAACAGGGTTTCAGCATACAACGCTTGATATCCTTTATGATCCAATACATTATTAAAAAATGAATATAAGGAAGTATAATCAGGGTCACTATTTATATTACCTCTCTTTTCTACAAAGACATTCTAATGCAACCTAAAAAACCCAATGGCCAAACATCTAAACAATCGTTGTTGATCCAACAAACTGTGGCGTTGCATCAAGCCGGTCAATTAGATTTAGCAGAAATTCAATATAGAAAACTCCTTAAATCTTTGCCTAATAATACGACGTTATTAACAAATTTAGCGATTCTTAATCGTCAAAAAGGCAAATTTGATGAAGCCTTAAAAATCATTCATCGATCTACACTCATTAATTCCAAGCAAGCTAATGCGTTCAATACTCAAGGAAATATACTAAGCGATCTTGGAAAATTAGATGAAGCCTTATTAAGTTATGATCGTGCAATCACACTAACGCCTCATTACGTTGAAGCCCATTATAATCGTGGCAACCTTTATAAAGATCAAAATAAATTAGAAGAGGCTTTAGAAAGTTATAAACAAGTCATTATCCTTAAACCCGATTATACCGCCGCCTACAACAATCAAGGTATTGTTTTACAAAAACTCAACCGATTAGATGAGGCTCTTCTCAGTTATCAACAGGCCATTACCCTCAACCCAAAGTATATTGAGACCTACTTAAATCTAGGTGCTCTTTATAAAGAGCAAAATCTTCTAATCGAAGCCTTAGACCGTTATAACCATGTCATTACACTTAACCCCAATTACGCTGAAGCCTATTGCCACAGAGGCATTATTCTAAAAGAATTAAACCTTCCCAACGAAGCGCTAGCCAATTACAATCAAGCCATTAGTCTTAACCCACATTATGCAGAGGCTCATTGCAACCGAGGAGTTACGCTTCAAGACTTCACTTTTCTTGAAGACGCTTTAGCCAGTTACAATCAAGCCATTGCCCTTAACCCTCTTTATGCAGAGGCCTATTCTAATCGTGGGACCGTCTTAAGAGATTTAAATCGTTACGACGAGGCTTTAGCAAGTTATCAGCATGCCATTTCACTTAAGCCAAACTATGCAGAAGCCTACACTAATCTTGGGATTACCTTACAAGACTTAAAACACCTTAAAGAAGCGTTGCCCAATTTTGATCGCGCTATCGAGTTAAAAGCGGATATAGATTTTCTTCTGGGCTATTCACTACATACCCGAATGCATCTATGTATTTGGGAAGACTTCTCACAACGGTTAACAGACATTATCCAAAACACTCAACAATCTAAAGTGGTTTCCATGCCCTTTGCACTACTCGGACTGACTGACGCACCGGCTATCCAAAAAAAATCAGCTGAAATTTATATCAGAGAAAAATATCCACTTAACCCTGCGTTACCCAAAATAAAGCCATATTTACATCATACTAAAATTAGACTGGGTTATTTTTCAGTCGACTTTAGGAATCACCCCGTCTCATATCTCACCGCAGAACTTTATGAGACTCATGATAGAAATCATTTTGAAGTCTATGCATTTTCTCTAGGACCCAATACCCAGGATGAAATGAATCTTCGTATCAGAAAAGGGGTGAATCATTTTTATGACATACAACATTTGTCGGACCCAGAGATTGCAAGCCTGTCAAGATCTCTTGAAATAGATATTGCTATAGATTTAGGGGGCTTTACCCAAGGTTCAAGAACAGGAATATTTGCCCTGCAAACGGCCCCTATACAAATTAGTTATCTGGGATATCTTGGCACTATGGGAGCAGAATATATCCATTACCTAATGGCAGACGAAACTATTATCCCTGAATGCAATCAGGAACATTATTCAGAAAAAATCGTTTATCTACCCAACTACCAGATCAATGATTCTAAACAAAAGCTACCGACTCATCAGGTCACTCGACAAGAATTAGGGTTACCCGCACAAGCTTTTGTGTTTTGTTGCTTCAACAATACCTATAAAATTACTCCAACAACTTTTGATAGTTGGATGCGTATCCTCAATCAAGTTGAAAATAGTGTCTTACTTCTTTATGTTGACAATGAGACAGCAAAAATAAATTTAATAGCCACCTGTCAACTCAAAGGGATTAACCCAGACAGACTATTTTTTGGAGCAAGATTATCTATAAATGATTACCTTGCACGATATCAAGTGGTTGATCTTTTTCTGGACACCTCGCCTTATAATGCAGGAACTACCGCAAGTGACGCACTAAAAATGGGTGTACCGGTACTGACTTGCGTAGGACATTCTTTCGCCAGTCGAATGGCAGCAAGTTTATTGACTGCGCTTAACTTAACTGAACTCATCACTAACCATATCAGCGACTATGAAAGGGTCGCAATCGAACTAGCTACATCACCGAACAAACTGAACCAACTTAAAAATAAATTAAAACTTAACCTCGCCTCATCCATTTTGTATAACACCCAGTTATGTACACAGTCTATTGAAGCCGCTTATAACAAGATGCATGAAAGAGCTCAGAAAAACTTACCGCCAGAACATATTCATCTAAAATAATTGCTAAAATATAGCGTTATCTTCTCGACTACAAATTCTACTCACTACCTATAATTTCGATGGAATATCCGACTCAACAGAATCAATTTCTCGCTAAACACGCCCAACTGCTTAATGAGAGTTATAAACGCTTACTGTTTAAAGCTCTACTTGAAAACACTGATTCCGACAAAGACTTAGCCATCCAGCTATTTCATGCGCCCTTTGCCCTGGTAAGCCATGATACGTCTAGCGACCCTATTTTCAATTATGCTAATTTAAAAGCCTTAGAATTGTTTGAACTCAATTGGAGTGACTTTACACAATTACCCTCACGCTTATCAGCAGAACCGATAAATCAAACAGAAAGAGCGCGTTTATTAGCAGAAGTCACTCAAAAGGGATTTATTGGGCACTATGAAGGCATTCGCATTTCAAGCACACTTAAACGCTTTATGATTAAAAATGCCGTCGTTTGGAACCTCACCACGCCTGACGGTCTTTACCAAGGACAAGCAGCATGCTTTGCAGAATGGACATTTTTAAATAATGTCTAATAAACAAACCGTAACCAAACTCAAAAGAAGTCACACTTAAATTTGACCCTTTAAATAATACCGTTATATTAACTAATTAATAATATGACCGACTATTCAAGTCATCTTATGCAAACGGTATTAAAACAGGCCTTTTCAGGGTACACTTACCAAACGCCCGATTAATTAAGCCAGAATTATAAAATAGGAACCTATATGCCAGTTTTACAAAAACAATTAAAACGATCACTGACGTTAATTTCTGTTAGCCTGTTGCTTGCTGCAAATACCGCTATAGCAGCAACTGACTTAACAATGCAAGAAAACTACCTTAAAGCCCGCGTTAAAAGTCATGAACAAAACATGAGTCCAGATGAACATGCGTCACATGTAACCCCCATTGATAAAAGTTTAGACTTTCATGGCGTATTTTATGGCTTTTTACCCTGCAATGATTGTAACGGGATTAAATCCACCTTATCGTTAAAACAAAAGAATAATTATCTTTTAGTGACTCAACCGGCTAAAGAGTCTTCAAGAGAAATTTACGAGAAAGGTAAGTATGAATGGAATGATGAAACTCAACGCGTTATTTTAACGTCAAAGGATGAGTCAAAAAAACGCCAATACTTTATCAAAGAAGAAGGTACGTTAATTTTACTGAAAGACGATGGTACCCAATACACTGGCGATAAAGCCGATAGCTATACCATCCGTAGAAGTGACACCGTTAAAGCACGTGAAGTACATATACACTAGTTTAATCTTCTAATTCAACAGACATAAAAAAGCCCCGACGGTGTAAACACCATCGGGGCTTTTTTTGTAATGACTTAAAGCAATGAGGCTTTAAGACCGCATGATTACATCATGCCGCCCATTCCACCCATACCGCCCATGCCACCCATATCATGACCACCGCCATGACCTTTGTCATCGCTTGGTGCATCAGCAATCATCACTTCAGTGGTCAACATCAACCCAGCAACAGACGCTGCATTTTGCAAGGCAGTACGGGTTACCTTAGCGGGATCAAGAATACCCATTTCAATCATGTCGCCGTACAAACCAGTGGCTGCATTGTAACCGTAACTACCAGTACCTTTTTGTACTTCATTGAAAACAACTGAAGGCTCGTCACCTGCGTTTGAAACGATTTGACGTAAAGGCTCTTCCATCGCACGACGTAAGATATTAACACCGACGGTTTGGTCATGGTTGATACCTTCTAAGCCGACTAAAGCAGATAAGGCACGAACCAACGCAGTACCACCGCCCGCCACTACGCCTTCTTCAACCGCTGCACGTGTTGAATGCAATGCATCTTCAACGCGCGCTTTCTTTTCTTTCATTTCAATTTCAGTCGCAGCGCCTACTTTAATAACCGCAACACCGCCAGCTAATTTAGCTAAACGCTCTTGTAACTTTTCTTTATCATAATCAGATGTCGCTTCGTCAGCTTGAGCACGAAGTTGTACAACACGATTTTTGATTTGCTCTTCAGAACCCGCACCATCAATGATAGTTGTGTTTTCTTTAGTGATTTGAACACGTTTAGCAGTACCTAATTGAGACAACTCAGCTTTTTCAAGGCTTAAGCCCACTTCTTCTGCAATAACAACACCACCCGTCAATACAGCGATGTCTTCCAGCATGGCTTTTCGACGATCACCGAAACC